>JBEEJZ010000079.1:0-84665 GCA_041168905.1 Pseudomonadota bacterium | reverse complement strand
TGATGCGCGCCATCGTTGAAGGCGGTGAAGTGATTGAATCGTTGCGTGAACGTATCTTGGGCCGCACGGCGGCAGAAGATGTGTTGCACCCCGAAAACCGCAGCGTGGTGGTCAAGGCCGGCGAAATGCTGGACGAAGACATGATCGACGTGCTTGAGGCGCAAGGCGTGGACGAAGTCAAAGTGCGTACCGCATTGAACTGCGAAACACGCTTTGGTTTGTGCGCCAAGTGCTATGGCCGCGATTTGGGTCGTGGCGGCTTGGTCAACAGCGGCGAAGCCGTGGGTGTGATTGCTGCGCAGTCCATCGGTGAACCCGGTACCCAGCTGACCATGCGTACCTTCCACATCGGTGGTGCGGCGTCGCGTGCAGCGGTCGCCTCCAGCGTGGAAGCCAAGTCCAACGGCATCATCGGCTTCAATGCCACGATGCGTTATGTGACCAACAGCAAAGGCGAATTGGTGGTGATTGCCCGTTCCGGCGAAATCATCATCCACGACGAACACGGCCGTGAGCGTGAGCGTCACAAAGTGCCTTACGGCGCGATCCTGTCGATCAAGGCCGACCAGACCATCAAGGCTGGCACGATCTTGGCCAACTGGGATCCATTGACCCGTCCGATCATCACCGAATTCGCCGGCCAGGTGAAATTCGAGAACGTCGAAGAAGGTCTGACTGTGGCCAAGCAGGTCGACGAAGTGACCGGTCTGTCCACCCTGGTGGTGATCGATCCCAAGCGTCGCGGTGCCGCCAAAGTGGTCCGCCCTCAGGTCAAGCTGATCGATGCCCAAGGCAAGGAAGTCAAGATCCCCGGCACCGACCACTCGGTGACGATCGGCTTCCAGGTGGGCGCGTTGATTCAGGTTCGCGACGGCATGGACGTGGGCCCTGGCGAAGTGCTGGCCCGTATCCCTGTCGAAGGTCAAAAGACCCGAGACATCACCGGCGGTTTGCCCCGTGTGGCCGAATTGTTCGAGGCCCGTTCGCCCAAAGACAAGGGCATGCTGGCCGAGATCACTGGTACCGTCTCGTTTGGTAAAGAGACCAAAGGCAAGGTCCGCTTGCAGATCACCGACCCTGAAGGCAAGGTCTGGGATGAACTGATCCCCAAAGAGAAGAACATCCTGGTGCACGAAGGCCAGGTGGTCAACAAGGGCGAGAGCATTGTGGACGGCCCCGCCGACCCACAAGACATCTTGCGTTTGCTGGGCATCGAAGAACTGGCCCGCTACATCGTCGACGAAGTGCAGGACGTTTACCGCTTGCAAGGCGTGAAGATCAACGACAAGCACATTGAAGTGATTGTTCGTCAGATGCTGCGCCGTGTCGTGGTCGAGAACGCTGGTGATTCGACATACATCGCAGGTGAACAGGTGGAGCGTTCCGAAATGCTCAACACCAACGACGCTTTGCAACGTGATGGCAAGATCCCTGCGACCTACAGCAACTTGTTGCTGGGTATCACCAAGGCGTCCTTGTCGACCGACTCGTTCATCTCGGCCGCTTCCTTCCAGGAAACGACCCGTGTGTTGACCGAAGCGGCCATCATGGGCAAGCGCGACGAGTTGCGTGGCCTGAAGGAAAACGTGATCGTGGGTCGCTTGATTCCTGCCGGTACCGGTTTGGCTTACCACCAGGCCCGCAAGGTGAAAGACGCGATGGACGACGCCGAGCGCCGCGCCATTGCCGATGCCGAAGCCGCAGAGCTGTCGGGTGAGTCTTCTGCCGAAGACGCACCTGCAGACGCGGGCGAAGCTGCCTAAAGCGTGAGGTCACCGGCTTCACGGTGATCACGACCAGCCCCTGTACCGCTTGCGGTCAGGGGCTGTTTTGTTAAAGATACTCCAAAGAGGTGCGTGCATGGTCGCTTTGATCTTGGGTTTGCTGGCAGCACTGGTCCTGTTTTGGGCCGTGGGTGCGCACAACCGCCTGATGCGTTTGCGCAGCGACGTGATTCGCCAATGGAGCAGCGTCGACGCCGTGTGGCTGCGTTTGCTGGTCCGCTTGCAAGGCGGCATTGCGGCGCGTCAGTCTCAGGCTACTGAAGAAGACATTCAAGCCCTGCAAGGCCTGCAAACCTTGTGCGACGATTTGCTGGAAGCCTTGACGCAAGTGCGCCTGCAACCCCTGGAGGGCGAAAGCCAGAAGATGGTGGTGCAACAACACCAGCAACTGGTGGCCGAACTGCGCCGCGTGCTGCAAATCGCCTCTGATGCGGTCAGGCCCGATCTCGACATTGCATTGAGTCGCATGCGCCAGACGCTGCCTGCAGCAGTCATTCCCTACCATGTGGCCGTGGTCGCCTACAACGAGGCCTTGGAGATGCGTCCGGCCGCGTGGCTGGCCCGGCGCCTGAAGTTCAAGCCCGCTTTGCGCATGGATTTGAGCGTCGCTTCCAGTTGACCCCTCCGATGATTTCCAAGACCTCTAACGCGAGCAATACCGCAGGTCAATCTGCACCTTTGTGGCGTTTGCTCCAGGCCACGGCCAGCGCCGTACAAGCCATGCGGCAAGGCCAATCGCTCACTGCTCAACTGGAGCGCGTGCCGCCGGAATTGCGTCCCGGTGTGCAGGCCTTGAGTTTTCAGGTGCTGCGTCAATGGGGTCGCGCCACCGCACTGCGTGAGCAGTTGGCCGCCAAGGCCCCGCCCCCGGCCGCCGATGCCCTGCTGTGCAGTGCTTTGGCTTTGTGCTGGAACAACGCCGATGCGCCTTATCCCGTTCACACCCTGGTCAATCAGGCGGTGGAGGCGGCCCGCCAGCAGCACCAGACTAAGGCCCAAAGTGGCTTCATCAACGCCTGCTTGCGCCGCTTCATGCGCGAGCGCGATGCGCTGATTGTCAAGACCGATGCCAACCCTTTGGCGCAGTGGAACCATCCGCGCTGGTGGATCGAGCGCTTGCAAGCCGATCACCCGGATCATTGGCAAGACCTGCTGAACCTGGCGCAACAAGCTGCGCCGATGACACTGCGCGTCAACCGCCAACACCACAGCGTGGCCCAATACCAGGCCCAATTGCAAGCCCAGGGCTTGGAGGCCAAGCCTGTGGGCCAAGACGGCTTGCAATTGGCTCATGCCGTGCCGGTGCACCAGTTGCCCGGTTTTGCGCAAGGCCATGTGTCCGTGCAAGACGCAGCAGCCCAAGTCTCGGCCCGTTTGCTCATGCAGGGCATGGACACCCAAAAACCTTGGCGCATTCTGGATGCCTGTGCGGCACCGGGGGGCAAGACGGGCCATTTGCTCGAACTGTGCCCGCAGGCCCATGTGTTGGCGTTGGATGTGGACGCCCAACGCTGCGAGCGCATTCATCAGAACCTGAACCGGCTGGGCCTCAAGGCTGAAGTCAAAGCCGCCGATGCGGGCAAGCCGCAAGCCTGGTGGGACGGATATACTTTTGACGCCATCTTGCTGGATGCGCCATGCACCGCGTCGGGCATTGTGCGCAGGCACCCGGATGTGCGCTGGTTACGACGCCCAACAGACAGCGCTCAGCTGGCCAAGATCCAGGCGCAGCTGCTCAAGACCTTGTGGCCTTTGCTTCAGCCAGGGGGCAAATTGCTGTATTGCACCTGCTCGGTGTTCAAGGCCGAGGGCGATGAAACCGTCCAAGCGTTTCTAAAGCGCAACACTGACGCGGTTTTACACCCCTCTCCGGGGCATTTGATCCCCGGTCAGCCGCCCAGAGGTCTTCCTGTCGAGGACAATTCACTGGGTGAACATGACGGGTTTTATTACGCACTGCTGGAAAAGCGCCGGGCCTGAGCTCTGGCGGGTATGCCGCTGGCTGCTCGCTGCGTGGCTGATGGTGAGCGTACCCGTTTGGGCGCAAACGTCCACGGCCGAATTGACCGAATTCAAAGTGGAGCGACAGGACGGCAGTTTGCTGCTCAACGCTCAGTTGCGTCTGGAGTTGGGGCCGGCCGTGGAAGATGCTTTGGTCAAGGGCCTGGCCGTTCACTTTGTGGCTGAAGCCGAGCTCATGCGTGACCGCTGGTATTGGTATGACAAAAAATTGGGCACCGCCGCCAAGTATTACCGCTTGGCCTATCAACCCCTGACGCGTCGGTGGCGCTTGAATGTGTCCAGTGAACCCATTGCCCATTCCGGTGCCACCAGCAGCCTGTCCCAGAGTTTTGACACGCTGCAAGATGCACTGAATGTGATCCGCAGGCAAACCGCCTGGAAACTGGCCGAGATGTCAGACCTGGATGCAGATGCACGGCAATATTTGAGCTACCGGTTTCGGCTTGACGTCACCCAGCTGCCCAGGCCCTTTCAGATCGCGGCAGGCAATCAAGCGGATTGGCGATTGGACATCGGTCGCAACCTGCGTTTGACAGCCGACATGGTGCGCTGACATGGCCTTGTTCGTGGGTCAACGCTTCAAATCCTCTTTTCTGGATTCGCGCACCAGCCGATGGCTTTGGGTGCTGGGTGCCTTGACCCTGGTGGTCATTGGTCTGGGTTTGCTGGTCTTGCTCACGCAAGCCACCGGTAACCGTGACCGCTACAACCAAAATTACGAATGGCTGGTGTTGGTCAACGGGGTGGTGGCCAGTGGTTTGTTTATCACCATTTTGTGGGGCGCGGTGCGTCTGATACTGCGTTTGCGGCGCGGGCAGTTCGGCTCCCGACTCTTGCTCAAACTGGCGGCGATTTTTGGCCTCGTGGGTGTGGTTCCGGGGGTGCTGATTTATGTGGTGTCCTACCAGTTCGTTTCCCGCTCGATTGAAAGCTGGTTTGACGTCAAGGTCGAGGCCGCCCTCATGGCTGGCTTGAATCTGGGCCGTGCCACGTTGGACACCCTCAGCAGCGACATGCTCAAACAGTCGAAGGTGGCGGCCTCGCAGTTGTCGGAGGTCAGCGATGCGAGCGCACCCCTGGCACTTGAAAAGATCCGTGAGCAGCTGGGTGCCAGTGATGCTGTGCTGTGGTCCACCAATGGGCGCATGCTGGCCAGTACCGGGCAATCGCGTTTTCAGATTCGTCCAGAGCGACCTGCGCCCTTGCTGTTCAAGGATGCGCGTCAAAAGGGCAGCACCACATGGGTGGAAGGTTTGGATGAGGCCATCCCCGGCGGCGACAAGGGGCGAATCAAAGTTCTGGTGCTGGTGCCCGCATCGGGCATGGCGTTCGATGAGGACCAGCGCCTGCTTCAGTTGACGCAGGACCTGCCCCCTACCTTGGTCAACAACGCCCTGGAAGTGGAAGCGGCCAACCGGGAATACCAGGAAAGGGCCTTGGCGCGGGACGGCTTGCGTCGCATGTACATCGGCACCTTGACGCTCAGTTTGTTCATGGCGGTGCTCGGGGCCATTTTGTTGGCGTTCTTCCTGGGCAATCAGTTGGCCAGGCCTTTGCTGTTGCTGGCTCACGGCATGCGGCAAGTGGCCGCTGGTGACTTGACCCCAAAATTGGCTTTGCAAGGCAAGGACGAGCTGGGCGGTCTGACCCGATCTTTTGCCGACATGACCCAGCAGCTGTCGGACGCTCGCTCGGCGGTCGAGCGCAGCCTGAGCCAGCTCGATGCTGCGCGTGGAAATTTGCAAACCATTTTGGATAACCTGACGGCGGGCGTCATGGTGATGGATGCGCAAGGTGTGATCCAGTCGGCCAACCCGGGTGCCACACGGATCTTGCGGGTGCCCGTGGCTGCACACAAAGGCATGCCCTTGTTGTCTTTGCCCACATTACAAAACTTTGCGCAGGGCGTGGCTGAACAATTTGCCTTGTTGCGTTCCGACAAAGACACCCACGAGCTGGACCATTGGCAAAAATCATTCGAGATCCACGCCACAGGGCAAGGCCTGAGTGAAACAGCGGTGACCCTGCTGGCCCGCGGCGCTGTCTTGCCCGATGGCATGCGCTTGTTGGTGTTCGATGACATCTCCGAAATCGTGTCGGCCGAGCGCGCCCAGGCCTGGGGCGAAGTGGCCCGCAGATTGGCGCATGAAATCAAGAACCCGCTGACCCCGATTCAGTTGTCGGCTGAGCGCCTGGAGCGCAAACTGATTGGCAAGCTGGATGCGCAAGACGACGCGGTCTTGAGCAAGTCGGTGAAAACCATCGTGGACCAAGTGGATGCCATGAAGCGATTGGTCAACGAATTCCGTGACTACGCCCGCTTGCCCACAGCAGAGCTGCGGCCCGTGCAACTCAATGCCCTGATTTCAGACCTGATGATCTTGTATGCTAACGAGCCCAGCGACCAGGTGCATAGGGCACTGGTGGTGACCGAGCTCGACCCAACCTGTCCACCCATTGCCGGTGATGAGCAGCAACTGCGTCAAGTGATTCACAACCTCCTTCAAAACGCGCAGGATGCTTGCGAAGCGCGATCCGGTGCCCGCCAGGATGCCCGTGTGCGTGTGCGTACCGAGTGGAATGCCGCACGCTCACGCGTACGCCTGAGCGTCACCGACACAGGCCCCGGATTTGAGCCCAACATCTTGCAGCGGGCCTTCGAGCCCTATGTCACCACCAAGTCCAAAGGCACTGGCCTGGGGCTGGCTGTGGTCAAGAAAATTGTGGACGAACACAAAGCCAAAATCGAATTGAGCAACGTCATGCAGGACGGTGAAATCAGGGGTGCCCAAGTCTCGTTATCATTCGCACTGGATACAACACAAGGAGGGCAGAATTTGCCCTCCGCATGAACTGAGACAAGACAGGCACTATGGCAAATATTTTGGTGGTCGATGATGAGCTGGGCATCCGCGACCTGCTCTCAGAAATCCTCTTCGACGAAGGGCACCAGGTGGAGCTTGCCGAAAATGCGGCGCAAGCCCGCGTCGCTCGCCAGCGCACACGGCCTGATCTGGTGCTGCTCGACATCTGGATGCCGGACACCGATGGCGTGAGCCTGCTCAAGGAATGGGCCGCCACAGGCTTGCTCAACATGCCCGTGATCATGATGAGCGGTCACGCCACCATCGATACCGCAGTGGATGCTGTCAAAATCGGTGCGCAAGCCTTTTTGGAAAAACCCATCACCTTGCAAAAATTGCTCAAAGCGGTGGAGCAAGGACTGGCCAAAGACCAGGCCAAACCGCTGGGCAGCAGTGCGGCGCAAGCGCATGCGCCTTCCAGCGTGTTGTCGATTGCCGCCATGGTCAGCGAGGAGGTACAGGCCCCCGAAGTGGAGCAAAGCTTTGACTTGGACCGCCCTTTGCGCGAAGCACGCGACGCGTTTGAAAAGGCGTATTTCGAATTCCACCTCTCGCACGAAGGTGGCTCCATGACCAAGGTGGCAGAAAAAACCGGTCTGGAGCGCACGCACCTGTACCGCAAGCTCAAGCAGTTGGGCGTGGATTTGTCCCGCAGCAAACGCGTGGGATGAGCAATGTTTTCCCGTTTTCCAGGAAAGCGCCCAATCCTCTGTTATAATTTTCGCTTACCGGCCCGGTAGCTCAGTTGGTAGAGCAGCGGATTGAAAATCCGCGTGTCGATGGTTCGATTCCGTCCCAGGCCACCAAAATCAAGCGCCCAACTGTTCTCAGTTGGGCGTTTTCGTTTGGGCTTCTCCCAGTACACGCGGGGAACAGGCGCATTCTGCGTGTGCCAGGGGGTACCTGAACAGGACGCCTACAGTGTCCAGTTCGCCCCTTTTCTGCCCTCTGTTCTCTGAGAAAAAACACCAACTCTTATGCCGTGGCACACGCACATCGCCTTGTGTGACAAGGACTTATACGTGTGTCGATTTTTCGAGTTCGCCACCCCACTTGGAGGTGCAATCGTTAATGATCGCACCCCTGTTTTAATGAATCAATCCAGCAGGGCTCAGGACAATCGCCGTTCTGAGCGTGATGCCATCGACCTTGCCGCGCACGGTGATTTCACTGCCCGTTGTTAGCTTTAAAAGAGTCTGGATATCTTGTTCATCATTGGGGGTCACAAAGGCCACCACTGTGAGCTTGCCGACGGCTTCAGGCTGGGAGCCGTTCATCAGGTCAGACACAACTCTGTAGCGTCCATCTTCCTTAGCAATGTCGTACACCTTGAACCGCCAGACCACCACGGAACCGACCAGCTTGGCGGTCATGGTTTCGCGTTGCAGATCGGTTCTGGTGCCGCCCAGCACATAGGTGTCCACCACCTCTTGCAAGGCTATGGACATTACGGGCGCGTCTTTCAACGCTTGGACGGTCGGTGCAGATTCGGAAGGGGTGTTCGGTAGAGGGGCTTCGCCGCATGCCACCAACGCCATGCTCAGCATCACCATGGCCCATTTACTGGGCAATCCGGTCTTCATGTGTCATTTCTCCGGACAAAGGTAAGGAACCGAAACCACAGTACAAGACGCCCTGGTCATTTCATCTCGGGTTGGCAAGCGCACATCCGGCACCGCCACTTTGAAAGCCTTCGCATCATCTGTGACACGCTGAACACTGCTCCGCCATCCCGCCTTGGTTGAAGCCAACACCTGATCCACCGTTGGCACCTTTTGCCCACACAGATCTGGCTTTTCTTCGCCCTGGCCCATCATCCGAAGAAGGTCATTGAAATCCTTCATGGTCTGGCAAGCATCGTAGATGTCCAAAGACGTCACTGCCAACGTCACGCCCAGCCCAAGGTATGGAATGGACTCGCTTGGCAAGGCCGCCACATTCCTGGAAACACCTTTGGCTAGCCTTTGGTGGACTGCCGCCACGGTGGCTTTTGCTTGCTTGCCGTTCACATCCAGTTGCTGAGCGAGTTTCCGGTTCTTGACGTGGACGTCTTCCAGTTCCTTGGCCTGGAGCCTGTTCTTCGCTTCCAGATCAGCCGTCTTTGTTTTGACAGTTTGATCCAGCTTGGCCTTGGGACTGTTTGCCAAAGCCCGATCCGCCACGGCCTGACCGCCAATGGACAGAACACGCCACAAAGCGTTGTGCATCCAGTCATGGGCACTGGCGCTCACTAGGCTGACCACATTGCTGGCAATCAAGCCAGCCATGGAAAGGGTCAAAATTATGGTTTTAAACGCAGCAATTCGGCGCCAGAGGCTGAGTTTCTGGTGTGTCGTGTCATCATTGCTCATCTGCTCTCCTGTCCTGGCACAAGGTGAAAATGATTGTGGCACGCCCATGAATCTGGGACGATGCTCTGAATCCCACGCCGAAAATCAAACTCGATAGCCGTTGATTTGTAAAAGGCACCAAATAAATCGATCTACGCCATGTTTGGATTGACCTGCGGAGAATCAATTCCGTCCATGAGTCTCAAGCGCAAATCGTTTTCCACACCGCCCGGGCCAATCTGCACCGTGGTCAGCCCCATGGCTGCAAGCATGACGATGCAGTCGTGATCACGTTTGACCTTGCCACACCATTCGATCCAGGCTGGCGCGTCCTCCCAAAGCTTCTCCGGGCTGTCTGCCTTGATGGCTTTGCAGATGTTGGTGGCCTGCTTGCGGTCAAAGCCCTGGTCAATCAACCACTCGATGCTTGCCGTGATGGGGTTCTTGTCTTCCATTTCGATCCTCTCGTTGAACTTCCTTGATGCTGTCTTGGCATCCCAAATCTCTGCGTCAGCCCGTTGCCACTGCGCACGGCATCCAGTATTCCCCAGGACGCTGTGTCGATTTCACGAGCGTCCGGTAGGCATGTAGCGGCCCCTCGTATTCAGGCTTGCCTTTGTTCTCTTTCTTGATCTTGAACAGGTCGTTGGGTTTCGCGCTGTCCTGCCCCGCCTTGAGCATGAGACGTTCCGCGTCCACCTTGACGCCCTTGAATGACCAGAGTGCGCGGAAGATGGCCGCCTGGCCATCCGTGCAGCGGATGGGCCCATGAGGCCAGTCATCAAGCGTCACCCACCTGAAGTCCGACGAGAATGGTCCCAGGTAGGCGGCCCAAGGTTCAGCCACGATCAGCGGGGCTTGGCCATTGTCGGAACCGATGAAAGCAATCCCACCACCATAAAGCGTGAAGCGTTCCTCCAGCGGTAGCCACTCAACGCCTACGGAAAACGGGTTGCCGCGTACATCCCGCGTCTTGGGCGCAATGACCCGGATGTCGGCGCCTGCCACACGCACCCTGTCAAAGATGGACGGATCCGACCACAGTCGAGTCAGACTCCTGGCCAGCAGCACCGGCGCGCGACGTGCATCGCCCAACCGCCAGACGCCGTCACAGATGTCGGTGATGCCATCGCGACTTTCGATTTCCATGGCCATGCGCAGCTTTGACCTGAGCCATCCCTCATCCAACATCAGGGCAGCACGATCCTCCGCCGAGAGCACTGTGGGACCGCATTCCGGGCACTGGCATATTTGGCCGCCCTTGCCGTCACCGAAGATTTGGCCGCTGCGCAGCTGGCAGTAAGGACACAGAGCGAATGTCTGGCTGATGGCCGTCGGCTTGATCGCTGGGCCCAGGCTGGCGCAGGCATTCACCTCGGCGGGCGATAGCGCTGCGTTGAATACCGGTGTGCCACCCTTGAACAGTCGGCAGACCAACGACCATGCTTCGTGGGCCGACATCGATCAGTCCTCGTAGGCAGGCTGCAGATTGGACGTGTCGCTCGTGGCCATGTCCTGCGGGTTGAGCGTCTGTCCCTTGCTGAGGATGCCCAAGGCAACCAGGTAGCCTTCCAACTGCGACTGCAATGCCGCGTCGAACTTGTGCAGGTTCAGCCGACCTTTGCGGGTGATTTCAATGGTCACAACCTTGGCCCTGGCCTTGCCCGGCTCGGGCAGGTAGTAAAGGTTGATCTGCGCGGCCGTGACCATCCAGTTCTCCGCCAATGGGCCGGGCAGCTTTTCTGCCAAGAGATCGGTCACGCAGCGGTGCTCGCTTGCCGCCATGGCCGTACAGTCAACTTTCAACTGGTTGTCAGGACTCATCAGGCTGATGGACTTCACCTGGAGGACATTGAAACCATCGACCTGCGCCTGCGGCACATCGAACCCGAGGCGAAGTGTTGACAGATCCAGTGTCGGCGCCATCAATCGCTGCGCATCAAGGCTCGTGTGCAGCAGATGCTCGGCAAATGCCTTGAGCAGCATCTGGTGGTACTTGGTGCCGCCCTTGACCAAAGATCGGGTGACGCCAGTGCGGGCTGAATATTCCAACACCGAATGGATGTTGGGGTTGCCAACCCGGCGCTTGAGGTCATCTCCCTGGAACTCCAGTTGGACCGTGGAAAGGTCTTTCACGTGCACGCTCAGCAGGAACACACCAGGGCTGCGCTCCATGACGTAGGCCTTGCTGCGGTCACCGCATTGCAACTCGCGCTGGTAAAAGGCCGAAACATCGGCGCGCAATGCCGCCAGCGCGGTATCCGATGTGTCGGGAATGTTCTTCACACCAAGGTCATGTTGCTGGGCGTTGGCAGACTGGCGCTCGAAGTGGTCGACGTCACCGGCACGGTCGAACAGTTCCGGGTGCTTCACATACAGCCAGAAAGAGCGATGGATGTCGCTCTTGCAGGTGGCCAGCGTCGTCAGAGCGGCCCCATCGCTGGTGGCCACCTGGAACATCGCCTGCGTTCCGGCCGAGTCGCCGAGGGTCACGCTGGCACGCAGCTTGGCGGCCACAGTGTCACGCACGCTAATGTCCGGGCAGCCGAGCAAGGCTGCAATCAGGGCCTGCGTGGTTTCGGGCTTGTCTGTCCATGCAAAGTCGTCGGGCATCAGCAGCCCATGTCCCGTCAGGAAATCACGCAAGGTAGCGTCCACGGGCAATTCGTACAGCAAATCAATCCAGGTTTTTTTCATGTTGGAGGTCCATTCCGAGAAAGCGTCGGAGGTCTGCGGACCGTGAGGTCTGAATGCGCTGGCCAGCGACAAATCGATAAAATGACTAAACAGGTATCGCGTACAAGTAAAGTAACGTGATACAGCGTGATTGTGTCCCGCGCATTTCCGCTTGTCAATCACGGCGGCACATGTGGCGATCATTGGTGTCTCGCTGCTATACTCAAAAAGTCCAAACATCGAGCAAATAGGAGCAACGTCATGGCTTCGGTATTCGGGGCACGCCTGCGGCGCCTCCGCGAGGCGAAGGGTTTAACCCTCCAACAAGTAGCCGACGCTGTCGGCTGCACCAAGGCCTACATCTGGGAACTGGAGATGAAGGAAGGCCAGCGTCCATCTGCCGAGCGCGTCCACGGCTTGGCCAAGGTGCTGGGTGTGACGATGGAGGATGTGATGGGCGAACCTCTGCAGCAGGTGCCCCAAGCCAGCCCTGAGGACGTCCAGTTCTTCCGGGAGTACGCGGGCATGACCGACGAGGAGAAAGATCGCTACCGGCAACTGCTCCAGATCGCGTTCCCTGATAAGGGCAAAGGCGGAGACTGAGTCTTGAGCACGGTGCAAGCCCTTACCGGTCCCATCGCGGCCCACAACATCCACAAGTGGATGCGCGCATGGCACCAAGGCTCTGCACCTGACGCTATCGACCTGGATCTCGTGCGCCAGATGCTGCCGGACACACCCTACGGCCAGGGCGTTCGTGAAATCAAGGCACCGATGGCGCATGGCCTGGCCAGCTGTGAAGGCATGCTGGCGCGCAACCCACATGACTCCGCCGAGTGGGGCATTTTCTACAACGGCCATTCATCAGCACAGCGCCAGCGGTTCACCATTGCCCATGAACTGGGTCACTTTGTTCTGCACCGCAGCCAGGGACCAAACTTCAGCTGTGACAAGGAGAGCATCTACTCCGGCGCTGACCGCATGCGGTCCATCGAGCGCGAGGCCGACGATTTCGCCAGCAACCTGCTGATCCCCGGTGACTTGCTGCGCGACGCGATCTCCGACCGACGCATCGATTTGCATCACTTGAGTAATCTGGCCAAACGCTTTCAGGTCTCATTCGAGTCCCTGTGCATCCGTTTCGTGAAGTTCACGCCGCAGCGCGCGATCCTGGTTTATTGGGACAACGGCTTTACCAAGTACGAGTGGCGTAGCAGCAGTGCCAAGAAAACAGGGGCACGCATTCGGCGTACCGATGATCCGCAAGAACCACTGCCAGAAACGCTGGCAGCTGACCCGGACATTGCGCAGGAGTGGCATGGCGTCGACATGCCCGCCGATGTCTGGTGCCCAGAAGAACCTTCCGATATCACACTGACCGAGTTCAAGCACACCTACGGTGCCCGTGATCGCGTCCTGTCCCTGCTGTTGCTGGAGAGCGCTGCGCCTCGGTCATGGGATCGATCGTGGCAAGATGAAGATGAGTCGGACAGCTTCGATCAGTTCACCTCGGCCGGTCAAAGTACAGTTCGATAAAACACCAATTAGATTAGGGATTCAGAGGGCAATGAGAAAAATCAGACCACAAGACGTAAGAGGCGATTTTGCATTGTTGGTTGAAGAGCGACTTCAACACTTTGATCGACTTGCATCAGCCCTTAAAGGTTCAGCACATGAAAAACGGGACCTAACCACGCTAACAGAGGTCACGCTGCATTCGGTTTACGTCGCCTTCGAGTGTTTTTTATCTGATTTGCTGCTTGCGTATATCAATCGTGACCCATCGCAGTACCAAAGCAATTTGGAAAATCGCTTGCGAGCCTCCGTTCAATCGAAATTTGGGCCTTGGGCAGAAGGTCGGATGGCGTTCACTACAACGAAGCACATCAAAGTTGATGAACTCGAGGTTGCGCTCGATCCAGACAGCTACAACCTGACATTCAAAGACGTTGCTACTCTGAAACTGCGATGTGCAGAATGGGTGGCGGCACCATATAAAAATGCGATCGTTAATATGACGGACACTGACACTCTCCTTATTGACACAGTCCATGCCATCCGTAATTTCATTGCCCACAGAAGCCCGAATGCAAAAAGGATCATGAACGACCGGCTTGCAACCGTTGTCAGCGGACCTGCATGCCCAAATCTGAATCTTTCTCGTGGGGTTCATGACATCCACGACATCGGATCGTTTCTAAAGGCAAAGATTGGGGGTGAGATGCGAATAAAGATGTTCGTTCTGCGGCTAAAGGCAATCGCCGCAGGAATCTGACGCGAGCATATTCAGGTCCGCGTATTCCCGCTAAAACACGTTACGCGGAGTGCCCTCCATCCCTAGCATGAGAAGTGTTTTCCACACGGACACTTACCATGCAAAAAAACGAACTTATCTCCTGCGCGAACGACGATCGTCCGCGCCATCCCCATCAAGAAATCGCTGATCTCCTCGCCGTGGCGCTCCTGCGCCTGCGTGCCAAGGATTCTTCATGTGACAGTTCAGCCACTGTTGGCGCAAAAGACGAGGTTGACCTTGGCTTTTCTGGCCACCAGCGCGTCAATGCGAACCCCTATCAAAAAGAAGGAGTTCGCGCATGACGACACACGCAGCACAACCCGATGGTGCCAGCCTGGCTGCCCGGGTCGCTCAACTTCCACACCTGCCCATGGACAATCTTTGGGCGCTGTGGGACCAGCATTTCGATGCGCGCCCGAATCACCATCACCGGACTTGGCTCGAATCGCGGCTGGCCTACAAGATCCAGGAACGTGCATTTGGCGGACTCAAGGGATCTGTGCGTCGCAAGCTTGAGGAGATTGGTGAGACAGGCCTCCTGCCAGCCAGGCTGCGCCGCGAAGCCGATCGCCTGCTGCCCGGCACCATCCTCACGCGTGTCTATGACGATGTCGAACACCAGGTGCTGGTGCGCGGCATGCGTGATTTCGAATATCGCGGGCAGCGATTCACCAGCCTCACGGCGGTGGCCAAGGTCATTGCTGGCTGCCCATGGTCAGGGCCCGTGTTTTTTGGGCTCAAGACCAAGAAGAAGGAGACCGCATGAAATCCCATCGCATTGCCCCTGCAGCCCCGACGATCGCCCCCCGCAAACGTTGCGCAATCTACACCCGCAAATCCACGGACGAGGGGCTCGACCAGGACTACAACAGCTTGGAAGCCCAACGCGATGCCGGCCTGGCCTTTGTGGCGAGTCAGCGCCATGAGGGATGGATGGCCGTGCCAGACGGATACGACGATGGCGGCTACTCCGGTGGCAACCTGGATCGTCCTGGACTCAAACGCTTGATGGCAGACATCGAGGCCGGCCGCATCGATATCGTGGTCGTCTACAAGATCGATCGTCTGACGCGCAGCCTGACCGACTTCGCCAAGCTGGTCGACGTGCTCGATCGCAACGGCGTGAGTTTCGTCTCTGTCACACAGCAGTTCAATACCACGACCTCGATGGGCCGCCTGACCCTCAACATCCTGCTGTCATTTGCGCAATTCGAACGTGAGGTCACTGGCGAGCGCATCCGCGACAAGATCGCTGCCAGCAAGGCCAAAGGCATGTGGATGGGCGGCACGCCACCCCTTGGATATGACGTCGTCGAGCGCAAGTTGTTGGTCAATAAGCCCGAAGCCGACCTGGTGCGATACATCTTCCGCCGCTACGCCGAGCATGGATCCGCTGCAGAGTTGGTGCGCGAATTGGCGATTGAGGGGAGGACCACCAAGGCCTGGCAAACACAGAACGGCCAGTTCCGGGAGGGCCGTCCCATTGATCAGCAATACCTCTTCAAGTTACTGCGTAACCGGATCTACCTGGGCGAAATCCAGCACAAGGACACCAGCTTCCCGGGTCAGCACGAAGCCATCATCGACCAGGACACCTGGGATCTTGTTCATGCCTTTGTCGACCGTCGCAAGCAAGGGCCACGCGAGGGTGTCACGCAGCACCCCGCGTTGCTAGCTGGCTTGCTCCATGCGCCTGATGGCCAACTAATGATTCACAGCTACACGCGCAAGAAAAACGGACGGTTGTACCGCTATTACGTTCCCTACCTGCACAAACGGCGCAACGCGGGCGCCACACTGTCGCCCGGCGTCACGGATATCGGTCCCTTGCCGGCCGCCGACATTGAGGCCGCAGTGCTGGAGCAGATCCAGCAGGCGTTGCGTGCGCCGCAGTTGTTGTTGGCGACATGGCACTCTTGCCAGAAGCACCCCAGAGGTGCCCAACTCGAGGAAGCTCAGGTGGTGGTGGCCATGCAGCGCATCGGTAAGGTGTGGGACCAGTTGTTCCCCAAGGAGCAGCAGCGGATCACGCAATTGCTGATCGAGCGTGTGCAACTCCACGATCGTGGCCTGGACATCCTCTGGCGCGAAGATGGTTGGCTGGGACTCGGCGAAGACATCGGCAGTCACCCATTGGTGAACGAAGCGAGAAGTCCCGCAGAGGAGGTCTACGCATGAAATCCACTAGCACCCCTGGCACCCATCCGGACAATCCCAAGCAGCGCATCGTGCGCATCGAGATTGGCCAAGATGCCCGCAACTATGTCACTGGCGAGCAACGCGTAACGATGGTGCCGCTAACTATCCGGCGCAAGCAAAACCGCAAGGTCATGACGCCCCCGCCGGGTGAACAGTCCGTCCTTGGAACGGGTGGTGAGGACATCGCCATGATCCGCACACTGGGCAAGGCCTTCTACTGGCAGAAGCTTCTTGACCAGGGTAAGTTCGCCACCATTCGGGACCTGGCTACGGCGATGAAACTTGAAGCAGGCTGGGTGGCTGAGGTGCTTCGCATGACCACGCTGGCGCCGGACATCATCGAAGCCATCCTTGATGGTCAACAGCCTCGGCACCTGAATCTCCAAACTCTGCGTGGCCGGCATGATCCACTGCCACGGGATTGGCAAGAGCAGCGAAAGTTGTTCGGGTTTTCGTTTTAAAGGTGCCGTTTGTGCCGACACAACAGTGGACAGAAATCGGCCAGGATCGGTCTATCATCAGCGTATGCTTATAAGCTGGATATTAAGCGTGGGCAGATATTTGAGCGGGCCACCAGCTACTACGCACCCAAGACTCCAATGCCAGTTGGGCAACTTCATCTCGCAGATTCATGAATGCAGGCCTCACACCATCTGAATGTCTGGTCAACGACCTGAGCACAAGCAGCTTCATGAGGCTGTGGACGCACCCGAACCCCGTCGGCAAAGGCGGCAAGGAGCTGTGTGACTGTCTGGTGGTGTGCGGTTCCCACATCATCATCATCTCTGTGAAAGAGATCGAGTTTCGTGACACGGGCGACGCCGTGGGTTGGGAGAGGTGGCAGAAGGCCGCCATTGACAAGTCGGTCCAGCAGATCTGGGGGGCCGAGCGTTGGCTGCGCGTCGCTGATCGCGTGATTCGCAGCGACGGCCGCGAGGTTGTGCTGGCGCCAAAGGCGGATCGCCGCTTCCATCGAATCACGGTCTCGCTGGGCGGCAGAGGGAACGTTCCCCTGAAGTGGGGCGATCTGGGGCACGGATTTGTCCACTTGCTTGACGAGTTCAGCTTGAATGCCGTCTTCAGCGAACTCACGACGATCACGGACTTCGTTCGCTACCTGTCCGCCGCTGAGCGCATCTTCGAACGTGGTGCCAAGCCTGTCTTTGTTGGCTCTGGCGCGGAGGATCTGCTCGCGCTCTATGTCCAAAATGGCGAAGACTTCGGCTTGTTCGATCCGAACACGGGCGAGCCGACACTAGCCTTGATTCAAGAAGGTATCTGGGGCGCTCTAATCAAGGATCCTGACTACCTTGCGCGGAACAAGGATCTCATGTCTTCCTACGCTTGGGACCGACTGATTGAGCACTTTACCGAAGACCTCCTCACGGATGGGATGTTCGATATGTTTCGCAAGGAAGTCACTCAAAACGAGCTTGCACTCGTGGCGATGGCGATGCAATCCCGCGTCCATCGCGCCAACCTCGCCGAGTCTTTTCTGGAGTTCCTGCATCCGACTACCAAAAATGTGGCAGCAAGAGTTGTCGTAGCGGACAACCAAGCTGCATTCGTCTTCACAGCCGGCGATTCGGCAGACCGCGAGCTGCGTGCCCGAGAACTGATGCTGCGGTGCCTTGTCGTTCGCGGTCGATGCAGTTCAGTGAAAACGGTCGTTGGCATTGCCACAGACAGGCCGCGAGAGGGAAAGCGAGGCCACTCCTCGGACATTGTCTACTTGCACATGACGGACTGGGATCCGGCCGAGACCACGAAGATCGATCAGATCCAGGAGGAACTCGGCTACTTCAAGAACACTCGGTGGCCGCCCTGACCATGGTACGCGTCAACCAAGGCAGCACTTCTTGTACTTTTTGCCGCTGCCGCATGGGCAGGGGTCATTGCGACCGACCTTAGTTCGCGCCTTGGTGGCTTCGCGGAGCAAGGCCCTCAAGTTGCCCGACTTGCCCATGTTCTTTGTCAGCGCGTCCATGGCGTCGTCTTGCTCCCATGGGAAGTCCAGATTGAGTCCGAAGCGCAGCGCCTGATCGCTTGGCCGCACACACACCCCGAACCAGGTCTGGGCATGCTCGGTGTACTTCCTGGCATAGCAGTGCCTTTGCAGCGCAGGTCCGGCAACTTCTATCGGGTCGTCGTTGCAGTGAATCGTGAGGCCGGTGCCACCACTGCCCAGCCCCACGGTGAGATCGTGATTCTTGCCATCAGCGATGCCCTGCTTGGCAAGCTGATTGATGCCGGCGCTGACCTCAAGCACGGTGTCCTCGCCTAGCGTCAGCAGCGTGAAACCAAGGTCGATAGTTGCGGGATCAGGCCGGGCTTCAATTGCCTTGACCATGCGCCCCAGGGCCGTCGCGCTGAACCGCGTCAAGATGCCTTCAGGGGTGCCCTTGCCTGGGATGCCCTCACGCCGAACCAACATCGCCAGATCAAGGTCGGCGGAGATGTCGTCCTCCAGCATGACCATGTCATGCTTGTCGTCTACCCAAAGATTCTGCTTGAGGTGGTAGGACAAGATCGTCAGCTCATGTGATGCAATCAGCTTGTCGGTGTACCCGGTCCGGCGATCCACGTAGCTCAAGAAATGCAGCGGGGAGCTGAGCATTTCGGTCATCGCGTCTAGCGCGAAAACGTCCATGACGAAAGGCGGCGAGATCGTGTCGGTCGCCGCAAACTTCAGGAACTGTCGGGCCTGGAAGCTCAAGGCCGGGTAGTGATCTGAGATTAGGCAGATCACGTAGATTCGCTTGAGTCCTGTTGGTAGCGTCACGGCATTGCCGGCGGCGTCTGTGAATGTGCACTTGCCTTCCTCAATCAGCTTCGCGCAACGATAGGCTTGATCGCTGGAATCCTGAATGCTCTTCTTGAAGTCGTCTTTGATCCGAAGGTCATTACCGCGCCGGGCCTCAAGCGTCAGGCGTTTGGATTTGGCCTGCAGGACCAGGGCACGATTGCCGAACAGCACCAGCACGTCGATTTCAGCGAGCTTGGTGTCCTTTGACTCATAGATGTCGATGTTGGCAAGCACGTTCTCCGCGCCGAAAACCTGCCGCAGGCGCTCGACCGCAAACTGCTCGGTGAAGACGCCGCGGTTCTGCATGGCGGTGCTTACATAGGCCTTGTCAGCACCCATCCAGTAGAACGGCGTTTCATACAGCGCTTCCACGAGGCTGTAGATGTGGAAGAGCAGGAAGTTGCCATCCGACATGCGGATGAGAGGACTGGCGTTGGCAATATTGAAATCGTGCAGCGCATTGAACTGCTCGTTGCGTGCGCCTGGTGGGACGGCAAATGCCGATAGGACCGTATCGACGATTGTCGGGTCGATGTGCCCGAAGTCGGCGACCTCTTGTACCGAGAACGTATTCCCAGGCAGGAAGGTCCATGTCTCTTGGGGCGTTCCGTGCATGGCGCGCATGATTCGGATCGCCTTTTCATCCTGCAATCGCGACACGGCAAGGACGACGTGGCGGGCATCCTTTACTGAGAAGCCCTTGTTGGCGAGGAGCCAAGGGTCATCGTTCGCGTACTTGGCAGGTGAGAAATCACGGTACTGAAAGCTGTAGGCGGACTCCCCGCCATAGAAGATCGGCTCGCGTAGCGCGGCGCCGTTGGTGAAGGGGTTGAAACCTGGTTCGGCGATCTTGGCAGGATCAATGTCTTTCCAAAACGACGCCGTCATCGTGTGATGGATCTCCTCAAGCAATGCTTCCGTGGCTTCGATGTACTTTTCAAGGATCGGGGGAGGCGGGAGCGTGTAGTCAATCGGGCTCTTGAGCATGAGCCCAATGATGGTTGATGTCTCAGTGCGAATCAGCCGGATCTTCGAGAAGAGGTGCTGCATATCCTCGGCCTTCATCTCGCCCGAGTACCGGATTATGTTGTCTCGGAAGCAAAGATAGGCAATAGCATGCGCGTAGCCAGGCGAGGCGCAGAGATCGGCCAGATCGTCAAAGATTTCTTGTTCAGCTCGCATCGACTTCGCCACCCATGCCTCCAGGGAAACTATGTAATCGCGTAGCACCTTCCGATCACGGACAGATCATAGAGCACGATGCCTGTCGTCTATGCGGGGCGTAGACATACTGCTCGGCTTGCCTTTGTGCGATTCCGACCGTCACCATCGGGACGCAACCGATTTTCCCCCAGACGGCGAGCCCAGTGCTCGCCGTCATGCATTCTGGGGCGCATTGGCGAACTGGAAGTTTCCACCGAGTTCGCCAATTGCTCCCTCGTAAGTTCGCCACCCGAAATCTCCAATGACACCTGTTCCTCAACAGCCTCAAAGGAGAGCCTCATGGCAGCTACGGCAAGCCCCCAAACCCGGTCGTCCTACCCGTCGATCAACACCCTGGCACCCGGTGACCGGCGTGTCCTGAACGAAAACGAACTGGCCCAGCGCTGGGGTGTGAGCCCCAAGACGCTGCAGCGCTGGCGCAGCGAGGGTCGTGGCCCTCGGTACCTCAAGCTCTCCAAGCGGGTCAGCTACCCGCTGGAAGCCATCCTCGACTTCGAGTACAGCGCGCTGCATGAGTCGACCGCTGAACGCGCGATGGCTTGAAGGAGATGGTCATGAACGATTTGTCCATCTTCCCCGCTGACATCGCCGAGATGTCGACCGCTCAACTGGCCAAGTTGCCAGCCCACCAACTCTACGAAGTCGACACCAACCTGGATCAGGCCATCGCCTGGCTCAAGGGTGCCCGCACCAAAGTGGATGCTGCCCTGGAGCAGCGCTTCGGTGCCCAGGGGCGTGAAACCCTGCGCGATTCCTCGCGCGACTTCGGTACCGCCCATTTCAACCTCGATGGTCTGCATGTCAAGTTCGAGTTGCCCAAGAAGGTGTCCTGGGATCAGAAAAAGCTCAAGGCCATTGCCGAGCGCATCGTGGCATCTGGTGAAGCCGTGGAGAGTTATCTCGACGTCAAGCTCGCGGTGCCCGAATCCCGCTTCACCAATTGGCCACCGGCCTTGCAGCAGCAATTTGCCGACGCACGCACGGTCGAGGCTGGCAAGGCCACGTTTGAGCTAAGCCATGATGAAGGAGGTGTGTGATGGCCCTTCCAATCATCAGCGCATCCCAGCGCTTGGCAGAAAAGCAAGGCGTCAAGCTGGTGCTGCTCGGCAAGTCTGGCATTGGCAAGACCACCCAGCTCAAGACTCTGCCCGAGGACAGCACGCTGTTCGTGGACCTGGAGGCCGGCGATCTCGCGGTCAAGGACTGGCACGGAGATTGTGTGCGCCCCTCCACCTGGCCTGAGTTCCGCGACCTGGTGGTCTTCCTGGCTGGCCCTAACCCGGCACTTCCGTCCGAAGCACCGTACTCGCAGGCTCACTTCGATCATGTCTGCGAGCGCTACGGCGACCCAGCCCAGTTGGCCAAGTACGACACCTACTTCGTCGACAGCATCACGGTGCTGGCACGTCTGGCGCTCATCTGGGCCAAGGTCCAGCCGCAGGCCATGTCTGAGCGCACCGGCAAGCCCGACACCCGCGGGGCCTACGGCCTCTTGGGCCAGGAAATGCTCACTGCACTGACCCACCTGCAGCATGCCCGTGGCAAGCACGTGGTGTTCGTCGCCATCCTCGACGAGAAGCTCGATGACTTCAACCGCAAGGTGTTCGTGCCGCAGATCGAAGGCGCCAAGACAGCCGCTGAGCTGCCCGGCATCGTCGATGAGGTGGTGACGCTGGCCGAGATCAAGGCTGAGGACGGTAGCAGCTACCGCGCCTTCATCACCCACACGCTCAACCCCTATGGCTACCCCGCCAAGGACCGCTCCGGCCAGCTTGACCTGCAAGAGCCGCCCAACCTGCGCGCCCTCATCGTCAAGTGCGCCGCCGCCACCCGCATGCCCTTTGGCAATCCCACATCCCAAAAACCCAAGGAGTAATTCATGTCCAACTGGTCCGATTTCAACGACGCCGAACAACAGCAATCCTTCGATCTCATCCCCAAGGGTACGGTCGCCAAGGTCAGGATGACGGTCAAACCCGGTGGGTACGACGACCCCAGCCAAGGCTGGCTCGGCGGTTACGCCACCCAGAGCTTTGAGACCGGCAGCATCTTCCTGGCCTGTGAGTTCGTCGTGCTGGAAGGCGAATATGCCCGTCGCAAGCTGTGGTCGAACATTGGCCTGTACAGCAGCAAGGGGCCCACCTGGGGCAACATGGGGCGCACCTTTGTGCGGGCAGCCCTGAACTCGGCGCGCAACGTCCGCCCTGACGACAACACGCCCCAGGCTGCAGCAGCACGGCGCATCCAGGGCTTTCATGAACTGGACGGTCTGGAGTTCGTCGCCCGCATCGACATCGAGAAAGACGGTCGCGGCGAAGCGAAGAACGTGGTCAAGATGGCCGTGGAGCCGGGTGAGCCTGAATACGCACCCACGATGGCTGGTGCTGGGTTCATTCCCAACCGTACGGCAGGGGCCCCGGTCGCAAGTCCAATCGCAGTTCCACCCGTATCCCCGACCGCAGTCTCAACTGCAGCCGCGCCGGTATCAGCCCAACGCCCTCCGGTGTCCGGCAAGCCCGCCTGGGCACAGTGAGGGAGGGCAATGAAATGCTGGGTCTGCTCACGACAGGCCCGGGGGTACGGCCATACCGACAACCGGCATGGCATCGGCAACCCCCGGCGCTATCCCATCGACTGGGTTTTCTGTTCCCACCGTTGCCAAGACGCGTTTCACGCGATGTATGGCAATTGGCTCCGGGTCAAGGAAGGTCGCATCAACAAGACGGAGGTCACCATGATTGATCCGTCTGATGTCGAGCTGGCCGCCATGCGCCAGTGCCTCAAGGCCTTTGGCGAAGCGGTTGGTGAGATTGGCTTTGCCAAGCCGCTGGGTGACTACGCTGAGACTGAAGCCTTGCGTGTGATTGATGCGATCGTCACCTGCTACACGGACGCCATGGCGGCGCACCACGAAGCCACCAAGTTTCCGCCGGTGCGTGGCATGCCACCGACGCCAGATCCGCTGGCCAACCCGTTCGCTGATCTCGAGGATGACTTGCCTTGGGAAGAACCGAGGGCGAAAACGTCACACCCGCAACCGTCGAAGGGGAGAAAGTCATGATCGACTTCAACTCCTCAGCAAGTGTGTCCGGCCAGTTGGAAGCATTGGTCGACGCCGGCTTGCAGCGACAGCGCGCCAAGCAAACGCCCCGGGCATACCTGGGTGCATCCAGACTGGGGGCCTCGTGTGAGCGAGCCCTCCAGTACGAATTCGCCAAGGTTCCGGTCGATCCTGGCCGTGACACTTCGGGGCGCATCCTGCGTATCTTCGAGCGTGGTCACGTGATGGAGGACTGCATGGTCACCTGGCTGCGTGAGGCCGGGTTTGACCTGCGCACCCGCAAGGCCGAGGGCGACCAGTTCGGCTTCTCGGCGGCTGGTGGACGACTCAAGGGCCATGTCGACGGCGTCATCGTCGCTGGCCCCGAAGGTTTTGCCTACCCCGCCCTGTGGGAGTGCAAATGCCTCGGTCAGAAATCCTGGCGCGAACTGGAGAAGCACAAGCTGGCGATTGCCAAGCCGATCTACCACGCCCAGGTGGTGCTCTACCAGGCTTACCTGGAGTTGCACGAGCACCCGGCGCTCTTCACGGCGATCAACGCCGACACCATGGAGATTTACACCGAACTCGTGCCCTTCGATGCGGTGCTGGCGCAGCGCATGTCCGATCGCGCCGTCAAGGTCATCACCGCCACCGATGCCGGGGAACTCCTGCCCCGCGCATTCCATGAATCCACCCATTTCGAGTGCCGGATGTGCCCATGGCAGGACCGGTGCTGGAGGAGTCCCCTATGAATACCCCGTCCATGAATGACGTGCTGGGTGAGCGTCTGGTCGATGCGCGCGAGGCGGCGCATTGCCTCAATCTCCCGCTGTACTTACTCACACACCCGAGCGAGCGCGAGCGCCTGAAGGTGCCGCATTACCGAGTCGGAAAGTTGGTGCGTTTCAAGCTCCAAGAGTTGATCGACTGGGTCGAGCGGCAAGGGGGCGCATCGGATGCTTGATTTCAACGATACCCCTGCTGGAGGGTCCCCCAACCCCGACGTGACATGGGAGTCGATCAGGACAGATCTTGTCGCACGATTGGAATCCGTCCTGGCCACGCTGTTTCCAACTGGTAAAAAACGCAAGGGCAAATTCCTCATCGGCGATGTGCTGGGCAGTCCCGGTGACAGCCTTGAGGTGGTGCTTGACGGCGAGAAGGCCGGGCTGTGGACCGATCGTGCCACCGGTGACGGTGGTGACATCTTCGATCTGATCGCAGCCAACCTTGGTGCCAATGCACACACGGATTTTCCACGCGTGATGCAACACGCTGCAGATCTGCTCGGGCGCTCGCCTGTAACCCCGTCTCGCAAGACCAAGAAGAAGGAAGTGCCAGTCGACGACCTGGGCCCGGCCACGGCCAAGTGGGACTACCTGGATGCGGCAGGCAAGCTGATCGCGGTCGTCTACCGCTATGACCCGCCAGGTGGCAAGAAAGAGTTCCGCCCTTGGGATGCCAAACGCCGCAAGATGGCTCCACCGGACCCCAGGCCGCTTTACAACCAGCCAGGTTTGAAGGACGCAGCCCAAGTCGTTCTCGTCGAGGGCGAGAAGTGCGCGCAGGCGCTGATCCACGCTGGCTTCACCGCTACCACGGCCATGCACGGCGCCAATGCCCCAGTGGACAAGACCGACTGGACACCCTTGGAAGGCAAGGCCGTGTTGATCTGGCCGGACCGCGATAAACCGGGCTGGGAGTATGCGGCGAGTGCTGCGCAGGCGGTATTGGACGCCGGTGCCAGGTCCTGCCACATTCTGTATCCGCCCCAGGATGCGGCAGAAGGATGGGATGCAGCGGACGCCATTGCAGAAGGCTTTGATGTGGCGTCCTTCCTCGTGCATGGCCCTCGCATGCAGATCCATGCCGTGGCCGAGGATGCCGAACCGGTGGTCAGCAGCGACGAGTCGGTGTGGGGCACGGAGGATGCGCTGGCGCTGGCCTTCACCCGGCGCTACCACCGCGACTGGCGCTATGTGGCTGCATGGGGTCGGTGGCTGGTGTGGGACGGACAACGCTGGCGCAACGAGGACACGCTGGCCGCCACAGATCTGATCCGCAGCGTGTGCCGCCAGACAGCAGTGCGTGCCGAGGATCGCAAGGTTGCAGCCAAGTTGGCCAGCTCGGGCACCGTGGGTGGCGTTGAACGCCTGGCCCGTGCTGACCGCCGCCATGCTGCAACCACAGATGAGTGGGATGCCGATCCATGGTTGCTCAACACTCCGGGTGGCGTCGTCGATCTCAAAACGGGCCGCACACGTTCCAATGACCGTGCTGACCGAATGACCAAGATCACCACGGCCACGCCGCGCGGCGAGTGCCCCCAGTGGCGTTCGTTCCTGAGCGATGTCACTGGCGGCGACCAAAACCTGCAGGACTACCTGCAGCAAATGGTCGGTTATGCCCTGACCGGCTCGACCCGCGAACACGCATTGTTCTTCCTTTACGGAACCGGTGCCAACGGTAAGTCGGTGTTCGTCAACACGCTGGCTGACATCCTGGGCGACTACGCGACCAATGCGCCCATGGACACATTCATGGAAACGCGCACGGACCGGCACCCGACCGATATGGCAGGCCTGCGCGGTGCCCGCTTCGTGGCAGCCATCGAAACTGAACAGGGCAAACGTTGGGCCGAGTCCAAGCTCAAGAACCTTACCGGTGGCGACAAGATCGCAGCGCGCTTCATGCGTCAGGACTTCTTTGAGTTCTTCCCGCAGTTCAAGCTGTTCGTGGCAGGCAATCACAAGCCGGCGATTCGCAACATCGACGAAGCCATGAAGCGGCGGCTGCATCTGATTCCATTCACGATCACCGTGCCCCCTGAGAAACGCGACAAGCACCTGCAGCAAAAGCTACTGGCTGAACGGGATGGCATCCTGGCTTGGGCACTTGATGGGTGTCTCGCCTGGCAACGCCTGGGCCGGCTCGATCCGCCGCAATTGGTGCTGGACGCCACCGATGAGTACTTCGAAGCCGAGGACGCCCTGGGGCGCTGGATGGATGAGCGTTGCCTGCGGGTTGGGACAGCCAAGTCGCTGACCGCCGAACTGTTCACCGACTGGAAGCAGTGGGCAGAAGCGGCTGGGGAGTTTGTTGGTTCGCAAAAGCGCTTCGCCGATTTGCTGCTCACCCGCGGGCTTGAGAAATGGCGAAACGGAATGGGGCTGCGTGGCTTTCAGGGCATTGGACTGAAGGCCCCACCCACTCCTACCTACACCCCTTACACGGACAACTGACTGCCATGAAGACCCAAATCTGACGGATCGGACAGATTTCGACGTAACTCTCCACGCGGGCGCGTGACGCGCGCCTTATACGGAGTTTCGACAAAGTCCGTCCGATCCGTCAGACCGAACCAAAAACAAGGACTGACAAAATGAACACGACCATCCTCGCCCTCGATCTGGGCACTCAAACGGGCTGGGCACTGGCCTGCCGCGACGGCAGCATCACCAGTGGCAGCCAATCCTTCAAACCCCAACGCTTCGAAGGCGGCGGGATGCGCTTTCTGCGCTTCAAGCGCTGGCTCACCGACATCAAGCAGTGCAATGACGGCATCGAGCAAGTCGTCTTTGAGGAAGTACGCCGCCACGTCGGTGTCGACGCTGCACACGCTTACGGCGGCTTCATGGGCCAGTTGACCGCCTGGTGCGAGCACCACCAGATCCCGTACCAGGGCATTCCGGTCGGCACGATCAAGAAGCACGCCACCGGCAAAGGCAACGCCAGCAAGGATGATATGGTGGCATCCGTCCGTGCCCGTGGTCATGCCCCGGCAGACGACAACGAGGCCGACGCCATCGCCTTGCTCTACCTGGCCCGTGAGATGGCCGTAGAGGGGGTGTGACATGAAAGTGCCGCAATACCGCTATCGCTGCCCTCTGGGCAATCTGCAACCGATCACGCCCGACCTCGACGCTGTCAAACGCGAGGGATGGCGCAATGACCACATCCTGGTCGTCTCCGAACAGGACGACCGACTGGACTGGGTCGAGCGGGAGTTCGTGCGCAGGCTGGGTGAGCGCCTGTATGGCGATGGAGGAAAGCGCCATGGCTGAAACCATGACCCAATGGACGGCTGATGCCGTGGCCGCTCGCTTTGCTGAGGCTGCTGAGACTGCGCACCGATTGCCACGCGTGCGTCCCATGGGCCACTTCAACCCATGGATGAGTCTGGCCATGCAGGTGCCTGAGCGCTACGCCGATCCAGAACGGCTGTACCGCCCCATGCCGCCCAGTCCACAAGCGGTGGAGCGGATGCTCGAGACCATGCGCTGGGTGCAGTGGCTGGAGTTGGAGCAACGTCACCTGGTCTGGATGCGGGCCAACCGCTATGAATGGCACCAGATCGGCAGGCGCTTTGCCTGCGATCGCAACACAGCCTCTCGGCGCTGGCACCGGATCATGGAGTTGGTGGCGTACCGGCTCAACTCCGGGTGACGTGGTGGCAAAACGTGGGGAAATGTCCGATAATGTGGATACCTCGAATCTGATCGGGGTACCCAAACAGGACAAATTCATGAAACCCGCCGCTTTTAAAGCAACGCCCCGCCTAGATGCGGATGCGAGCCGAGCCTTACTCAAGGTCGTCGGTCGGGTCAATTTGTCCGAAAAGCGTCGGTCTGAGCTAGCCTCCTATGCTGAGGCTGCACGTCAAGCATTCGCACGGCCATTGCCCATCAAGGTGAATGGCCGTTGATGCGAGCAAAATCTCACTTCGGCACATACAGGATGTTGAAGACGAGGTATTGAAGCAGTTCGCGTGTGGTCGACCGCAACTGGACGAATTCCTTTACGAAGATGCTCGCGATTACGACAAACACGGACTGACCAATACCGTCGTTGTCTTCCACGCAGACGTTTCTGGTCCCATCGGATATTTCAGCTTAACGGCAGACTCGGTCCACTTAAGCAGTGGCGAGCGTACTGACCTTGGCTTGCCATTCGACGCACCAATCAGCTACTACCCGGCAGTCAAACTGACCAAGCTGGCTGTGATCGAATCGATGCAAAGCACAGGTGTCGGTGAATACCTCATCGACCTGATTTGCGGTATCGCTTCCTCAGCGCCCTTTGCTGTTCGGTTAATCACGGTAGACGCGGTCAATCTTGAACGGGTGCTGTCGTTTTACGAGCGAGTAGGGTTCATGGAAAGCCTATCCGAAAAGAAAGAACGTGAGTCACAAAAAGTTCGTGAAACCATTTTGATGTTCAAGGACCTCTATCAGTGAAATTACGAGGCCAGTCGATGGATGCTGCGAATTCTCAATCCTTGCGGTCAGCTGTTGATCAAGGTCTTGCAAGTGGTGAGGCTCGTTCAGCAGGTCAAGTGCTTGACCGACTTGAAGCGAAATACGCGGCACTGGTCGATACAGAAAAGATGATTGACGAGATCGCTGACGACAACCTTCATCATGAGGTCGGCACCGGTAAGCCGGTCAGCAAGGAAGGGCTTTGACCCGAGTTCGGTTTGCGCCCTATTTCATCTGAAAGTGTTTTGGCGTGTTTTGACGTGATTGCGGGTAAGGACTGTGGTTGATGCGGGTTTGAGCGAAGGATGGAGCCGAATCCGAATGCAGCACGGAGGGCCTTTTGAGCGTACAGTTTGAGCTACGGTCAGGAAAGAAGCGCAGGTGGTTCAAAGCACCTCGCACCTGAGGAAATCAACGGGTCCTTCCTGGCCAAAGCGGTATGCGGGGGGCAACAGCGCGAGATTTCGATAGCGACTGACCAGAAAAACAGGTTACCACCCGGCCTGGTTACCGGCCTTTGGTTACCACCGTCCCTCACAGTTACCACCCCTGAAAATTTCTCACCCGCCCGGCGGCAACGCTCGGCGGGTTTTTCAATTCCATGACGCCCAACCTGCAGATCGAATACCGCCCGATCGATGCGCTGCTGCCCTATGCGCGCAATCCGCGCACGCATTCGCCGGCACAGATCGCCAAGATCGCGTCCAGCATCGTGGAGTTTGGCTGGACACAGCCCATCTTGGTCGATGGCGACAACGGCATCATCGCAGGCCATGGACGCCTGGCTGCAGCACGCAAGCTGGAACTGGTCGAAGTCCCGGTCATCGAGCTTGGCCATTTGAGCCCAGCGCAGAAGCGCGCCTACGTGATTGCCGACAACCGCCTTGCCCTGGATGCAGGCTGGGACGATGAACTGTTGGCGCTGGAACTCTCGGAGTTGTCCGAGGCAGGCTACGACCTGCTGCTCACCGGCTTCGAGGATGACGAGCTTGCCAAGATGCTGGCCGATCTCGGTGGTGAAGGTGTTGAAACGCCGGAGCAGGATCCGGATCCCGAAGCAGACGACGAAGTCCCGGATCTGCCCAAGCAGCCGATCAGCCGACTTGGCGATGTCTGGCAACTGGGTCCGCACCGCCTGATCTGCGGTGACGCGTCGGACCCGGCCACCATCGCCACCCTGATGCAGGGCGAGCAGGCAAGCCTGTGCTTTACCTCGCCACCCTACGGCAATCAGCGGGACTACACATCCGGCGGCATCGCCGACTGGGATGGCCTGATGCGCGGCGTGTTCGCCCAGGTGCCCATGGCCGCCGATGGCCAGGTGCTGGTCAACCTCGGATTGATCCACCGCGACAACGAGTTCATCCCGTATTGGGACCAGTGGCTTGCCTGGATGCGAACCCAAGGCTGGCGGCGCTTTGCCTGGTACGTCTGGGACCAGGGGCCGGGCATGCCGGGGGACTGGCAGGGCCGCCTGGCACCGAGCTTTGAGTTCATCTTCCACTTCAACAGCGATACAGGCAAACCCAGCCGCAGACCCAACAAGACGGTGCCCTGCAAGTTCGCCGGTCAGGAAACCCATCTGCGCGCCGATGGCTCCTCGACTGCCATGCGCGGCAAAGACGGTCAGGTCAACGGATGGACCGCTACCGGTCAGCCGACCCAGGACCACCGCATCCCTGACTCGGTTATCCGCGTCATGCGCCACAAGGGAAAGATCGGCAAAGGCATCGACCACCCAGCGGTCTTCCCGGTGACGCTGCCGGTGGAGATGGTCGAAGCCTACACGCAGGAAGGTGAGATCGTGTTTGAGCCCTTTGGCGGCAGCGGCACCACGCTGATGGCCGCCCAGCGCACTGGCCGAATCGGTCGTGCTGTCGAGATCGCGCCTGAGTACGTCGATGTGGCGTTGATCCGTTTCCAACAAAACTTCCCTGGTGTGCCAGTCACCTTGGCCACCACAGGCGAGACCTTTGAGGTCATCGCCCAACAGCGACAAAGCGAATCCACCGATGTCTGAACCTTGGCTCTCCACCCATATCGAACGCTGGCCAACAGCTAAGCTCGTCCCGTATGCCCGCAATGCCCGCACCCACTCCGATGAGCAGGTGGCGCAGATTGCGGCTTCCATCGTTGAGTTCGGATTCACCAATCCGATCCTGGCCGGGTCGGATGGCGTGATCGTGGCCGGTCACGGCCGCTTGGCTGCCGCGCAGAAGCTGGGTTTGGACACTGTCCCGGTGGTCGTCCTCGACCACCTGACCCCGACCCAGCGTAGGGCACTGATCATTGCGGACAACCGGATTGCCGAGAACGCCGGCTGGGACGATGCCATGCTGCGCATCGAGCTGCAGTCGCTGCAGGAGGATGGCTTCAACCTGGACATCACGGGGTTCGACGCCGACGCCCTGGCCGAGATCATGGCCGGTGAAGAGACCACGGTCGATGGCCAAACCGACGACGATGCCGTGCCCGAGGTGCCAGTCACCCCGATCTCCCGTCCAGGGGATGTCTGGGAGCTGGGAAACCACCGCCTGCTGTGTGGCGACGCCACCAACCCGGCAAGTTACGACGCACTGATGGCCGATGCCCATGCCGACATGGTGTTCACCGATCCACCGTACAACGTCGACTACGCCAATAGCGCCAAGGACAAGATGCGCGGCAAGGACCGCCCGATCCTGAACGACAACCTTGGCGACGGGTTCTACGATTTCCTGTTGGCGGCACTGACCCCGATGCTGGAACGCTGCGCCGGAGCCATTTACATCGCCATGTCGTCGAGCGAGCTGGACACGCTGCAGCAGGCCTTCCGGGCTGCCGGTGGCAAGTGGTCGACCTTCATCATCTGGGCCAAGAATACTTTCACACTCGGCCGCGCCGACTACCAGCGCCAGTACGAGCCCATCCTCTACGGCTGGCCCGAGGGGCAGAACCGCCATTGGTGTGGTGACCGCGATCAAGGCGATGTATGGAACATCAAAAAGCCGCAGAAGAACGATTTGCACCCGACCATGAAGCCGGTGGAGCTGGTCGAGCGGGCCATCCGCAATTCCAGCCGTCCGGGTGACATCGTGCTCGATCCTTTCGGCGGCTCGGGCACTACCCTCATCGCCGCAGAGAAGTCCGGCCGGATCGGTTGGCTGATCGAACTCGATCCCAAGTACGTGGACGTGATCGTGCGCCGATGGCAAGACTGGACTGGTCAGGAGGCCTACCGGGAAGCCGATGCGGTCAAGTTCAATGGCCTCGCGGCACTGGCAGGCATGTCAACCGCAGCAAATTCAGCAGAGGCCGACGCATGAAACAGTCGCGCCTGATGTCCCTGGTGGAGTCGCTGGCCAATGTGCTGGTCGGGTATGGCGTGGCGGTGGCAACGCAGATAGCGGTGTTTCCGTTGTTCGGTCTGGCAGTGACGATCACGGAAAACCTCCTGATTGGCCTGATTTTCACGGCTGTGTCCATCGTGCGCAGCTACGCGCTACGCCGGAGTTTTGAAGCCCTGCGGGTGCATCAGTCGGCCAGTGACTCTTCGACGATCTCGCAGTGAATCACAAACCCGGTGAGGTAAGGCAGTCCCTTGGGGATGCCGTGCTGCTTGCTGGTCAGGCGCCCAATGGTCCAGCCCATCCAGCGTTGGGTGACGGCTTGGATCGCAACCTGCAGGTTCAATCCGGCGTGCATGCCGTTCAACACATCGTCGGCAAAGTGGCGACCGTGGCGGCTATCAAGGAAGGTGCGCACCGATTCGAGGGGCTGGTAGGTGGCATCCGAAATCGAGATCATCGCGATTGGCCAGGCGGTTTGGGCTTGATCATTCATCGTGCCCCAAAAGCCCCAGGCTTCATTCTGTGTGGCGGGTATGTTTGTGGTGGTCATCGTTGGCTCCGTGGCTGTGTTGGCGATGACCCCATTGACGCGCTGATCCCAATCAAAGCCAAGGCTTTGATTGAAATGGGTGCGCAGCGTGGCTTATCCACCACTAACCCAAACGGGCGATGTACCGGCAGTAGTCGCTGCCACTTGGATCTACGTAAAGGAACGGGCGTCCTGGCGCGTGGACTTCCACGCACAGTCGGCCTTGCATGAAGTAGCCGCCCTTGCCCTTGAGCCAGTCGCGTGACTTGTAGAGGTTCATGGCAAAGCCGTCGAATTCCTCAGGTGTCATGGTCCTGGTTTCAGTGACGTAAACCACGTAGTCGCCACTGGCTGCGATGTCCTTGATGTCCGTGGGCTTGCGTCCAAAGGGCAGTCGCACGCTCAACTCTTCAACCTGCACCTGTTGGCCATCGAGCATGATTGTCAGAGGTTTGCGCTCGATCGTGATGGTCATTGTTTTCATATCCTGGCTCCTGTTCAGGAGGCGTGGTAAATCCGCTCTGCTCCTGCCTCCTTGGTCGAGGTGATTTGCAGGTCCAGCTTCTTTTTGAATGCGCCAGCAAATGTGCCGCGCACGGTGTGCGGCATCCATCCGGTGGCCTCACAAATTTGCGCAATGGTGGCGCCCTCGGGGCGCTTGAGCATGGCGATCACTTGCGCTTGTTTGCTGTTGTCTCGGGTACGTGGTTTTGCAGCCGTTGCTGCCTCTATGACCTCATTGATCGTCTGCGCGCTTAAGGGCGCTCTGTGTGGCACACCCAGTGCGTCGTAGCCCTCGGCGGCTAGGAACCAGTCCTTGCCGTCGTAAGTGATCAGGGAGCGCTTGAACAAGCCGTCGATCACTTTTTGGCGCGCGCCGCCTTTGATGTTTTCAGGGAACCAGGTGATCTTGCCTTCGGTGTGCTCATGTGCATGAACCAGGATGGCGTGCTGGGCGGGGGTGAGTTGGGTGGTCATGGTGCGCTCCTGATCAAGCTTTGGTTTTCTGGGGTTCTTGTTTTCCGCTGGCGGCGATACGACCGGCCTCAAAAGCTGCTTCCAGTGCGCTTTTGACGCCCCAGACGCTGACCTCATGAAAGTCGAGTCGGTCGCTCATTTGTGTTTCCAGGGTCTGGATGAAAAGGTGATCGAGTGCGATCTTTTCAAGCAGGTCCTGGATGGGCTGGGTGTTTTGTTTTTTCATCGTCTTGGCCTTTCGATTGCCTGATGTGTTGAGGACGATGTGATTGACGCGCTGTTCGCAACCGAAGCCAAGCTCTTTCTAATCCCGGGTGATTCACTCGTCTTTGCATGACAAAACGCATCCAGGAGGCCACCCACTTGCACTGAGTAAATCGACACCATGGGACTGTCCATTCGCGCCTACGCGCGCCACCGAGGTGTGTCGCATGTGGCCGTCAAGAAGGCCATCGACACGGGGCGCATCACGCCCTTGCCGGATGGCACGATTGATCCGGTGGTGGCCGATGCCCAGTGGGCGGCCAACACCACGCCGACCCGGCGGTCAGTAACTGGCGAAGCCAGGGAAGTACCGCAAGCTCCCGCAGTAGCCCGCGAAATACCGCAAGCGTCCGCAAAAGTGGTGCGTGAAGCAGCCGAGCCGCCGACACCGGCGCTCTCCACCGGTGGCACATCGCTGCTGCAGGCTCGCACCGTCAATGAGGTGGTCAAGGCGCAGACCAACAAAGTCCGCCTGGCCCGCCTCAAGGGCGAACTGGTCGATCGGTCGCAGGCCGTGGCCCACGTTTTCAAGCTGGCTCGGGCTGAGCGGGATGCCTGGCTCAACTGGCCAGCACGGATATCGGCACAGATGGCCGCCGGCCTGAACGTCGATCCGCATGTGCTGCACGTCACGCTGGACGCCGCCGTGCGCCAGCAGCTGCAGGACCTCGGCGACTTGCAGCCCAAGGTAGATTGAACATGGACGAGACGTTTTACGAAGGCTGGGACGCGATCGAGCGTGCCTGGCGCGAAGGTCTGACGCCCGATCCGTTGTTGACCGTGTCCGAATGGGCCGACAAGCACCGGGTGCTCTCCAGCAAGGCGGCCTCGGAACCTGGCCGCTGGCGCACCAGCCGTACGCCCTACCTGCGCGAGATCATGGATTGCCTGTCGCCCATGTCGCCGATCGAGCGTGTGGTGTTCATGAAAGGTGCACAGGTCGGCGGCACCGAACTGGGCCTGAACTGGGTGGGTTATGTGATCCACCACGCCCCGGGGCCAATGATGGCGGTGTGGCCGACGGTGGAGATGGCCAAGCGGGCTTCCAAGCAGCGGATTGACGCGCTCATCGAGGAGAGCCCGGCCATCCAGGAGCGGATCGCTCCGGCACGCAGCCGGGACTCGGGCAACACCATCCTTGCCAAGGAGTTTCATGGTGGTGTGCTGGTGATGACTGGCGCCAACAGCGCGGTGGGCTTGCGTTCGATGCCGGTGCGTTACCTGTTCCTGGATGAAGTCGATGGTTACCCACTGGACGTCGAGGGTGAAGGCGATGCGATCTCGCTGGCCGAAGCCCGCACCCGCACCTTTGCCCGGCGCAAGATCCTGATCGTCTCGACGCCGACGATTGCCGGCGCGAGTGCCGTGGATCGGGAATTCGAGGCGTCGGATCAGCGCCGCTACTTTGTGCCGTGCCCGCACTGCGCACACCGGCAGTGGCTGCGCTTCGAGCAATTGCGCTGGGAACGCGGTCAGCCCGAGACGGCGGCCTATATCTGTGAAGGATGCGGTGAGCCCATTGCCGAGCACCACAAAACCTGGATGCTGGAAAACGGTCAGTGGCAGGCCTGCGCGCCGGAGAACGCCGGGCGCACGGCCGGGTTTCACCTGTCGAGTCTGTACAGCCCGGTAGGATGGCGCAGCTGGATCGAGATTGCCCGCGCCTGGGAGTCGGCCGCGATGTCGGACACCCGTTCGGCATCTGCCATCAAGACCTTCAAGAACACCGAACTCGGTGAGACCTGGGTCGAGGAAGGCGAAGCGCCGGATTGGCAGCGACTGCTGGAGCGGCGTGAAGACTACCGCGTCGGCACCGTTCCCGCGGGCGGCTTGCTGATCACCGCAGGCGCCGACGTGCAGAAGGACCGCATCGAAGTCTCGGTTTGGGCCTTCGGGCGGGGCAAAGCAGCCTGGCTGGTCGAGCACCGGGTGCTGATGGGCGATACCGCCCGCACCGAGGTCTGGTCGGCCCTGGCCAAGCTGATGGGTGAAACCTGGACTCACTCAAGCGGCTGCCAGCTTAGCCTGGCGCGCATCGCCCTGGATACTGGCTACGCCACCCAGGAGGCCTATGCCTTCGTGCGCAGCGTGCGGGATACCCGGCTCATGCCCATCAAGGGGATTGCCGGAGGCGCCGCACTGATTGGCACACCAACGGCGGTGGATGCCACCGCCAGCGGAAAGAAGCTGCGCCGGGGCATCAAGGTGTTCCCGGTGGCCGGCGGCATTGCCAAGCTGGAGTTCTACAACAACCTGCGCAAGAGCGCGGAGGTTGCCGAGGACGGCACCACGCAGATCTACCCGGCCGGCTACGTGCATCTGCCTAAGGTCGACGCCGAGTACCTGCAGCAGCTCTGTGCCGAGCAACTGATCACACGGCGCGACCGCAATGGCTTTGCACACCGCGAGTGGCAAAAGATGCGCGAGCGCAACGAGGCGCTGGACTGTTACGTCTATGCCAGAGCGGCTGCAGCTGCTGCTGGCCTGGATCGGTTCGAGGACCGGCACTGGCTCGAATTAGAAAAACAACTGGGCGAGAAATCGGCAGGAATTGATCCTCCAACCGAAGCCATCACTACTGACACCCCCGAGGCCACCCGAGAACAACGGTTCGACGGTGGCCTAAGCACTTCTGGCAGCACAACACCGGCTTCCCGCCGAGTGGTGCGAAGCCGATGGATGACCTGACATGACTTACACCCCTGAACATCTGCAAGCCTTGCGTGAAGCCTTGGCCAGTGGCGAGCACCGTGTGACCTACGAGGGCAAGAGCATCGAATACCGCAGCGTGGCTGATCTCAAGGCTGCGTTGGCCGAGGTCGAGGCCACCATTGCCCGTGACTCCGGCGCACCGAAGTCACGTCAGATCCGCGTGACCACCAGCAAGGCGCTCTGATGGCCTGGCTCCAAAACCTTCGTCGCCGCATGTTCGGTGGCACGCCGGTCTATGACGGTGTCGGTGGTGGTCGTCGGGCGCTGGCCTGGATGCCGGGCAACCCAGGTGCTGTGGCCGCCTTGTCGCTGGCCCAGGACGAGTTGCGCGCCAAAAGCCGGGACCTGGTGCGGCGCAATGCCTGGGCTGCTGCTGGGATTGAGGCCTTTGTGGCCAACGCCATCGGTACCGGCATCAAGCCGCAGAGCATGGTGCAGGACCAAACCATTCGTGAGGCCATCCACAGCCTGTGGTGGGACTGGTGCGAGCAGGCGGATGCCGCAGGCCTGACCGACTTCTACGGTCTGCAGGCCTTGGCCACTCGGGCCATGCTCGAGGGCGGCGAAGCCCTGATCCGTCTGCGCTACCGCCGCACTGAAGATGGTCTGCCGGTTGCGTTGCAGATCCAGGTGCTGGAAGCTGAGCATCTGCCAACGACAATGAATCGGGATCTTCCCGGCGGCAATGTCATCCGGTCCGGCATCGAGTTCGACCGGCTGGGTCGTCGGGTGGCGTACCACTTGTACCGCTCGCACCCCAACGACGGGTTGTTGGCCCCGATGTCCAGCCAGGGTGGGATGGACACAGTGCGTGTGGATGCCTCTGAAGTCATTCACCTGTTCCGCCCCTTGCGCCCTGGTCAGATCCGAGGCGAGCCGTGGCTAACGCGGGCCTTGGTCAAGCTCAACGAACTGGATCAATACGACGACGCCGAACTGGTGCGCAAGAAAACCGCAGCCATGTTTGCCGGTTTCATCACCCGCATGGCCCCAGAAGACAACCTGATGGGCGAGTCGGCGGCCGATGCGAATGGCGTGGCACTGTCTGGCATGGAGCCCGGCACGCTGCAGATCCTGGAACCGGGTGAAGACATCAAGTTCTCGGCACCGGCGGACGTTGGCAGTTCTTATGCCGAATTCATGCGTCAGCAGTTCCGCGCGGTGGCTGCGGCCATGGGCATCACCTACGAAATGCTCACAGGCGATCTGACGCAAGTGAACTACTCATCCATCCGGGCGGGCCTGCTGGAGTTCCGTCGACGCTGCGAAGCCTTGCAGCACGGCGTGATCGTGCACCAACTGTGCCGACCGATCTGGCGTGCCTGGATGGACCAGGCCGTGCTCGAAGCAGCCATTGACTTGCCTGGCTATCGCAAAGACCGCCGCGCCTACCAGGTCGCCAAGTGGATCCCGCAAGGCTGGAGTTGGGTTGATCCGCAAAAGGAATTCAACGCCATGAAGCTGGCGATCCGGGCGGGCTTGATGAGCCGGTCGGAAGCGATCTCCGGCAATGGCTACGACGCGGAGGACGTGGATCGGGAAATCGCAGCCGACAACGCCCGGGCCGATGCACTGGGCCTGGTCTTTGACTCCGATGCTCGGCATGACCAGGCGCCCGCACCGGCACCCAATGAAACCCAAGACGGCCAGGCCACTGACGCGTCTTCAGCCAATTCGGGTGATGCAACCCCCGACAACCAGGACCCTCAACCATGACTTACCTTGCCTCCCGCCTGTTCGGGACGCCCTTACTCATCCACCGACCCAAGCTGGACGTGATCCTGTCCGTGGTCGGCCAGCGTATCGGCATGGCCGATGTACCTGCGATGCCCATGATGGACATGGCCGCTTTCCAACGGACCCCGCTGGCCAGCGCACCTGATGGCATTGCCGTGATCCCCGTTCATGGCTCGTTGGTCAAGCGCTCGTTAGGCATGGAGGCCGCCTCGGGCCTGACCTCCTACGGCGACATTGCTGCCATGCTCGATGCGGCCCTGGCCGATCCCCAGGTCAGCGGCATCCTGCTCGACATCGACTCCCCCGGTGGCGAGGCCTCGGGCAGTTTCGAGTTGGCCCGCCGTGTGCGCGAAGTGGCTGCCCAGAAGACCGTCTGGGCGGTGGCCAATGACGCGGCGTACTCAGCTGCCTACGCCATCGCGGCCAGCGCTCAACGTTTGTTCGTGACGGAAACGGGCGGTGTGGGCTCCATTGGCGTGATCGCCTTGCATGTCGACCAGTCGGTCAAGGATGCCAAGGAGGGCTACCACTTCACCGCGATCACGGCCGGTGCGCACAAGAACGACTACTCACCGCATGAACCCTTGTCGGATGCGGCCAAGACCGAACTGCAGGGTGAGGTGGATCGGCTGTATTCCATCTTTACCGAACACGTGGCTGCCATGCGCGGCCTCGATCTCGCTGCCGTGCGCGCCACCGAGGCCGGACTGTTTTTTGGCACGAATGCCGTGGCCCAGGGCCTTGCCGATGGTGTCCAGACGCTGGACGCCACCCTCAGCCAATTTCATCAGTTTCTTAACGCCCGTAACCATTCGCCGTCTCAGGTGCGGGGCGTCATCCGTGCTGAGGCGGCACTTCCCCACAAGGAGATTTCCATGCCTGACCCCCAGGACACCCTTCAAAACCCCGTGGCCGACACCATCGATATGGCCGAAGCAGAAAAACTGGTTGCCCAAGCCAAGCGCGAAGTCACTCAAACCGCCCAGGCCATTGCCGAGCTGTGCCTGCTGGCCGGTTGCCCCGACCGTGCCGCCGAGTTCATCGCCGCTGGTAAATCCCAAGCCGATGTGCGCCGCGTGCTGATCGATGCTCGTGCCGCGCAGTCCGATGCAGCCGACATTCGATCCACGATCACCGTCGATGCGGGCACCCAGTCGCTCGATCGCCCTGAGACCTCGCCCATCGTGGCGGCCGTCAAGAAACTTACCGCCCAAGCCTGAGAAAGGAATAAGCCATGCCCGCCATCACCGAACAAAACAACCTCGCCGATCTCTTGAAGTACGAAGCCCCCAACCGCTATTCGCGCGACGTCGCCACCGTCGCCGCTGGCCAGAACCTGCCACTGGGCACAGTGCTTGGCCGCAACGCCAGCGATGGCAAGCACTACGCCATCGACCCCGCTGCCACCGACGGCACCGAGTCCGCCATTGGCGTTCTGGCCAACGCGATCGATGCCACCAACGCTGACCGGGCTGATGCCATCCTGATCGCCCGCCACGCCATCGTCGCCAAGACCGCGCTGGTCTGGCCGATTGCACTCACCGGTGCCCAGCGCACCGCTTACGAGCAGCAACTGGCTGAGCGTGGCGTGCTGGTGCGTGAGAGTGCGTAAAGCCTGCCTCTGATCCGCCTGTTACCCAACCCATTCATTCCCTCGAACCCGTCTGGCCGTCTGGCTTGCGCGGGTTTCGTCATTTTTGGAGCCTCATATGCAGAACCTCTTTGCCAACCCGGCCTTCAGCATGGCCAACCTCACGGCCGCCATCAACCTGGTGCCCAACCGCTACGGCCGGCTGGAAGACCTGAACCTGTTTCCGGCCAAACCCACGCGCTTCCGCCAAATCATCATCGAAGAGCGCAACGGTGTGCTCAACCTGCTGCCCACCATGCCACCCGGCTCGCCGGGCACCGTCGGCACGCGTGGCAAGCGCAAGGTCCGCTCCTTCGTCATCCCCCATATTCCGCACGATGACGTGGTGCTGCCAGAAGAAGTCCAGGGCATCCGTGCCTTTGGTTCGGAGACTGAGCTCGAAACCCTGGCTGGCGTGCTGGCGCGGCACCTGGAGACCATGCGCAACAAGCACGCGATCACGCTGGAGCACCTGCGCATGGGCGCCTTGAAGGGCGAGATCCTGGATGCCGATGGTTCGACCATCTACAACCTCTACGACGAATTCGGCATTGATGCGACCACCATGTCGCTGGGTTTGGCGGATGCCAAGACCAATGTGCGCAACAAGTGCGTCAAGGCCCTTGGCGAAATGGAAAAAGCCCTGCAGGGCGAATTCATGACCGGCGTGCGCTGCCTGTGCTCTCCGTCCTTCTTCGAGGCCCTGACCAGCCACGCCAATGTGGTGGAGTCCTACACCCGGTTCCAGGAAGGTGCCTGGCTGCGCGAAGACGTGCGCACCGGCTTCACCTACGGCGGCATCACCTTCGAGGAATACCGGGGCCAGGCCAGCTCGGCCGACGGCACGGTGCGCAAGTTCATCGCGGACGGTGAAGCGCATTGCTTTCCCGTGGGCACAGTCGACACCTTCGGCACCTACTTCGCGCCAGCGGACTTCAACGAGACGGTCAACACCCTGGGTCAGCCGGTCTACGCCAAGCAGGCGCCCCGCCAGTTCGACCGAGGCACCGACCTGCACACGCAGAGCAACCCGCTGCCCATGTGCCACCGTCCGGGCGTGCTGATCAAGCTGACGGCTTGATTCATGCAAGCAGCCTTTGAGCGAGCAGTGGTGCGCCTGTTTGCCCGGCTGGGGGTGCCTGGCACCTACCGACTGGCCGATGGCCGAGAAATCGCCACCCGGGTCATCTCCAAGCAGGCCGATGTCGTCGAGTCTTTCGGTGATACGCGCTTGGCGCTGGCAACCCACCGCTTTGATGTGATGGTCCGAGAGGTGATGTCTCCCCGCGAGGGGGAACGCTTTACCGTCGCTGGTCAGACCTATCAGGTGGTGGGTGAGCCGCTGGCGGATCGCGATCGCCTGATCTGGACCCTCACCGGAGCACCGGTATGAGGCTTATGGCCGCGTTGTCCGGTGACCTGGACCAGATGTTGGCTGATGAAGTGCGCATTGCCGAGCAGGCTGTGACGCAGTCCATCCGCGAAGCGACCGACGGTCTCAAGACCGAGTTGCGCAACCAGATCACCGGTGCGGGCCTGGGCCAGCGCCTGGCGAACACCTGGCGCGGCGAGGTCTATCCCAAAGGCCAGATGAGCATCAAGGCAGCGGGCCTGGTCTACAGCCGAGCCCCCGAAGTGGTCGGCGCCCATGACCAGGGCGCGACCATCCGCTCCAAAGACGGGTTCTGGCTGGCGATTGCCTTGCCCGCCGCTGGAAAAGGCCCGCGTGGCAAGCGCATGACCCCCGGTCTTTGGGAAAAACTCCGCGGCCAGCGCCTGCGCTTTGTCTACCGCCGGGGCAAGCCCTCGCTCCTCGTTGCCGAAAACCAGCGCGCTCGCCAGGGCCAGCGTGGCGGCTTCTCCGCTGCCTCGCAGAAGGCTCAAGCCAGCGGCCGAGGCCTGGTCACGGTGCCGATGTTCCTGCTGGTGCCGCAAGTCACCCTGAAGAAGAAATTCGACATCGACAGTGCTTCGCGCCGTTGGGTCAGCACGCTGGCCAACCGGATCGCCAACCGCTTCGATGAAGCTGAACGCCGAGGAGCCAGCGCATGAGCCAGCGATCCAGTCAACGCGAGAGCGCCATCGGCGCACTGTTCGCTGTGCTCGGACAGATGTCTCTGGGTGTGATGACCAAACGCAACGCATCCTTACCCGAGAGGCTGTCAGAGCATGCCATGGCCGTCTTGCGTGACGGCGAGATGGGCGAGCCCGAGGTGTCGCTCTCGCCACTGACCTACCACTGGCAGCACCAGGTGGCGATCGAAATCTTCATCGCCGACCCGGATGCCAGCGAGCGCGATAAGCGCATGGACGGCCTATTGGTCGAACTGGCAGCCCTGATCGAAGCGGACCGCACGCTTGGCGGCGTCATCGAGTACGCCGAAATCGGCCCACCCAAGTTCGATGAATTGGCACCCGATGGGGTCAGTGGCATCAAGGCTTGCTTGCTACCCGTGGTCCTGCACTACAGCAGCTCAGGTCCGCTGAACTGAAACCTATTTCCCAAGGAGAAACCTCATGGCCCGTGCCTACGGCGCGAACGCCAGCCTCTTGGCTGTGTTCGAAACCACCTATGGCAGCAACCCGGTGGGCGACTACTGGAAGCTGCCCTTTGTTTCCACCACCCTCGGCTCCGAGCAGGGGCTCATTGCCAATGACCTGATTGGCCTGGGTCGCGAGCCCAATGCGCCGATTCGAGATGTGATCAAGGTCGAAGGCGATATGGTCGTGCCCGTGGACGTGCGCAACATCGGCATGTGGCTCAAAGCCCTGCTGGGCAGCGCCACCACCACGGGCACTGGCACGCTCACTCACACCTTCATCTCTGGCAAGTCCAGTTTGCCAAGCCTCAGTCTTGAGACGGGTCTTCCCGATATTCCGGCCTGGTTTGTGGCGTCTGGCGTCATGGTCAATAGCCTGCAGGTGGGGTTTGCCCGTTCTGGTGCGGCCAATGCCACGGTCGGCCTGATCGCGCAGGGTGAGGTCAAGCAGGCAGCCACCATTGATGCCACCCCGACGACGCGCGACATCCTGCGGTTCAACCAGTTTCAGGGCTCCATCAAGAAGGGTGGCACTGCGCTGGGTAACGTGGTCTCGGCGCAACTCACGTACTCCAACAACCTCGAGCGCATCGAGACCATCCGCTCCGACGGAAAAATCGACGGCGCTGACCCCACGGTGGCCAGCCTGACTGGCAATTTGGAGGTTCGCTTTGCCGATACCCAGCTCATCGATGCGGCCACCAACAACACGCCACTGGAGTTGACGTTTGCCTACACGATCGACGCCACCAAGCGCCTGACCTTCATCGCGCATGAGGTCTACCTGCCCAAGCCCAAAGTCTCCATCACTGGGCCAGGTGGCATTCAAGCCACTTTCGAGTGGCAAGCCGCCAAGAACGTGGCGGCCAACAAGATGCTCACCGTCGAGCTGCTCAACGACGTGACCACGTATTGATACCCAGGACTTTCCAATGATCAAACTCAACATTCCACGTGAACCGCACTGGATCACACTGGCCGCTGGCGTGCGCCTGCAGGTCAGGCCCGCCACCACTGCCTTGGTGATGGCTGCGCGCCATGCCGCCGCCAAAGTGGCCGGGACTGACATCGCCGCTGCTGGCGAGCGCACCGCCACCCTCATCACCGAACTGGCCAAGTTGGCCGTCATCGCCTGGGAAGGTGTGGCCGATGACAAAGGTCAACCAGCATCCGTCACACCTGAAGGCGTGGCCGCTTTGATGGAGCACTGGCTGTTAGCCGATGCCTTCGAGCGCGAATACCTCGCTGGCCTTTACGCACTGGAATCGGAAAAAAACGCCTGAAGGCCCGCACCGCATGGCACTTTGGTGGTGGGCCGAACTATTGCAGTGCCTGCCTTCAAAGTTGTGCTGAGCCATGTCCCGAGTGTCCGTACACCATGAATGCACCCCTCAGCCTAGAAGGCTGGCAAGCGGCCAGTGCCATGGAAGTTTGTGCCAGTCAGTTGCGCATGACCCAGGGTCGTGTCGTGGGCCTGGATCTGAACGCTTGGATGCTGACCTGCGAGTGCGCTGGATTGGACAAAGCCACGGCGATTGACCTGTTTCCGGCTGCAGAGGCGGGCCTGATGAGCACTATTGAACAAAACGAATAACGCGACGACTGATCTCTTTGCCTTGATCCGAGTGTTTCCCCATGGCTGAACGCAATCTCTCCATTCGCCTGTCCGTGATCGACGGCGGCAAGGTCAAAGCCGAGCTGTCCGAAATTGGCGAGAAGGGGGAGCGCTCGCTCAAGAAAATCGAAGCGGCTGCCACCCCAGCCTCCGGTGGCCTCAAGCTCCTGTCCAGCGCCGCCAACGATGCCAAGTTTCAGCTGCAGGCCGCGACAGACCGACTTGGCATGCTGGGCTCGGTGCTGGGCAAACTCGGACCTGCAGGTCTGATCGCCGGTGCCAGCATCGCAGCACTCGGTGTGGGCATCACGGCGCTCGTCATGCCGGTGGCCCGGGTGGGCGATGAGTTCTTCAAGCTCTCGCAAAAGACTGGGGTCTCGGTCGAGGCGCTGACCGCGCTGGACTATGCGGCCAAGCTGTCGGATGTCAGCACCGAAGGCTTGACCAAGGCACTGCAAAAACTGTCGGTTGCCATGTTCGACTCCCAGGTCAACGGCGAAGAGGGCAGCGCAGCGTTGAAGGCGCTGGGTGTGTCGGCCACCGATGTGCACGGACAGATCCGTCCGACCGAGCAGGTCTTGCTGGATCTGGCGGACAAGTTTTCTGTCATGCCTGATGGAGCGGATAAGGCTGCTTTGGCGGTCAAACTCTTCGGCAAAGAAGGTCTGGCCATCGTCCCGTTCCTGAATCAGGGGCGTGAGGGCATTACAGCGCTGATGGAAGAAGCGCAGCGCCTGGGCCTGGTCATGTCCGAAGACGTGGCGCGTGCATCCGAGGTCTTCAACGACAACCTGACGCGCCTGTCTGCCATCATCGAGGGCGTGCAGCGCCAGATCGGCGCAGCCGTCATTCCGGTCCTGGCTGACTTCACCGAGCAGGTGATCCTTGCGCAGGGTGAAACCGGGAGTTTCAGCAATGAACTGCAGCGCATCACGTCCAACCGAGATGCCACGCTCGCGTTCCTGGAGTCTGTCGCTTCGGGCCTGGCCTTCATCGCCGAGTCGGCCGTGCTGGCCAAGCGTGTGATTGCCCAGCCCTTTGACAGTCTGTCGGTGGTGGGCAAGGACATCGAGACCTGGTTCAAGACCGATTTGCTGCGCACGATGAAGTCCATGGGTTACGACCCCAAGGTCATCGATGCCGAAATCGCCAAGCTGCAGGGCGCGCGGGATGACTACGTGCGCGCTGCCAATGACCGGCTCTTCAACATCAACCAGAACCCGGGCTATGCGGACCGGGTGGCCAAATTCTTCGACGAGCAGCGCCGCACGGTGCGCGTCATGGGCCAAAAGTTTGTGCTCGACACCGAGGCGCAGGCCAAGGAAGTGCAGGCGATTTACGACAAGTTCTTGCCGACGCTGCCGCGCAAGGCCCGTCCTAACCTGGACCTCTCAGGATTTGAAAAGCCCAAGCCTGCCGAAAAAATCAACGAAGGCGAAGCCTTCCTCAACCAGCTGCGCTCGCGCTTGACCCGCACACAAGAGGGCGAAGCGGCCGAACTGCGCGCCCGGGCCCTGCAGATCGAAGCCAAGGGCTACCAAGGGGTGGCGGCTGAGGCCGAGCAGTACATCCAGGTCCTCGAAGCCATCGAGCGCCAGAAGGAAGCGAACAAAGCCTTCGACGCTTTTGAAAAAGAAGAGGCCGCCTCGCGCAAGATCACAGAAGGCCTGATTGGCGGCAACCGCCAGCGCATCGAAGCCCTGCAGTTGCAGCGCCAGATGCTGGACATGACCGATTCAGAAAAAGCTGCCCTGCAGGCCCGATCTGATCTGGAAAAGGCAGCTGCCAATGCGCGCAAGGAAGCCAACCAGATCGAAGACCCGGGCCTGCGGGCTCTGACCATTGAAGCCATCAACGATGCGTTGGCCAGGCAACTACCCATCGTTGAAGACCTGGTGCGGGCCAACACGGACTATCAGCGCAGTTTTGAGTACGGTGCCAAGTCGGCGCTCAGAACCTATATCGACGACGCGACCAATGCCGCCAAGCGCACCCAGCAGGTCACGGTCAATGCGTTTCGGGGGATGGAGACGGCGCTGACCCAGTTCGTGATGACCGGCAAGCTGGACTTCAAAAGCCTGGCCGATTCCATCATCTCGGACCTCGTGCGCATCCAGATCCAGCGATCTATCACGCTGCCACTGGCGAACGCGATGAATGGTGCTGGGATGGACTTTGGATCAATGTGGGCCAGCCTGTTCCCTTCAGCCAAAGGTAATGTGTTTGAAGGACCAGCCCTATCGGCCTACCGCAACACGGTGGTCGACCGTCCGACTGTGTTCCCCTTTGCAAAAGGGGCAGGCTTAGGGGCAGGCTTCACGAGCCTGCCCCGTATCGGCCTCATGGGTGAAAAACCTGGCAGCCCAGGTGAGGCCATCATGCCGCTCACGCGCATGCGCGATGGCGATCTGGGCGTCAAAGTCAACGGCGGTGGCAGCACCGTCATCGTCAATGTCATCGAGGCCGCCGGCAAAGGTGGCCAGCAACAGCAGCGCACCGACAGCAACGGCAACCAGGTGATCGACGTCTGGGTGGAACAAATCACGGCCAAGGTCTGGGGCGATGTGGCGCGTGGTGCTGGTCCCGGCCCTGGCGTGCTGGCCAACACCTACGGCCTGAACCGCGTGGCAGGAGCCTATTGATATGGCAACTTGGCCCACAACATTGCCCCGGCCCTTGGTGTCGGGCTACGCGATCGCGCCGGTGGATGTCACCGTGCGCACCGACATGGAGGCTGGTCTGCCCCGCGTGCGCCGCCGCAGTGCAGCACGCAATGATCAGGTGAGTGTTGGCTGGCGTTTCACGGATGCCCAAATGGCCACGTTTCGGGCCTGGTTCGATGGCGATTGTGCCAATGGAGCCAGCTGGTTCACGGTGGATCTGAACACCGGAGACGCGGGCTTGCGATCTATTCAGGCCCGATTTGTGGGGCCATGGCAGTCGCAAATGCAGCCTGGCCCACGCTGGCAGGTCAGTGCGAAGTTGGAGATTCGTTAATGGAGGCTCGCAGATGGAGGACTTGATTCATGCCAGATGACACCTTGAGCCTGGCGATCAAAGAGGCTTACGCCAGTGCGCCATCGAACCTGGTCATTCACCACACCCTGGAGATCTGGCATCCGAATTTCTCGACGCCGATTCGGGTGGTGCGCGATCACGTGGATCTCACGGCCAAGCTGGAATCCAGTGCCCCGCGCAACGGCGGTCAGTACGTCACCTTTGTGGGCTATGCCTTCGATGTGGTGCCGCCCGAGGTCACGCACACCGCCGTGCCGCAATGCGTGATCGAGATCGACAACGTCAGCCGCGACATCCTGGCCAACGTGGAAGCATCCATGAACGGACAGCCTGGAAGTAGTGAGTTGATCACCGTGACCTACCGGGCTTTCCTTTCTTCGGATCTGACTGCCCCGCAAAACAACCCACCACTGACCCTCACCGTGATGTCGATTTCCGCCACGGTGTTTCGGGTGCGGGCCACTTGTGGCTTTCCGAACCTTGCTAACCGACGATTCCCTGGCCTGGACTACACGGCTGAAGTCTTTCCTGGATTGATTGCGCAATGAACCCACACACCCCTCACTGGGCCATCCAGTACATCGGCTTGCCTTGGGTGGCTGGCAGAAGTGATTGCTGGTCGTTTGCGCGCCGGGTCTGGCGGGAGCAGTTTGGGTGGGATGTGGCTGCCGTCGATGTCAATGTCGCCAGTCGTCTGTCGTCGCTGCGTGCTTTTGACGATCACCCTGAGTACGCGCACTGGCAGATCGTCAGAGAACCGCGCGAGGGCGATGCCTGCCTGATGGGCAAATCTGAGCGCCCCAGTCACATTGGCGTGTACTTGGAGGCCGATGGCGGGGGCGTGCTGCACTCCCTGGAAACAGCCGGGGTGGTCTTCACGCCGGTGCCAGCATTGCCCAGCGTGGGCTTGAGGGTGCTGTCATGGCATCGACGGCGCTGAGTTCACCAAGCCATCCGTTCGCCCACAGCATCACCGTCCGCAACCCTTTCCTGCCGCACCAGGACCGCCAGATCACGGTGATCCCGGGGCCGGTGGCTTTGCGTGCGTTGGTGCCCGAGACGGATCAGCCCATCCTGGTGTTGCGCAATGGCGAAGCCCAGTTGCGGGCCACCTGGGATCAACCGGTGTGCGGCGGCGACTTGGTCGCCATCATCTTGCTGCCACAAGGCGGTGGTGGCGGTGGGTCAAACCCCCTGCGCATGGTGCTGATGCTGGCGGTGATGGTCTACGCGCCAGTGCTGGCATCTGAGCTGATCGGTATCAATGGCGCGGCCGTGCTCGGCTCGATGGGCGTATCGGCCGTGCAGGCAGGCGCCACCATGCTGGGCATGGCGCTGGTCAATGCAGTCATCCCGCCGCCCAAGCCCACCACGGCGCAGCAGGCGGCGAGTTTGGCTGCCCCGTCGCCCACCTACAACCTGCAAGCGCAGGGCAATATGGCGCGGCTCGATCAGGCCATTCCGGTGCAGTACGGCAGGGTCTGTGCGTACCCCGACTTCGCTGCGCAGCCCTACGTGGAATACGCTGGCAACGAGCAGTACCTGTATCAGCTGCTGTGCCTGGGCATGGGGGAATACGCCATCGAGGCGATCTGCATCGAGGACACCCCGGTCGCCAACTTCGCCGAGATCGATTACGAGGTGATTGCGCCGGGCGGTGCGATCACCAAGTTTCCGACCAATGTGGTCAGTTCGGTGGAGGTCTCTGGGCAGGAACTGGCCGGGAGCCTTGGGGCGACCTACAGTCAGTCCGGAACGACGATCACCGTCAACATGGCTGCGCATGGCTATGCCGTGGGCCAGGTGCTGTACCTGGATGTCACATCTGGTGCGGCGGTGAGCAGTGCCTATTCGATTGCCACAGTGCCAAGCGCCGATACCTTTACGGTCACGGCGGCCAGCAGTATCTCGACCAGTGGCAACGTCACCCTGCAGCACTACATCGGTGGCTTCGTGGCCAACGCAGCAGGCACCCAGGCCAATACGCTGGGCTTGGACTTCGTACTTTCTCGCGGCCTGTACGAAGCGCAAAACGATGGCAGCTTGAGCGAATTGACGCTGTCGGTCGCCATTGAGGTGCGGACGGTCAACGACCTGGGCGTAGCAACGGGCAACTGGTCCGTCTTGGGTCAGCGCTTCTACACGGCCAAAACCACCACGCCGCAGCGCTACTCGGAGCGATACAGCGTGGCTGGTGGTCGCTACGAAGTGCGCGTGCGGCGCCTGGATGCCAAGCAGACCGACACACGCTTTGGCCATGAAATCCTCTGGGGAGGCCTCAGGGCCTACCTGCCGGAGACCCGGACCTTTGGCAACGTGACATTGATTGCCCTGCGCATGCGCGCGTCCAACAACTTGTCGGCCCAGGCCTCCCGCAAGATCAACGTCGTCTGCACCCGAAAACTTCCTGTCTGGAATGGCAGCAGTTGGTCAGCGCCAGTGACCACGCGCAGCATTGCCTGGGCGCTGGCGGACGCCTGCCGAAACACCACCTACGGGGCCAAACTTGCGGACGCCCGCCTTGATCTAGCCGGGCTCAAGGTGCTGGACACACTGTGGGCCAGCCGAGGGGATGAATTCAACGCCCGATTTGATTCGGCGCTGAATTTCTGGGAGGCGATCACCAAGATCGCGCAGGCGGGGCGGGCCAAGCCCTACATGCTTGGCGGCATCATCCGCTTCGCGCGCGACGGTGCGCAGAGCCTGCCAGTCGCCATGTTCTCGATGCGAAACATCGTGCGCGGCAGTTTCAGTGTCGAGTACCTGCTGCCCTCGGACGACATGGCCGATGCGGTGGAGGTGAGCTACTGGGACGCTGAAGTTTGGGCATCGCGCCGCGTCACGGCCAAGATGCCAGACAGCGCAGCCAGCAAACCTGCCAGGATCGAACTCTTTGGGGTGACCAGCCGCCAGCAGGCCTACCGCGAAGGGTTGTATCAGGCGGCCAGCAACCGCTACCGTCGTCGGTTGGTGAAGTTCACCACCGAGATGGAAGGTTTCATTCCGGCTTTCGGTGATCTGATTGCCATCCAGCACGATATGCCCGCCTGGGGCCAGTTTGCCGAATGCACTGGGTGGAATGCGGCAAGCCGAACGCTCACGGTGTCTGAGCCGCTGACCTGGAGCATTGCCAATCACTACATTGGTTTTAGGACCAAAGCCGGTGGCGTGGACGGGCCCTATGCAGTCAGCCGTGGGGCGTCAGACAACGAGATGGTGCTGACGACCCATCCCGTGGCCGTGCCTTACACCGGACAGGATTACGAGCGCACCCACATCGCCTTCGGGTGGGGTGAGACATGGCGGCAGTTGGCCAAGGTCGTTGCCGTGCGCCCGCGTGGTCTGCACCAGGTCGAGATCGAGGCCATCAACGAAGACCCCTCGGTACACAGCGCCGACCAGGGTGTGACTGCCCCGGCCGTGGTGACGAGCCAGTTGACTACGCTCTACACCACGCCACTGATCGCAGACCTGACCCTGAGGTCATCCACGACGGACAACAGCAAGGCCTTGCTGACCTGGACGCCCGCACCGGGTGCCGAGACCTACCAGATCGAGATGGCAGCGGGCAGTAACCCGTATGCGGCCAACCTGGTCTGGACCCGGGTAGGCGAGACCTCGGCCAACAACTTTGCGGTCACCGCGCTCTATGGCGCGCAGACCCTGATCCGGGTGCGTGGCGTGGGCCTCACAGCCGGGCCCTGGGTGGCGCTTTTCTACGGCAGCAGTGCCGACTACATGTGGGTCAGTGACACCCAGTTGATGTGGCAGACCGATGCCGCCTCGCTGATGTGGCGCTATTGAGAGCCCAAGCAAAGAACAGGAGAACAACGATGAGCGCCCCCAAGTACGACATCGAACTGGCGCAAGGCGAAACCTTTTATACGGCGCTCACGCTCGATGAGGGCGGTGCCGTGATGGACCTGCAAGGCTATGCCTTTGAGGGTCAGATCCGTGCTACACCTGAAAGTCCGACTGTGCTGGCGAGCTTTGGTTTTGATGAAAGTCGTCTCTCCAGCGGCACGGTGGCCATCACCTTGCCAGCATCAGTCACCGAAAGCTTGCCGGTGCGTGCTTGCGTCTACGACCTCTTCATGACCAGTCCGGCGGGCATTCGCACCCAACTGCTCAAAGGCAGTGTGCTGGTGTCCATGCGAATCACACGCGGCTGAAGGGAGTCGAGAGACACCATGGCCATTCGGATTTCCATTTCTACACCAAGGCAACCCGGCGTCACGGTGCAAACCGAAACCCAGACCGTGCGTGTCCATCAGCAAGGTACGCGCACGGTGCTCACCAACATCGGCGTCCCGGGTCCCACCGGCCCGAAGGGTGACAAAGGTGATCAAGGCGTGCTCGATCCCAGCGCCGTGATCGACGCTGGCTACTTTTGATTTTGCGCAGGTATCAACTTCAAGGAGGGATTTCATGCCCCAAACCCTACAGATCAAACGCTCGGCCACAACCGCCACGCCACCTACATTGGCTGTGGGTGAATTAGCCTGGTCCGAGGTTTCAGACAATCTCTTCATTGGCGAGAGCGGCAACGTGGTCACGCCAATCGCTGGTGCTGGCACCTTTGCCCGAAAAGCCGACAGCTTGGCCATCACCGGGGACGTATCCGGTACGGGTACGCTGAGTGCTGGTGTGGCGGTGGCTTTGCCAGCGACCGGTGTGACCGCTGGCAGTTATGGCAGTGCCACCCAGGTCGGTCAGTTCACGGTCGATGCCAAGGGGCGACTCACGGCTGCAGCCAACGTGTCGATCACGCCTGCCTGGACGGCCATCACCGGCAAGCCCACCACCCTGAGTGGCTACGGCATCACCGATGCCTTGGGCCTGACCACGGCAGCACCCAGTGCGTTGGCTGCCAGCGCATCGGTCGGCACGGCCACTACAGCCGCACGCGCCGATCACGTCCATGCGCTGCCCACGGCCGCCGCTGTTGGGGCGGTGGCCACCAGTGCGGTGGGCGTGGCCAATGGTGTGGCAGGGCTTGGTGCAGATGGGAAGGTACCCACGGCACAACTGCCGGATGTGGCCATTGGAGGCTTGAACTACCAGGGCACCTGGAACGCCAGCACCAACACCCCCACCATCCCGACAGCGTCTAGCAGCAACAAGGGCTTCTACTACAAGGTGGCCACGGCTGGTAGCACCAACGTCAGTGGCATCACAGACTGGCAAATCGGTGACTGGATCGTCAGCAACGGCAGCGCCTGGGACAAGATCGACAACACCGATTCGGTCTCCAGCGTCAACGGCGCAACGGGCGCTGTGACCATCACCACCATCACGGGCAATGCGGGGACTGCCACCAAGCTGCTCACGGCCCGCAGCATCGCCATGACCGGGGATGTGAGCTGGACGTCCGCTGCTTTTGATGGCTCGGCCAACGTCACCGGCGCAGCCACCTTGGCCAGCACTGGTGTCGCCGCTTCCAGTTACGGCTCTGGGGCCCTGATCCCCACCTTCACGGTGGATGCCAAAGGTCGCCTGACGGCAGCTGGCACCACCACCAACACCCCCGCCTGGAGCAGCGTGACCGGCAAGCCCACGACGCTGGCTGGCTACGGCATCACGGACGCCTTGTCCACAAGCGCTGCCATCGATGGCGGAACGTTCTGAGTTTTCTTCAACCCCTCTGCTTAGAGAAAAGGAGGCCTGTTTATGGCTCAAGTCATCAAGGTCAAACAATCGTCTGTGGCGGGCAAGGTCCCAACCACGACGCAGCTTCAGTTGGGCGAACTGGCCCTGAACACCACGGACGGCAAGCTCTACTTCAAGAAGAACGTGAGCGGGACTGAATCGATCGTGACGATTTCTGCGTCAACTGCATCTCAAGGTGAAAACACCTTGATGTGGTCGCAGTGAACGGGAGAGGTATATGCCTGCATTGCCACCTATTTCCAATTTCACGGGCTCTACGGTCACTGAGGGTCAATTCAAGACCGCACTCAGCGATTTGCGCTCTTATCTGGCGGGGCTGCTCGGGACAGACGGAAGCGTTGCGACAGCCCTGATCACGCTGGGCTCACTCGGTTCCGGTTACGTCAGCAAAACGGCGACCTACACCGTCGTTGCCAGCGACCGGGGCCGGATGATCGATTGCAGCGGGACTTTCACGCTGAACATGACCACCGCTGCCACGCTGGGTGCAGGTTTCACCATCGCTGTGCGCAATTCAGGCACTGGGGTGGTGACATTGGATCCTAGCGGAGCCGAGTTGATTGACGGGGTTGCCACCGTGACACTCGCGCCGGGCGAGGCCTATGACCTGTATTGCACCGGAACAGCCTGGAGAACATCCGGTCGGGTGCTCACCACATCCTTTGCCACAGACGAATACGTCAAGCAGAGTTTCAGCCTGTTCCAGACGTTCAGTTCGCTGGCATCCGGGGCCAGCCGCTCTATTGGCTCACCGAGCTACATGATCTGGTCGAGTTATTCGAGCACGCAGTGGTCTCGCGGCACCTACTACACGAACATGTTCTACATGGCGTCGCAGGGAAAAAGTACTGTGCAGGTCAACGTGGGCAACTGTCGGCACACGATCTGGAACTACAGCACCACCAAGTCGATGCAGATCAATCTGACGGCAGTCATCAACTTTGCCGCCGATGACACATACGGGTTTCAGATCCGCCAAAACGGCTCCATTGTGGGCACCTATGGGACGTACTCGGCCCGAGGCGTGCAGACCTACAACTTTGGCACGTTCACGGTGCCGCCCAACAGCACGGTCACGTTTGACCTGTATGGCTCGATCCTGAGTGGCTCCAGTGGCGACTCGATCTACGTGAACTCGTTCACGGCCACTTACATCCAGTTCGTTTGAGGAGGAACGATGCAGCGCCTTTATTTCAATTTCCAAAAAGGGGACGTCAGGCTTGTGCCGCTGGAGGTCTGTCCAGCGATCGAGGATGAAACCAGTTTCCCCAATGCCGATATTCCAGATGATGTGACCATGGAGATGATCAGTTTCAAGGCCGTTGAAGGTCGCCTGGATCCGGTCATCACGTACCCCTCTATTCCCATCACAGCACAGCCAGAGTCAGGAGGTGGCAATGGCCAGCCCTAAATCCCAACTGAGCTTGATTAGCAACCTCTGGATCAAGCTAATGACGTTCGAGAGAGCCGGTGACGTCAACGAGGGTCACAAGCACTTATTCGATCACCCCACCTTGCTGGTCAGGGGGCGACTGCGAGTCGATGTGGAGGGTGTAGTGTCGGAGTTCACCGCGCCTCACATCATCTTCATTGCCCGCAACAAGGTCCACACCCTCACGGCGCTGGAAGACGGCACGGTGGCCGCGTGTATTCACGCCTTGCGTGATGGCGAGCAGGTGGAGGACATCGTCGATCCTGCCATGATTCCGGCTGGCATCAATCCTAACCACCTGCCCAACTTCATCAAGCCACTGGCCAAGGCCGATCACTTCGCCTGAAGCTCAGACCCTTATTGACGCCCGCCTGGAGACATCCAGTGCGGGCATTTTGCATTTTGGAGATCCAACTATGGAAAACGCACAAGAACTTGGTTCGCCGCAGTCCATCACCCTGCGCCCCGAGGATCTGGATGACCTGCTCACTCGCGCCGCCGAACGCGGAGCCGAGCGGTGCCTGGCCCACCTCGGCCTGGAAAACGGTCACGCCGCACGTGACATTCGTGAGCTGCGCGATCTGCTGGAAGCGTGGCGTGATGCCCGCAGAACTGCGTGGCATACCGTGATCAAGGTCGCGACCACTGGGCTGCTGGCCATCATCCTGGTCGGCGCAGCCATCAAGCTAAAACTGATGGGAGGTGCCCAATGATCGAGACGCTGCTCGGAGGATTCTTGGGCGGTGCGTTCCGGTTGGCACCCGAGATACTGAAATGGCTGGATCGGAAGGGCGAGCGCGGGCATGAGCTCGTAATGCAGGACAAAGCGCTGGAGTTCGAAAAGTTGCGTGGCGCCCAGCGCATGGCTGAAATCGGTGCAGCTTCTGATGCAGCCTGGAATGTGGGCGCCGTTGAGGCCTTGCGTGATGCGGTGGCGGCACAGGGCCGGAAATCAGGTGTCGGTTGGGCCGATGCCTTGTCGGTTAGTGTGCGACCCGTCATTACGTACTGGTTCATGGCGTTGTACTGCGCTGCCAAGACGGCCGCATTCGCGGCAGCACTGACTGCAGGTGCTGGCTGGGGCACAGCCATCCTCCATGCCTGGACGGAGGCCGATCAGGCGCTGTGGGCCGGGGTGCTGAACTTCTGGTTCCTAGGGCGCGTGTTCGACCGGGTGCGGTCGTGATCGAGGTGCCAAAAACGGCCATCGAGCTGGCCAAGCGCTTCGAGGGGTTCGAGCGCAAGGTAAAGCGTGGCACGGAAATCACAGCCATCCCCTACGTCTGCCCCGCAGGCTTCTGGACGATTGGCTACGGCCACCTCTGCGATGCGACGCATCCGCCGATCACCGAGACCGAGGCGGAAGCCTATCTGGCCCAAGACCTGAACACGGCGCTGGCCGCCACGCTACGCCACTGCCCCGTGCTTGCAACCGAACCGGAAGGGCGGTTGGCGGCCATAGCGGACTTCACCTTCAACCTCGGCGCGGGGCGCTTGCAGACCTCGACCCTGCGACTCCGGGTGAACCAGAAGGACTGGCCAGCCGTTGGGACGGAGCTACGGCGCTGGGTATACGGGGGAGGCCGAGTCCTGCCAGGGCTGGTTGCTCGCCGGGAAGCGGAATGCTTGATCTTGAATGGGAGACCTGATCTATGAGTCCGAAACGTTCCCTGCACGCCCATAGCCGTGTAAACTGTCCCTTATATCCAAAATCGACGCTAAGCACAAGTACCAAGAACGTGGCCCTTGCCTACAACAAAGAAAATGCGCTGAACGCAATTTGCCCTTACTTTACGATGTTTCCGCTCGAGTATCCGAACAGGGTCCTAAAGAAGCATCTAAAGGAAAAGCCAGTTGTTCTCGATCCATTTTGCGGTCGGGGAACAACCTTATTCTCTGCCCGCCAATTTGGATTGTCTGCCTGGGGGATTGATTCGTCGCCCGTCGCCGTTGCCATTGCGAAAGCCAAGTTAGCGAGCTGTGACATTGAGGCACCTCTCGCGCTTGCTGCAAAGTTGATCTCAGAGGTTGTCCCAACCGAAATTCCAGATACGCCATTTTTTCGTTCGGCATATCACCAATCGACGCTCCGCGATATTTGCGCCTTGCGCGAAGGATTACTTGATCTCGATGACGAAACAGATGCGTCGTCCATTTTGCGCGCTGCGGCACTTGGGTGTCTGCACGGCCCACTGCCAAAACACCTCGAGAATGCTGGCTACTTTTCCAATCAAATGCCGAGGACTTACGCGTCGAAGCCTGACTACGCCGTGAGGTTTTGGAAAGAGCGTGGGCTTGAAGCGCCAAAGACCGCTGTGCTCCGGGTGCTGCGTAGGAAAATCGAACGCTTGGCGGGGCTTGAGCAAGCGTCGCCGTGTCCGACATCTCAGGTGTTACATGGCGATGCCCAGTCGGAAAGGTTGTTCAAATCGATCAGCGTTGCGCCATCGATTGTGATCACGTCCCCCCCTTATTACGGAATGCGGACGTATGTTCAGGATCAATGGCTAAGAAACTGGTTCCTGGGTGGGTCTGACTCCATTGACTATTCGGCTGGGCCGCAGCTCGATCATGGTGGACAGGCGGTCTTTGCCGCGTCACTCGGTAAGGTCTGGAAAAATATTGCCAACAGCGCAGCATCGTCCGAGTCGCTTCACATGTACGTCCGGTTTGGAATCATTCCATCCGCGCTGGTTGACGCAAAGAAACTGTTCAGAGCCTCCCTGGAGGCATCCGGAGTCGATTGGCGCTTGGTGTCTACCCGTTCCGCAAAATCAGCAGATGTCGGCAAGCGGCAAGCAGATCAGATGAAGGCCGAGTCTGCTGCCGCTATTGAGTTCGACTTCCACGTTGAACGAGCCTAAGTAACAAAGCGAAAATCATTGGTGCCAACGCACCTCAATGTCTCGCGTCGTGCCAGCAGGAAAGCTCGCTGAATGCATTTGGCGCTGATCACAAAAAGTTTCAAGATACGACTTAATTGCCTTGGCCGTCTTCACCGTCCTTTTCTCTGACGGTAGGTGGTATGCAAGTGATTTGGGGAGCACCACAATACATTTGGCTTCAGCTCGCGAAACTGAAACGTTTATACGTTCCAACTGAAGCAGGAAAAATTCCTCGCCCTCAATAATGTCGACATCGCCAACGCCAAATGACACGATGATCGTTTGACGCTGCCCGCCTTGAAATTTCTCAACGGTATCAATTGCGTTTGCCATCACGTCACGACCGACAGTCGGAAATAAACTCATTAGCTCATTGAGAATGAGAGCACGCTGAGCCTTATGTGGTGTAACGATGCCAACTACCCGATCAAACAACTCCTTCTCCGTCGGTGCTTGATGGGATTTTCCTGTCGCTAGTGGCTCAAGCTCCACCGACATACTGCGATACAGCCCCCAAACCAGAGCAGCAACCATTTTTGCTTCCTCCGGATTTGCTTGGGATGCAGTTTCATCCTCGTGAATTAGGGTGCAAACTGCTTTATCGGGATCAAGTAGTTGTTCCCATGCTGTCGAAGACGGTAACGTACTTGGTAATGACGTCAGTGCAACCGCGCGAGGAGTTACCTCCTTTAACCTAATATTTGGGCGAGCAGCTTTCAGCTGCGCTGGATAACCGAGTGTGAGAGCATAGTCAACTATGCATTGATTCGAGCGGTAGTTTTCTAGCAGTTCAAGCTGTGCGAGCTGAAACCTCTCCTTGAGATAGGAATGAATACTTCCGACGAGATACTCCGATCCAGTTGGTGGATCAAGGCTGGCTATTGGCGGCATCTGCAATGGGTCCCCGGCAACTACTAGCTGACTTTCTGCCTTTAGTGTCGAAATAGGTAGCAGAGCTAGAGTAACGGGAACCTGAGAGCTCTCATCGATCACGACCATATCGAAGACCGGCGCCAAAATATCGTGAGAGTTTGCGAGAGCCGCGACTTTTTTGGCTGCGTGCGCCGATGTAGCTACCAGGGTAATGACCCCGGATGTATTCAGACTTGTACTCAGGTCACTATAACCAGCTGCTGAAGAATGCAGCGAGACATTTTGACCTTTGACGTGTGGCGGCAAAACTGGCGCGGGCGGTAGCTCCCGTGATTTTGAATAGGCGCGGAAGAAATCACATGTCGCGGAATGATCTCTTGCCAACAGTTCAAGCAATCGATTTGCCAGTACCTCGACGGCACGATAATTGGGGCCTGTGAGCAAAATTTTTGCCCCCTTGCCGAGAGAAATTGCCTCGCGAACAACAGCATGAAGTAGAGCTGCGAGGGTATCCGTCTTGCCGGTACCTGGCGGGCCCCATATGAGACTAAGGCACGATTTTGCAGCGCCTTCAACTGCGTTTACTTGGCTCGCATTCAAAGGCTTCAGCGCAACTTTGCATGCGTCCGCTGCAAGAGCCTTTGCCGCTACGCCCGAACGGTATGCAGCTTTAGAGAGAGCAGGTGCATCCCATAAAACGCGAGAGGCCGTGGTTGGCGCATCGGAGCCAGACTTGATCGTCTTGCCTAGTTTGCCCAGCGCACGAATCGCATTTGGATCTGGCTTGGCGTGGTTCGGATCACCGATTGCGTCGAGAACTTCCTTTATTTCCTCTGTTCCGTCCCAGGGGGCGCCTTTGACAAGATAGAGTTGTTCAGTGGCGATATTGATGATGCTCGGATTGATTGCTGCGTTAAATGCTGATGTAACCCCGTTATATGCCGGAGCGATTTCCACCTCAGCCTCGCCCGCAGCGCGATCAAATGCCAAAAGCGATGCCTTGATTATCTTATGCATTGCAGAGCGCAGCTCTTGTGGCTGCAGCAGCGGATCAATCGATAAGAGATTTAGAGAGTATCCGTTCTCAAGAGGGAACCCTGGGCGACTAACAACACCGATTGTGAGGAAGCGGTCAGGTGCATCGAATTTGGCTTCGAGAGAGTCACCACTGACCTTAAAGCGATAGCGGTTACCCCCTAGATTTGCCAGCATCTTCGTCAGAACAATGGCTTCGTATCTTGCCTCAAGTTCTTCATGTGACGCCCCCAACGCAGCGCCCGCTTCGGTAGATGCGGTGGCGTGTTCCAACAGGCTCCATTGCGCCCACAACTGAGAATCGAAAGCAAGTCCTTTCTTGGTTCCGATCCCCGACAAATCGAGCCGCCTGGACTTTCCTTTAAGTGCAGATCTGAAATCCTGATCCAACTTTGCAACAATCGAATTGAGACTATAGGCGAGTACTTTCAGGTGTCCGCAGTAACGATCAACAGCCTTTGATAGTGGTAGGGAGTGAGATTTTCCCCATTGAACTACACCGGAGGTATTTGCCCATATTTCAAATGTTCGTTCGCGCGGAATCCCGTTCGATAAGGGCTCCGAGTAGAAAGTATCCACGCCTGAAATTGGTGGCAATTTCGGATGGTGATATACAGCAATCGTTGCCAGCAATGTGTAGACATGGGCCACAGGAAGATTCATTGCCCGTTCAACAATGTCCTGCACAAAGACGATAGCCGGTGAAATAGCGCCGTCGTCTCTCTCGAGAAGGTCATCCGATGGGAATAACCAGGCAAGCGCCCGCTGCTTACTGTCAGGTAGCGAAAGGATTCGTGGTAAGTGGCGACCAAAAGCTTTGCAGAGCTCTTCGTACTGTCGGTGCTCCCAAAAATAGATCTGCGCGTAAGGCAGTTTTGGCTTTGCGCTCGTTGGGTCTAAATGTTTTGCTGCTTGAACTGCGCTATCCACCAAATCATCAATGAACTGTTTCAGAACGATCCACTCTGCATCATCGGTGTTTCGCTCAACCATGTAGGCGACATACTTAAGATGTTTTAATGACGCCGTATGCCCGTAAGGTGGTAACACGTCAGCGCGGAAACCAATGCCGGTTAGTCTCCCCGCAGAGGAATCAAAGGTTACAGCAGCACACGCTCGGAGTTCCACACCCTTGGCAAGCGAAGTGACCTTAGATGCCAATCCTGAGCTGTTCATGTTGGTAAGGAGCGCTCCCGCCTTTCCAGCAAGTCCATTCCTATGCTTTTTTAGAAACGAGTGCCGAGACAGAGTCGGATCGGTCGAGGGTAATGCTTGTAACGAGGCAACATTGTTTGTTCCATTTGCCTCAAGAACTTTACGAGCGCCGCGCGACAAATTTGCGATTTGACTGAGGTGCCCGCTAGCCTTTGTTGAAGGAACGCAATAGTGATTAGGGTTTGCGTCATAGAACGCCTGGTCTATTGGGGACAACCAGTCCCGATTTCCCAGCCAGTCACAAGCGTTGCAGCGACTGCCAACGTGGATATCAACGGTTTGCCAGCCAAGTGCATCTCCGCGCTTCACAACACGCGGGACATCCTGGGCAAAGAACTTCTTGACACTTGGAACAAACTGAAGGAAGTCGACTGCTTCGCGTTCGAGATCTTTTCGAAGAGCTGCGATGAGAGCTGGTTTTGGTGTGGTCGGCGCTGCTTTGAAAAGTCCTTCAAATTCAGCAAGGAATGGTGTCGTCCAGAGATATGTTCTTTCGGAAATGTAGTACTTCGCTGATAAACCATGATGGGAAAGCCAATTCGCGAGAACTACGGCATAAAGGCATACCTCTGCTGCGTAGCTGGCGTTGCCTTCCGTGACATTTTTCAAGTCGATGACTGAGAGCGACTGCCTGGTTTCTCCAGGGTCAATGCGTTTTCGGCCGCCATTTGACAGAACCTCCCAGTCATCTATTAGGGGTTCGTCAACCAGAATGACATCGGGGCGCATCCCAGCCAGTACAGGGATGTAACCCTGTTCCGCCGGAGAGACTCCCAAGTTGTTCAGGAGATCTACTCGGAAGGCTTCCGGCTCAATTGCGGGCTGAATACACAGTGTAGGCGTAACGACAGTCGGCAGCTCTACCAAAAGATCAATATCGTTGAAGCTGGGTGCGTAGCGCACGTGCCCGCTCAGTCGCGCCACAAGCATTTGAAATTGAGCATTCTCGAAGGCGTTGCCTGCGCCGGTTACGAGCTGCACGTTTGGTCTGGATTTCAGCGGTGCGGGCAACCCTGCCGCCGCCATATCCTGAGCATTCACGTTAAACAACGATAAGTACAGCTCCTTATCGCACTGCGTACGCAGGTACAGCGAAAGCTTGGACTTCGACAGTTTCTTTTTGGGCAATGAGGTCGCCATTTTTGTTCCCTGTATGTGGCCCGCTCTTTAGAGCAACACCCTGAAGTGCCTTTTATCGGCGTCGGACGATTTGAGAATGCGGTACTCCATCCCACTGGCCACCGCGATCTGCTGGGCGAAGTCCTTCTTGGCCTGCACCACGGCATCCTCGATCTGGTTGTCAGCCTTCACTTCGACGATCACGTACTTCAAGCTGCCATCCGGCTCTTCGCGCTGAAAGATGAAGTCAGGGTAGTAGCTGCGCACGGTGCGCGAGTCTGGGTCGATGTACTGGATGAAGAAGTCGGACTGGCCATGGGTCAGCATCCCGGTGAAGTAGATCTTCTTTACCCGCTGCTCACGCAGCAGATCCCAGAACAACCAGTTCTCCGAGCCGGAGTCAAAGCAGTAGGTGTCGAGGTGGAAGCTCTTGGCCCGCTGCTCGTCGTTGATCTGCGTGTCGCTCATCCTGACGATCTTGTCCTTCGCCGCCGACACCTCGTAGTAGCCGTTCGGGGGCAACTTGATCAGATCGACCTCGTGCTCCTCGGTTTGCTGCGACTCGTCGAGGTCGTAGAGCTGGCGGAACAGGCGCGGGATGATCTCGTCGTAGAGCAATTCGTTGAACTCGTTGGTGACGGCCACCAGTTCGTCGGTGCCTTCCTTCGTCGCGTCGAGCAGCTCCTCGATCTCCAGCGGGTTTCGGTTGAGATAGCGGGATACCTCCGCGACCAGTGACAGCCGTGAGAAGGCTCTCTTTTCCCGACGCGAGGTCAAATCGAAGGTACGACTACCGGATGCGCGCGCTGCGTCGACAGCGGTCAGCCCGTCTTGCTGCGTTTCGATCAACCGGTACTTTTCGACCAGCGTGTTCCAGACTTCCTTGTCGGCGCGGTCGATTCCCAGCGTCTGGCCAGGAACCAGTGCCTTCTCGCGCATCTGGTACTGCTTGCGCACGCGCACCAGCTTGATCTTGACCGGGGGCTCGACCACCCGGATCTCAACGCGCTCCTTGTCCTTGCCAGTCTTCTGCAGTTCGTCCGCGCTGATGCGGAAGTTCTGCTGCAGCTCGTCGTTCAGCGTGTTGAGGTTGTCGTCCGAGAGGAATACATGACCGGTGTGCTGGGCCTGCCCGATGGCGCGTAGGCAACGCATCGTGGCCTGCAGCACGAACACCTTGGACTTGGGCTCGCGGAACAGGCCTACACCGAACAGCGAGCGGCAGTTCCAGCCTTCTCGGCCTTTGTTGACCAACAGAATGAACTGCTTTTCCGATCCTTCGGTGTCCAGGCGGTTGAACTCTCGGATGTCGTCGTTGGTGGTGAGCTTGTCGTCGCCCACGTTGACCAAGATGCGCGAGGTCGGGATGCCGTGCTTGAGCAACGCACGTTCTACCGCAGGTCGCAGTTCGCCCGTAAGCTCGTCGATGGTGGCCGCGAAGAACGCCAGCTTCGGGAGCAAGCCTTCCGGGCGCAGCTCGCCAGACTCTTTCAAGAAGTTCTCGATGGCGATGTCGACAAACTCGTCGGTTCGGGTGTTGGCGTAGCCGTGCAACGTCACCTTCTTGAGGAAGCCTTTGTCTATGGCTTCCTTCAGGCCGTAGGCGTAGACCACTTCAGGCAGCACCTCGCGCCCCACGTAGGGCGTACCGGTGTAGTTGTAGCAGGCCACTACCCGTGTGCCAGCAGCGTTCAGGCTGGCGGCCAGGATATCGATGGTGGTGCGCAGACTGGTGTCGGTCTCCTTCGCTCCCACGCCCATGTCCTTGGCCAGCGCCTTGCCGAATGCATGGTGGGCCTCGTCCACAAAGATGCCCAACTGCTCCAGGCGGCGCAGCTTTTCGAAGCGCTGATTGGTGGTCAGCTCGCCTTCTTCCTCGGGTTGGTCGAAGTTGTAGAGGTCGGCGGCATCGGCGTAGACGCCGTTGGCGGCGAGGGTTTCGCCGGTCGCGCCGAACAGCTTGTCGACAGAGGTCTTTTCCTTGTGCTGGCGCTTGAGGATGATCTTCTGTGTGTTGGAGACGATGATGTTGAAGCGCGAGCGATCCAGCGTATCTAGCGATGTGCCTGCTTCTTCGAGGTAGTGGAAGCGCAGGTGCGTGGTCAGGAAGTTGACGTACTCCGGCGGCACGACACGGGTCATGTCGAAGGACTCGATTTCCTTCAGTGACTGCAACACCGTCTTGTCAGGTGCGAACACCAGCGCGTTGTGGCAGTAGCGCGCGTCCCTCTCGAATTTGTTGCCGAGCAGGAACTCATAGAAGATGCAGGTCGCCATCAGGATGGTTTTGCCCGTGCCCATCGTCAACGCGAAGATGTAGTTCGGGTAGGCACGCGAGTTCTTGCGCATTGCCGCAAACACGGCCTTGTACTGATCCTGCGTGATCTTGTCGAACAGGCCGACTTGCCCCGCGTTGCCCGACACCACGCCACCTTCGGCACGATCAGCGAAACGGCCTTGCTTCTCGAACCAGTGCTGGAAAATTTCCTCGACCTTCGCGTTGCCAAGGAACTCCTTGAGGAAGACGTAGGTTTCCAGCGCCTCGAATTGAGGTTGGCGCAGGAAGGCCTTTGGGTTCTTCTCCGGGTTGTTGAAGTCGAGGAACTTGCGCGTCAGCTCCTTGTAGTGCGTGCGGATCGTGCCCCGGTTGGCTTGGTAGAACTGCCAGAGGAACTGGAAGAAGGCGAAGTCGAGCGACGCGCTGACCGCCTTGGGCGTGCGCTTAGTCGCCATGGCTCACGCTTCCTTCCCACGACTCGGACAGCAGGTCAGTGATCTTCACGCGGATCGTGCCCGCATCGCCCGGAATCTTGTACGCCCCCTTGACCATCTCGTTCTTGCCAGGGATGTCCACCACCGCCGGTTGCAGCACCGCGCCGTCGTAGTTCCAGTCGATCAGCACCGACTCGACCAATTCCTTCCAGTCCTCAACCGACTCCTTCTGCAACGAGAGCTTTTGCAACAGATTCATCGGGTAGAACTTCTCGATGACCAGCTCGCTGTTCTTGATGGAGACCTTTGCCTGCGAGTCGCGTTTGAACTCCAAGTCAGCCTTGTCGCGCAGGATGTCCACCACCTCGACGTCGACCTTGAAGGGCTTGGCGGCCAACTCCAGTTGGGCGGCCAAGTCTGGCTCATGGCCCATGCAGACGAGTGTGATCTTCTCGACCGGGCGGTTCGGAGACTCGCTCTGCTTGCGCTCCCAAGCCTTGTAGTCAAAGCCCGCGATCAGCTCGTTCAGATCGGCACGGGTGGCGATGCGGTTGACTGGCATGATCTTGACCATACGCCCGTCCTTCTCGCCGTCGAACACTGTACTGAACTCGAGCATCTGTACTTCCAGCGCCTCGAGCAGCAACTCCTTGGCCTGCACCGGGTTGCGGAAAATGTCGTAGTGGTTGACATTGTGAAGTTCGAACCCAGTGAAGTATTTCGCTTCGCTATCGAGAGGTCGCTGGCGCAATTCGTCAGCAACATTCAGAAGGCGCTTGGTGGTCGTCTGGATCGCACCCAAATTAATGTCCGCACCAATGAAGCGGCGCCCGAGCTTCATTGCCGCTGCTTGAGCGGTTCCTGACCCCATGAAGCAATCAAAGACGATGTCCCCAGGACTGGAACTGGCAAGGAGAATTCGCTCCAAGAGTTCTTCTGGCTTTTGCGTTGGATAACCAGTCCGCTCTTTTGCGGCTTGGTTCACCGGATTAATATTCCACCAGTCCAATGGGAGGCTGCCATCCTTGAGGTAATGCCTGAAGACAAGTTCAGGATTGGTTTTTTCCCATTCAGGACTTACATCTCGATGCCATTGGATAGGGCTTCCTGCTACATTTTTTCCAAATAGCCTATAGCGCCCATTTTCATCCTCGTATCGGTACTTTTTTATGTTTTCCTCAGTGTGTGGCCGAAGCACAGCTTCATAGTTGAATGTCCACTCTTCTGACTTCTTGAAGAACAGAATCGTGTCGTGCTTTGTGTTCCAGTATTTTTTGCTGTTTGCGGCATCTGAATAGCACCAAATGACATCGTTTAAGAAGTGCTCTTGACCGAACACCTCTTCCATGATGCAGCGGAGATGATGCGATTTGTGGGAGTCACAGTGGACGTAGATGCTCCCGGTCTTGGAGAGCAGCTCACGCATCAGAACTAGTCGCTCGAACATGAACTGCAGATATTCGTCGTTCGACCACAAGTCCGTGTATTGCTTCTCTTCGAAAACTGGCTGATCCGTAGTCGTAGACTTCCCTCCAAGTTGCACCTTCTTTTTGTAGTCAGCGCCGGAATCAAACGGCGGATCGATGTAAATCAGATCAACCTTGCCCCGGAACTCCTTCAGCAGGTGGCTCATCACCTGAAGGTTGTCGCCCCAGAAAATCTTGTTGCGCCAGCCGTCCACTTCTTCGCCGTGAACTTCCTTCAGTTGCGCCGGGTAATACTGCGTCGAGGTGAACGGGCGCTTGCCGCGCCAGTTGAGCATCGGGTAACCTTTGATTGGCTCAAATTCGTATTTCTCAACATTGGTGGTGGTGCCATCGGAAGTGGCCAGTAACAAGTCTTCTTGTACAGGGGTGTTTTTGTTCATCGGTCGTTTTTCCTAAATTTCCAATTCTTATTGTCACAGTAGGCGCGCATGTCACAGTTTTGGCATTGCTTGATTGGGCGCGCCGCGATTTGGTAGTCCTGCCGCTCAATACGCGCAACTATTTCGTCGAAACGAGCGATGGTTTTATTGATAGCACGATCGTCTTTGCTGAAGGAGACGTATGGGTTGCCGCCGTCTTCACCGGTGTAGTACAGGTGCATTCGGCTGACTTTTTGACCAGTGCGCTTTTCAACTAGATGGGCATACACCTCCAGCTGGTTTTGGTATTGGCGCAGACGCTCCCGATCTTTCTCCATGTCGGGCTTCTTCTCAGATTTAAAATCGATTATCTCTACCGTGTCATGCTCCCCTCTTATTAGGTCAACACTGCCTTTGAGGATGTACTGGTCCTTGATAAGCGAGATTTCAACCTCGGCCTCCTTGATACGATCCCAGTCATCCTTTTCCCGTTCGTAGTAGCCCAAGACGTGTTTCTCTACCGCCTTGAGCGTTTGGGGTGCGAGGTATTGCCGCTCTCGTTTGGAAAGGTACTGGTAGTTGATGTTCAGCCACGACTGAATCTGATCGAGCGTGACAGTTGATTCCTCGCCTCGCAAGACGGCTTTGTGAATGTCTTCAATGGTTTGATGTACTAAGGTACCGAACAACTGAGCGCCCGCACGGATCGGATTGAATTCGAGCTCCTTGAAGAATCGGTACTGCTCAGCGCAGTTCTCGAACACAGTGATGTGCGATGTGAACGAATACTCGCGCTTGAGGTTGATCTGCTTGACGGCCTCGAGGGTCAGCGTCGACAGATCAACATCGCGCCAACGGGGAAGCTCGTAAAACAGTCGCTCAAAGTATTTAGACGGCGACTTGCCGCGCCCCTGTTTTTCTTGCGCCGCCAGCACCAGCAGATTCTGAGCACGAGAGAAAGCGGTGTAAAACAGTCGCCAGAAGTCGAAGTTCTTGATATGGTCAAGTGGCTCAAAGCGTTCTTTGGAAAGATAGCCGCCGTCTTCTAGTAGCACATCAAGCGCCCCGTACTGCTTGCGTGGCACCGCTTCCAGCGAACCGCACACCACCACCGGAAACTCTAGCCCCTTTGACTGGTGGATGGTTAGGAATGAAACACAGCCCTTGGGTGCATATTCGGCCTCATCCTCGTACTCGCCGATGCCGCCGTCCTGCAGAAAGCGCAAGAACTGGTTGAACAGGTCGCGCAGGTTCTTTTCCAGCCATTCGGGATTGAGCACGCTGACAAAGTGCAGATACTCGAATTTGGTGAGCAGCTTGGAGAGGGTGCCAAGGTTGCGAGCGGCGCGCCCTTTGTCTACGCCTTGCACTGCTTCCTCAGTGAGGAAGCGCGAGAACAGCGGGAACTGCAGCAACTGATAGAACAGGCCGGAGAAGGCGTAGTCGGTGTTCTGCGTCAGCACGGCGTGGCGCTTGGCCAGCGGACGCGCCCAGTCCAGCAGCGGCTTGTTTTCCGGCTTGCGCAGCTCGTCGATGAAGGGCTTGAAACACAGGTGGTCGTAGTAGTTCCAGATGGGCAGCGTGACGCCTTCGGCCCATGCTCGCACTTTAGGAAACTGAGGGAACAGGAAAATCAGCGCGCCGATCATCAAGCGGATCTCTTCGCGCTCGAAGAACATATTCGAGCGAGGCGAGAATACGGGCACTCCCTGCGTTTCGAGAAACCGCGCTAGTGCCACGACCTTATCGTTCTTGACCGAACGGAACAGGAATGCGATCTGATTCCAGTCCGCAAGTTGACCGGAGGACTTCAGGCCATTGAGGAAGGCCAGCACCTCAGCGTGCCAGTTGGAGGTGTCGTCCTTGTCGTCGTTGGCGGCCAATCGCACCGCTGTAGGCAGGTCGGGGAAGTCGCCCTCGCGCGGAACAATCTGTTTTGCGAAGCGAAACACGCGCGTGCCGTCGTCCCATACTTGCTCCTTCATCCACTCGTTGTAGAAGCGGATGATGTCCGGGTGCGAGCGGTAGTTGACGGTCAGCTTGACCTGTTTGCACTGGCCGTCGTCAAACAGTGCCGGGAACTCCAGAATGTTGCGGATGGTGGCCCCGCGAAAGCGATACAAGCCCTGGTCGTCGTCGCCCACCACGCAAAGATTGCGGCGCTCGCCCGCCAGCAGAAGAAGGATGCGTTCCTGAATGGTGTTGGTGTCCTGGTACTCGTCCACCATCAGGTGGGTGAGTTTGTCGCGCAGTTGGGCCAACACCTCGGGCTGCTTTTCCAGCAGTTGCAGGGCTTCGTACTGGATGCCTGAAAAGTCCAGCGAGTTGTGCTCGTGCAAAAGCTCTTGGTACCTGGAGAAGCAATTGGCCAGGGCGCGGATTTCCGGCTCAGGGGCAACCGCCAGTGAGGTGGTGTCAAGCGCCTCCTCGCCGACCTTATTGAGCCACTTCAGCAGATTCTCCGACTGCGCCCAGCGGCCCGTCTGGTCATCGCCCATGACCAGCTCGGCGCCTGGCAGCTCGCGGAAGTCCTTGATGCGCTGATAGAGGAAGTACTGCTGGTCGAACTGGTCGAACAGCGTGAAGCTCCGTTTGAGACGGGTGAACTCGCGGTAGTCCTCCAGCAGCCGCAGGCAGATGGAGTGGAAGGTGCCGAGGTACATCTCGTTCAGGTTGAACTGGATGCCCAGCTCGGCCAGCCGGTTGGAGATGCGGGTGGTCAGCTCGCGCGAGGCCTTGTCGGTGAAGGTGACGACCAGCAGTGATTCGGGGGCGACCCCCTTGTGGGTGATGAGGTAGACGATGCGCTCGACCAGGGTGAAGGTCTTGCCCGATCCTGGCCCGGCAATGATGAGCACCGGGCCATCGGTGGCCAGAATGGCTTCAAGCTGCTGAGGATTGGCCTTGGATTGGAGTGCGGTCGCGCTGGGGCTCATTCCGTCCCCTCGTCATCGACCATCATCGCCTTGCCGACGCGACTGGCGATCCACTGATCCAGATCGCTGCGTCTGAAGCGCCACGTACCACCTAGCTTGAATGCGGGGAGTTTGCCGCTGGCGGCCAGACGATAGACGGTGCGTTTGCCTGCCTTCAGGTAAGCAGCAACCTCGTCAATCGTGAGGATCTCGTCTGGCTGGTCGCTCATCGGCTTTCCCATGTGATTTGCACCGATTTTGGTCTGTACTACATCTTGTCATAATATTCTGAAACTGAGCAGACTTGGGCAAACTTGGCATTAATTAGATGCCTGACCGTGAGGGAAACGATGGTGGCATCGAATTACGAAGCAATCTGCGAGGAAAACCGGCGACGCTATGGCACCGACATCGGACGGATCGGTCCAATGCTGCTTGCTGACAGGTACGACGACCGGACGCACTTCATCTTTGAGTTGCTCCAGAACGCGGAGGACGCGCTCGGTCGGCATGGTGACTCGGCCGGGCCGCGCAAGGTCACGTTCGAACTGACCCCGACCCGGCTGTCGCTCTCCCACTTCGGCAGGCCGTTCGACGAGGCAGATGTCCGGGGCGTGTGCGGGATTGCCGAAAGCACCAAGGACAAGTTCTCGATTGGCCGGTTCGGGATTGGCTTCAAGTCGGTCTACACGTTCACCGACCGCCCGGAGATTCATTCCGGCGACGAGGATTTCGCCATCAAGGACTATGTGCAGCCACATCGGGCTGATCGCACGGAACGCAAGGCGGGTGAAACCCAGATCGTCCTCCGGCTAAAGGCCGGCGACGACTCCGCGCAGAAGGAGATCACGGCGGGGTTCCGGCATCTGGGCCCCGGCGCGCTGCTGTTCTTGAGGCACATCGAAGAGATCAACTGGAGCGTTGAGGGTGGTGCGTCCGGGTTCTACCTGCGTAACAGCCCTGAAGCGTTCGGAAACAACGTCCATCGCGTCACGGTGATCGGCCAAGAGAGCGGAAAGGCGGAAGTCGATCAGAACTGGCTGGTGTTCCACCGCGAAATGTTCTCGGACACGCAGGATGCCGTCGGTCGCGTTGAGATCGCGTTCTCGCTGGTCGCGGTCAAGGACGCGCCGGGCCGTTGGTCGGTTCAGCCCGTGGCCTCGTCGCCTCTGGTTGTGTTTTTCCCGACGGTGGTGCCGACTAATCTCGGCTTTCTGGTTCAGGGGCCGTATCGCACGACACCCAGCCGCGACAACATTCCGCGCGGAGAGCCGTGGAATCAGCATCTGGTCAAGGAGACGGCCAGCCTGCTGGTGGAAGCGATGCGCTGGATGCGGGACAACGCGATGCTGGACACGTCAGCCTTGCGTTGCTTGCCGCTCGACCGCGAGAAGTTTCCCTCTGGTGCGATGTTCGCACCCATCTTCGAGAGCGTTCGGCAGGCGCTGTGGAGTGAACCGCTGCTGCCTCGCTTCGACGGTGGTTTTGTCCCTGCCTCCCAAGCAAAGCTGGCGCGCACGCAGGAGTTGCGAGATCTGCTCAGCCCTGAGCAGATCGAAGCAGTGTTTGGCTCCAAGGCCTCCGCGTGGCTGACGGGCGTTATCACCCCGGACAGGCAGCCAGAGATTCGCTCTTACCTGATGCAGGAGCTGAACGTCGCCGAAGTGACGCCAGCCACGCTGGTTCCGCGTCTGACAAAGCCTTTCCTCGAAGCCCAATCCGACGATTGGGTGAGGCGACTCTACGAGTTCCTGAACGGCCAAGAAGCCGCCTTGCGCCGCAGCCTCGACAAAATTCCCTTGATCCGCCTCGAAGATGGCACCCACGTCGTTGGACGCGAGAACGGGGCGGCGAAGGCCTTCCTGCCGAGTGCTATCAAAACCGGCTTCCCGACGATACGCCCCGCAGTGTGCGCGTCGGTCGATGCGCGCAGTTTTCTCATCGCACTCGGCATCACCGAACCCGATCAAGTCGATGACGTGGTGTTGAACCTGCTGCCGAAGTACCAGCAGGAGGCGGTCGATATTGACGAAGAGGGCTACGCAGCTGACATTGAGCGCATCCGCAAAGCGTTCAACACCGACTCGAAAACCCAACGGGAAAAGCTCCTCACAGCGTTACGCGAAACGCCCTTCGTGATGGTGGTCGACACCGGTGACGCCAAAGGCTACGTCGCCAGGCCGGGCAGCATCTACATCGCCACTGACCGTCTGAAACAGCTCTTCGCCGGCGTTCCGCGTGTCTTCATCGTTGACGACGGGTACGACTGCCTGCGCGGCGAGGAGATGCGCGAATTGCTGGAGGCGTGCGGTGCATTGAGGTATCCGCGTCCCCTAGAAGCGCCGACGGCGCTTTCATTGGAAGATAAGAGGGAGCTCCGTCGAAAGACCGGCTACGTAGAGTTGGGGGCAAAAGAACGAGTCGTTGACTGGGTACTGAATGGCCTCGACGCCTTGATTGACCTGTTGCCCAAACTCACACCCGAACAACGCATTGAGCGCGCCCGCCTGATCTGGGAGAGCTTGGGCGACCTTGAAGAACGTCGTGGACGTGGCATCTTCGATGGTTCTTACAGTTGGTCGCACTACGGGGAGCGCAGGACGCCGCCATTCCCGGCTGCCTTCGTTCGCCGCCTCAACACGGTAGCGTGGGTGCCGGACGCCAAGGGCGAACTTTTTCCGCCAAACCTTGTGTTGTTCGATCCCCTCGGTTGGAAGACCAATCCCTTTCTGCTGACCAAGATCGCCTTCAAGCCGCCGATCATCGACCAACTGGCCAAAGAAGCCGGTATCGATCCTGCCGCCCTCGACTTGCTGCGAAAACTCGGCATTACCAGCGTGGCAGATCTGACCTCCCGACTTGGGATCACTGGCGCGCCACCGGAGGATGAGACCCCAACAGATGATGCGCCTGATGTGGCTGATGCGCCGTCTGACGAGGTTCCGGCCGAAGAAGGGACGGACGACTCCAAGCCATCTGGCGATGATGTCTACGACGACGCAAAAGACCTTTATGGCGACGGCATGCCGGACATTCCGCCAGGGACGCACGACTCGGACGGCGGCGACGACGCAACGAGGGGCTCGGGGCTCGGTGTTCACGGCGGAATTGGCTCCGGGACGTCACGTGGCGGCGGCCAGGGCAACGGCGGACCACTCAGTGGCTCTGGTGGTCATACCGGTGGTGGTGTCAAGGGCGGTGGAAGCAGCAGTGGGGGACAGGGAAAGCGGGCGCCGGGTTCTGCTAGCGGAAGGCCGTTCATTTCCTACCTCGGTACCCATCCCGACGACGAAGCCGATCCAGATGGCCTCGATCAGGCAACACGGATGAAGATCGAGGATCACGCCATTACGCTGATTATTTCGCTCGAACCCGCGTTGCAACGAACACCGGAGGGCAATCCTGGTTTCGATTTATTCGAAGCCAACGGCAACGGCCAGCCAGTTCGCTGGGTCGAGGTCAAGTCGATGACCGGCAGTCTGGAAGACCGACCCGTGGGTCTTTCCCGCACGCAGTTCGACCATGCCCACGCAAAGGGCGATGCGTACTGGCTGTACGTGGTCGAGCATGCGACCAACGCAGAGAAGGCACGGGTTCTCAGGATTCAGAACCCTGTTGGCCACGCGCGGACGTTCACGTTCGACAAAGGCTGGAGCCAGGTCGCGCGCACGGAACCACCGAAATCGTCTCAACCGAAAGCCTGATCCATGTCCACGCTCAAACCCATGACCGGAAGTTTGCTGGAGCACTCTGCACTCAAGCAGCGGCACCGGCTGGTGCGCGACGGACATCCGACCAACCTGACGCTGCGCATCCACAGAGCCTTGAGCTGGCTGCATCGCGCCGAGCAGTCGGAGGATATGGACGGCAAATTCATCTTTCTGTGGATCGCCTTCAATGCTGCCTACGCGCAGGAACTTGACGACAGTGACCGCCCGTCCGACAAGGTCACTTTCACGGTCTTTCTTCAAAAGCTCTGCGACCTCGACGCCAGCAAACGCATTGACGACCTGATCTGGAAGGAGTTTTCCGGCAGCATCCGCACGCTACTCGACAACCCCTATGTTTTCCACCTGTTTTGGGAGTTCCAGCGTGGCCGGATCGGTGAGGACGAGTGGAGGGATCGGTTCTCCAGCGCGAAGAAGTCGGCGCAGTCCGCACTGGCCAGCGGCAATACGCCCGCGCTGCTCTCGGTCATGTTCAATCGCCTCTACACGCTGCGCAATCAACTGATCCACGGCGGTGCGACGTGGGGTGGCAAGGTTAACCGCGACCAGTTGCGTGATTGCACTCGTCTGCTGGGCAAGCTCGTTCCCGTGATCATCGCGCTGATGATGGACAACCCGAACGCGCTGTGGGGCGACGCCGTCTATCCCGTCGTCGATCAGAATACCTAACTAGAATATTTCCATCTTTGGGCTCCGATTGCCCGACAGGCCCTTGTTGCGCCCCATGCTGTATGTGTACAAGGTTTCGGCGAAATCAGCGAAATCAGCGAAATTAGTCTTCTGACAAGCACTTGCGCTCGATTCGTCTCTGCGAAATTAGCGAAAAAATCCCCCCGCATCACTCCGTGGCCAACCGGTACACCCGCAGTGGCGCACCCGGCGCACCGTCGGCGCGTTCGCCCCACTGCACCGTGATCTTGGGCGGCGTGCTGGCCAACAGGTGCTCCAGGCTGGCGTCGATCCGCGCCTTTGTCATCTTGCCCCGGAAACATTCGGAGCTGATCTGGCTGCGCGTGGCCTGACCGCGTTCGTGCAGGAAGGACAGTACGCGGTTTGAAAGGTCCAGCACCTGAGACAGCCTGGCATCCTCGGCAGCGCTGACGAACACGAAGCGCACGGACGCCGTGGCATGACGAATCCAAGCCATTGCTGCGTCGATGTGCTGTGCGTCGATCCGGGTTTGCAGGTCGGTCAGGGCCATCAGCATCGCCAGGCGGAGCAGCATTGGCGCGTTGCGCTCAAGCAAGGCCCCAATTGCACCACCGTCAACGCCATCGTGCAGTTCACCTCGGTAGAGCTGAGCGTAGCGCCACTGCGCTTGCGGCGACAGTTCCATCTGCCGATGTGCGCGCTCGTCATGCCGGTCAGCGCGAACGAAGGCCAACACATCCAGCGTCCTGCGTGCCAGATGGTCGACTACCGCCTGTGGCGTCTCCTTCGGAAACGGCAACATTCGTGACCGCTCGGCCCAGATCATGAGAAACCGGTTGGCAAATCCGTTGCTCATTTCACGGGCGCTCATCAAGCCCGTCAGTTCGCTGGGCGAGATCGCGCCGCTTAGGCAGACGTGTGGATCGCTGGCGTAGACCCGATTGGATTTCGTGGCAGGTTTCAGATCGATACCGTCCCAGCAGTCACGCAGTGCAGCCGACAGTGTGTTTCCGTCGCGCCGACCCTGATGCAGCACGTTGGCGAATTCGGATTCGACCACCCACAGCCGCTTGTCCTCGATGGGGGGGACGTCCTGTCGACCTAGCCGGTAGCCGTCGTGGATCAGCGCTGCCAGACCTTCGCGCGTTGACAATCCACCTCGGTGAATCTGAGGCGCGAACGCATCATCGATTGCACGTAAAGCGGCGTCGATGCGCAGCACCAGCGATACCGCGTCGCCCTTGCGCCCACGGCCGGAACGTCCGATGTGCAGGCAGAACAATCGCGTGTGGTGCCGTGTGTTTCCGATGGGCAGGTATACGCTACGCCCAACTGCGCAGGACAAATAAGCCATGAAATTCGCTGCGATGGCATGGGCATTCGTTTCTGTGCCGTCACTGCCTGCTCGGGCTACGTCACCTATCAACCCATACAGGCAGATGGGATCAGGCTGAGGCGCATTGCGATGGGTGTCGGGCGAGTCGTCATCAATCTGCTCGGCGCTGAATGATGGGTGGACTTTGGCTCCTTCAAGTAGACCTTGCGCTGTTGGCGGGGGCAAAAAATCGCTGCTGTGCATTCAACTATGCGTCGAGTGACTCGCATTCCACGATAAATTTGAACTCCGTCAGAATCTCCGGGTGGTGCTGCTGCAAGTACCGTTCGACCTCGGTGTTTTCTAGCCATTTGGCTAGGAGCTTGCTGGCGAGCAGCAAATTGAAAACATCCTGGCTGAAGGTTTGTTCAGCAAGCTTGTATTGCTCTTGCAGACTTCCCATCTCGCGTTCCATGTTGGCCATCTGTGTCGGACTCACACCGGCGACCTTTTTGGCAACGACCGCATCCACCAGCTGGTTCGGAGGTGTTGCCGCATACAGTGCATTGGCATAGGCCAGGGTGACACAGTTGGCGTCCACCATCAATTCAACGCACTCGACTTGGCGCATCGGTTTCATTTTCTTCAAAATAGTGCCAAGGTCGGCCGCAAATTGCTGATCTTTCAGCAGTGCCACGGCCTCTGCGCAGATGCCGTCGAGCAGATTGAGTTTGCGGGTGATGGTGGAGATGTCCAAGTCCAGTGCATCGGCCAAACGCTGCGCCGTGACCCCTTTTTCAACTGCCCTGCGAAGCATCACATGTTCTTGAATGGATGACAGCCGATTGATCCGGGTGTTGTAGGTGTAACTTTCGTCGTCCGTGGACTCCAGACACAGCGCCTCAGTGTGCTCCAGCGATCGGAGCGCCAGCAATCGCAAATGACCGTCGAGCAGAACGCGGTGCCCCGTTTTCTTGTCCGCAGGCCCAACCGTCAATGGCTCGATGAGTCCGACGGCCTTGATGGAGGCTTGGATTTGCATGAATTTCCGGGTGGTCAATATTCTGGAAAGCGCTTTGCGTGACGGCAGAATCAGGTCCAGAGGAATAGACAGTGGATCCAACAGGAAGGCAAGGGCAAGTTGCGCCATTTCAAGCTCCTTTCGGCCATACACGTTCGGCCAGGTACGTTGGCAAGGTGTCCAATCCTTCGGCCCGAAGCAAGGTCGTGAAGTGCTCATTGACCAGGAGTTGCCCCAAGGCGCCGATCACGAATAAGAGGCGTTGCTGGGCCGCCCCCGCTTTTTTGACCATCAGCTTTTGACGATCAACTTCTTTTTGGTATGTCCTGACCAGGCTTGATGCCGTGATGTCTACCGCCACACGCTGTGTGCCTCGACCCAATGCGCGCCCAAAGGTCTGGCGCTTTTCGATCACGCGACGGGCCTGAATCAACTGCTTTCCGCGCAGCAATCCGGACTCGTATGCTTCTTGCAACGCGGCCTGCACCGCCTCATTGTTATGGCCGGCGCCCACAATGGCCAATGCCGCATTGAGCGGTATGCGGCCGCTCTCTACCGCCACCATCAGGCGCTCCTCTCCATTCTTGATAAGAAGCATGATTCCCTGCACGTAGTCAACGCTCAAGCCAGTTTTTTTGGCGATGGTTTTTTTGTCATAACCCTTGGCCACCAGTTGCTGGATGCCCGCCAGCAGTTCGAGGGGGCTGGATTTGCGACGGGCGATGTTTTCCACCATGCTCATGATGAAGGCGTCTTCATCGTTGACATCCACCACCATTGCAGCAATGGTGGTCTCGCCCAGCGCCATGAACGCTTTGAGCCTGCCTTCGCCACAAACGAGTAAGTATTTTTCAGCACCATCGTCCCCAGGGCGCGGGGTCACAGTGATGGGTTTTTTGAGTCCGACGGATTTGATGTTTTCAACGATGCCCTCAAAAACCTGCTTGTTTCGCTCGCGCGGATTGAGCACCTCTATCCGGTCGACAGGGATCATGCGCAGATTGCCCGCAGGCTGCATTTTGGTCATGATGCCCTCCGCAGGCGTGTGCGCTGGGCCATGCCATAGAAATATTCCAGAGTGTCAAAGCGGTAGCTTTCAATTTCGATGGCATTGCGATCGGCCAGACTGATGCGCGGCTGCCCGAAATCCAGGCGTGGCAGAAGGTAGTAGTCCATTGGTGCATCGTTGGCATGGTTCAGCCGCACGGCCACTGTGATGTCAGGCGCCAGGCTGGTGTCAAATCTCACCTTCCAGCGGTTGCGCCCGTTGTCATGGGTTTGGCACCGAGCCAGCACCAGGGACACCGTGAATTCCCTGTTGACCAGGAGTAGGTCTGTGGCGGGATCCCTTTCAATGGTGCCACCCAACTCGCCGATGGCTTGTTCTGTCTGAGCAACGATTTGCGGGTGCAGTCGTCGCAAGAACTGGTTGGCTTCTAAATACCGGTAATCCCGGTCGGGTGTGAACCCCACTGTCTGGTAGGCGCGAATCAGGCTTCCGAATTTGTGGATGTAGGCCGAGGAGGAGGGCATTCCCTCGGTTTCGTCAATGATCAGTCCTGACAGATACCCCCGGTGCTCATAGAGATTGCGCAGCTTTTCGATCAGATCTTCCATGCTGTAGCGGTGCGTACGCCCGCGAATGATCCCCTGCGCCATGTAGAACGTTTCTGGTGGAATGATGGCTTCGAAGGCGCCTTCTTTCCTGACCCACTTGTCTGGCTCGTTGACGGTACGCAGCATCTTGAGCTTGAACGAGATACGGTTGAACACGTTGTTGCCGATGTACTTTTCGTTGGTCAACACCTGATGCACCGTGGCCCGTGTCCAATTGCGCCCCAAGTCCGTGCGCACACCTTGTTCGTTGAGACGAGTCGCGATTTCAGACTCGGACAGACCATGCTCTGTGAACCAGCGATAGATCTGGAGCACGTTTTGAACCTCTACGTCTGGACCAGGCATCAAGATGACACGGTCGGTTTGCAGGCTTTTGTGCTCCCCGCGCGCCAGCTCTGCCTTCACGGATCCCGTCTGGTCCAGTAGTACGCGCCGCAGTCCATAGCCGGCAGGGCCGCCCTGGCGGTAGCCCAATTCGATCAGTCGGCATTGACCGGCGAACACCTTGACCGAGAGTTCCCGGCTGTATTCACCTGCCATGGCGCGCTTGACGCCTTTGACGATGGTGGAGACTGGGGATCCATCGTTGTCGAATTGTTCCGCGACGTACCGGACGTGAACGCCTTTGCGCTTGAGCAGGTGTTCGTAATAGGCTGCCTCGTCAGGGTCCTGAAACCGTCCCCAGCGGCTGACGTCGTACACCAAGACCAGTTTGAAGTCGATGGCCCCGGCGTCCACGTCCTCGAGTAGCTGCTGCAGGGATTTGCGCCCGCCGATGTTCAGACCGCTTTTGCCATCATCGGCATAGGTACGAACAATTTCAATGCCTTGAACTCGGGCGTACTCGCGGATTTTGTCGGCCTGGTTTTCGGTGGAGTACTGCTGGTGCTCCGTTGACATGCGGACATATTCAGCGGCGCGAATGCGTTTGGACGGTTCTGTCTGTTCTTCTGTGGCCTCATTGTTTTGCATAGCATCCGATCGTTCAACGTTTGTAATGGATGCTCTCGAGCCTGCATTTCACTTCGCTGCAAGCCACAGTGCTGATGGTTGTCAGCGCGGACTTACCGATGAAGCGGTTGCCATGCAGGTTTTCGGGAGCATATTTGGACGCAACGGTAATGCCAGAGGCTCAACTCGTCTAACGAGTTATATCTTTGCACTCGTTCTCTTTGCATGAACAGTGGTGGCACACAGGGGAGATCTTTGCAATCCACTCGTCGCTCTTAGCAGCGCCGAAATTTGGGGTGAACTCGATTCGGTACAGACCTGACAGCGGAGCCGAAATAATCTCGGAATCGGTGGGCTGCTTTTTCCCGGCACCTTTTCCGTTACCCCGGTAGTTGCGCCAATAATTTGGATTGCGATCCAGCCAAGCTCTTTGGGCGCGGGCTTTATTGTCAAGGTACACCTCCCCGGTGCGTGGCCGGGTTTGCCGCCAGCGTTTGCGCCGCTCTGCCTGGCAGGCAGGTGTCGAGCAGTAGGTTTGGTTTTTGACCCGTGGGTCAGGCAGGAAGGACTGGCCGCAGCAGGCGCAGAATATTGGGTGCATCAGATTTCTCCATACGAAAATTCGTATGGGAACTGACGCCCCAGCCGATGCCCGCGAAGGGCGGGCACCGGGAGGCTGCAACGATTACTTACCCTTTGACTTGCTGGAACTGGCCTTTTGGGTCAGTGCCGATGCCGCCACGGATTTGACGGATGCAGGTGTGCGTGGATTGCTCAACAACTTGGCCGCAGTAGAAGCGACGCGTGCGGAGGTATGTTCGTTCTTAGGTTTCTTAGAGGACATAGGATTTTCCTTATCAGTTCGCGGAAAGAGGGAAAGGCGGTTGTCAGGTCCTACTGACTCCCGCCTGTGATGGATCAGGCAAACAATTGCATCTGACCCGGGTGCGAGCGCCAGTGCTGGCATACAGCCTCCCGGCGTCCGAACCGGAACCGGGTGTATGCATGCACAAAGACGCTCTTCCATCGGTGGTAGGCCATGGCCAACTCCTCATGAAAGTTGAGGGGGCTTTAGCTTGCCAGCACACCGCGAACTGGTAAAATCCACTGTCCGTTCAAGACATGATGTGCATGGGTGGTTTGGTAGCCCCCTATTCACCTCACCAAAGGCTCTGGAGTGTTGGTAGCACTTCAGAGCCTTTTTCTTTAGTGTCAGCATTTGGGCACAGACCCAACTGCGGCAACACCGAGATGCTCTCCAGTACAGGCACTAACTCGAGAGCGAGTTCGATTCCGTACTGGCAAGTAGATTCTATGATAATCCCAAAAAAGGATCAATGCAAATGATTGGTTCCCTTTTTGGGACTTTATTCATTGATCCAGTATTTGGCTGACCTGTCCCGTCTTGCCGATGAGGTGTGAGAGCAGGCGGAAGTTCTTTTCTTCATGACGCAGGCGACCTGCCACGATGGCCGGATGCACACCGATCTCGTCGGCGAAAGCGATGGCGTCTTCTGACAGAAGTGTTGTCCGCACCTTGGCGGTGCGCCAGCTCCTTTCAGGAATCAGCGCCTCTCCTGCCATGGCGTCGGCTTCCGCTTCGACCTTTTGAGGATTGCTGCGATCCAAGTCGTCGATGAATACCGGAGCCTCGGCTGTCAGATGCTTGGCAACGTGGGCCAATTCGTGGAGCAAGGCAAACCAGAAGTTGTCGAATCGGTCATGTCGCAACGTTAAGGCGACGATCGGTCGATCGTTGTCTAGCATTGCCGCACCATCGAGGAAGGTGCGCTTGAAGTGCTTTTCGATGACGAGCGTGATGCCGTGACGGGCTAGGTACTCGCGCGCAAGCTTTGGGCCCTCATCGAAAGTGGAGAGCTTGGCCAGCTCACGCAACCAGGCCGGTGTGATGGTTCCGTGCTTGTACTCTCTGGCAGCGTTGATGGCGCGCGCCTGTCGCAAGACGCACATACGCCAAGCCAAGAGGGCCATATCATCGGCTTGGCGATCCCCGCGCTGATGCATCGGGGCGCGCAGAAAAGCCGGGCTGACCTGTTTTGGTAACAGGTCTTGCATGAATTTCCTGACCAAGTCTTCTGCGTATTCTTTGAGGCGCTGCGCATTTCCTTCGAAGTCCCCGAAGCAACCCCTCTCCATCATTTCTTTGAGCGGGAAACGAGAGAAGTCCATTTCCGGCTCTTGGTCGATGACCGAACTGTCTGTTTCGACATCTTCGATCAGGATGTCAGCGGGGATGCCCAAGCCCTGGTTAAGTCGGCGGATCATGGGCAGGGACAGTGGGCGCTTGCGCGACAGCACCTCCGAGACCTTGGAGATTGAGCCGATGTAAGGGATTAGATCCTTGCGGGAGAGCTGCATCTGATCCATCCGGAAAAGAATCGACTCGATCGGATCTGCTTTTACAGGGGGAACGGTTTGCCGTTCGAAGTCCTGAATGACCAAAGCCAACAGTTCGAGCTCGTTTTCTTCCTTCGAGTTAGCCTTTGGATCGAGCGACATGAGCGCAGACAAGCGCGCCATCGCTGCTTCGTAGTCTTTCGCACTTTTGATGATCTTCACATTCATCGCCATCTCCACTTGTCGTTTTCTTTCCTTACACACGTTGGCCTAGAACTTTTTCTTGTCGTACTCGGCATGTGTCCCGACCCACTCAACCAACACCAGTCCGTTCTGATATCGAACCTTGACCACAAGCCGGTATGAGTTACCCTTGATGTCAAAGATGACTCTGTTGTCTGCCAAGAAATCCGCGCTTCTGTATCTGCGCTTGATGTCATGAGACGTTTTCCAGTTCTCACGCTCGACATCCGTCTGCCATGCGTCCAGTGGCCCACGCGAGGCTGCATGATTTTTTTTGAACGCCTCGAGGATGGGCAAACCCAGAATTCGCATGTAGGGATGATGTGTTCATGGTCAGACTCGCATTGTATTTCCCAAAAAGGGAAAAGTCAACAATGGTCTAGATGAGGAGAGGGAAGTCGATGCATGCCGGTGATCCAGATCACCATCGCACGGAAGCATGTCGGTCTGGTGAGTGGTCTTTCGTGATGAGCCGGGAAGTGGTGGGGGATCATCGAAGATCGTTTTCCTTCCTCGGATTTCCCAACTGACCGGGCGTTTTGCGACCATTGGCGCAAAATTACGGGAGGGTCGTCATCGGGAGTGCTATAATCCACCACCAAACAAGAACCGTTGTCTTCGCAAGGAGGCAACGGTTTTTTCTTTGTCTGAGCGTCGTTTAAAACGACAACCACGCTCCAGCCACTTTGGCAGCACGCTGGGGGACTTTGCCTGATGAGCAAGTCACCAACACAGCCCAGGCATATCCGAAGGCTGCTCACCAGCCTGCCCACCACACAGCCGCAGACCATCCACTTGCGCGATGGTGAATTAGTGCTGTACAGGCGCAGCCGCAGCCTGCTTTACCAATGCCGCTACAAGCTGGCTGATGGCACTTGGCATCGCCAATCAACTGGCAAGGCTTCACTCGAACTGGCCATTGCGGCGGCGTGTGACCTGTATGACGAATCCAGATACCGACAGAAGTTAGGACTTGCACACCAAGCACACTCGTTTGCACAGATTGCCCGCATCTGCTTGGAGGAACTCAGGCACTTGATTGACCTGAAAAAGACCAAGTCGAGTTTGAATGACTACGCCAGCATCATCGAGCGGTATTTCGTGCCGTACTTTGGAGAGCGAAGGCTCGAAGAGCTGAGCTACACAGACATTCGTGAACTCGAGATGTGGCGGGACAGGCGACTGGCAAGGGCACCCAAGACCAGCACACTCAACAACTTTGCGTCAGCGTGGAACAGGGTGATTGGCACGGCGGTGGATCGTGGATTCATCAGCGAGCGAGTGCCAGTACCGCGACTGACCAGCAAGGGCGAAAAGAGCAAGACACGTCCCGCATTCAGCGAGCAAGAGATTGAACAGCTGTTGGCATTTATGCCTGCGTGGAGCCAACAGGGCAGGCTGGCGGTTGAACGTGAAATCCGTCCGCTGACCCGCGACTATGTGGAAATGCTTTTGTACACAGGTATGCGGCACGGCACTGAGGCAATGGGCATCCGTTGGCGTGACATTGAATGGCACAACGACAAAGGCATCAGGTACTTGCGGATATGGGTGAATGGCAAGACTGGCGGTCGTTGGCTCATTGCCAAGCATCGAGCGGTAGATGTCTTACGACGGCTACACGCACGGCAGAAAGACATTGCTGAACTGTCGTTTGAAACGTCACTACAGACGAGGGTGCCCCACTTGCTGTTCAGGTTCAGCGATGGTCACCAACCGCACAGCTTTGTGGGTACATTCAGGCGATTGATGCGAGATAGCGGGCTGGCACTTGATGCTAATGGGGACAACAGGACTTTGTATTCATTGCGGCACACCTACGCCACGCTGGAGATGTTGCGCGGCGAGGTGGACATACACACGCTGAGCAAGCAGATGGGCAACAGTGCGGCGATGATCGAACGCCACTACTCAAAATTGACTGCGACGATGGCGGCGGATAAGTTGGCTTGATCAAGCCTGCTGGTCAATGAGAAAATAGGCTATGACTTACAGCGTAAAAGAAATTTTCTACACACTCCAAGGCGAAGGGGCTCAAGCAGGGCGTGCAGCCGTTTTTTGTCGTTTTTCTGGTTGTAATCTTTGGAGTGGTCGAGAAGAGGACCGCAGCAGCGCTGTCTGCCGATTTTGCGACACTGATTTTGTAGGGATTGATGGCACTTGTGGTGGTAAGTATCTGAGTGCAGAGTCGTTAGCCCAAACAATTGCTGAGCATTGGCCCTTAAATCAATCGAATCGCTTTGTCGTTCTGACAGGTGGTGAGCCGTTGCTTCAAACGGACGCTGTTTTGATTGATGCCCTGCATAACTTGGATTTTGAGATTGCAGTCGAGACAAATGGCACTATCTTGCCGCCGATGGGGATCGACTGGCTATGCGTTAGTCCTAAAGCAGGCAGTCTCACGGTCGTTGCGCAAGGGCAAGAGTTAAAGTTGGTCTATCCTCAAAAAGGAATCGATCCAGAGCAGTTTGCGGCGCTGGATTTCCAGAATTTTTGTTTGCAACCAATGGACGGCCCACAGCGTGAGCAAAACACTCAAGCTGCAGTGGAATATTGTCAAGCTCATCCACATTGGAAACTGAGTGTGCAGACTCACAAATGGATCGGGATTCGATGAAGTATGAACTTAGCCAGCGATTCTTTTTTGAAGCCGCACATACATTAGCTCGCCAAATTGAAGCAGAAGGCAGCAGACGCATCCACGGGCATACTTACCACGCAGAAGTCACTCTTTCAGGTGTGCCTGACCCGCGAACTGGGATGATGTTGGACTTGGGGTTTTTACGTTTGGAGATCGAGCGCGTACGCCAGCAACTGGACCATCATCTCCTCGATGAGGTTGAGGGTATCGGCGCGGCTACCCTTGAAAATCTGTGCCTATTTATCTACCAGCAACTTCGGCAGCACCTTACGGGCATCTCCTGCGTGATGGTCGAGCGCCAGGCTAGCGGCGACCGTTGCCGTTTAATTTGTGAGCCTGATTGAAACACTTATAGATCGCTCATTCATTAGCCTGATATTGAATGACGAACCTGCGCGCAAGCAATGGGCCGTGGGTGTTCTTGGCTAACGATGGTGGCTGAGCGGTTGGCTTGATCAACCGTCCTAGAAAATGACGCTGATTACTCGCCCACAGCATCCTTGACGCACTTCTTCACATTGCTGTTCTTGGCTGCGCCAGCCAGCTTGCGCTCAGCGGCGGCAGCTTCACATTTTTCGGTTGCTTGGCGTTCGCATTTTTTCAAGAACGAAGTTTTGGCTGCACCAGCCAGCTTTCTTTCCAGAGCAACAGAATTGCAAGTTGGCTCTGGTGTTTGCGCGAAAGAGGCGGTGCTGAAGGCAAGGCTGGCCAGCAGCACGAAGATGGCAGTTTGAGTTGATTTCATTGCTTTTATCCTTTTTGATAACTTTGGTGATTTTGTACTGCGTCGTAACTTGGCGCAATTCGGGAATGTGCGGGTCACGGTAGCGGTGATCAAGTGTCGGGAAAAACGACACTTGATGCACCAGCAAGCCCTACAGCTCGCGACCGACCAGCCTTCAATCCGTGTCGCTACCGGAATTGGAAACGACGCTGCATATGCGTTTTATGCAGCTTTTAGGGGGCCGTTAAGACTGGCCAGCCGCTTCGTGTCTTGTATTTTTTGAAGGCTACTCAGGGAAATTGCTTATAAAAATAACACCAACTTTCATCGAGTGACGCTACTATGCAATCGTCCAAACTATTTAAATTAATAGAAATGAAAAAATTAAACATTGCATTGGCCGCACTTACATCCGCCGTTTTGGTCGCTTGTGGCGGTGGCTCATCGCCTTTGACATCCATATCAGGGACTGCAGCGACCGGAGCTCCAATGGCCAATGCTCCGGTGTTCATCAAGGATTCGCGTGGACAAGAGCCAACAGGTCAAAACGAGGCAACAGGTGTTGCAGTCGTAACAACCGATGCTAATGGCGACTTCATCATCCCTCCTGCACTGTTAACTGGATTAGTTGCTCCTTATATTGTTCGAACGACCGGCAAAGTCGTTCTGGATTCGGGTGACGATGCCTCCGTGACTTTGCATAGCCTGATCGCAGGTAATTCATCTGTCAACATCACGCTGGTCTTGACCCCGTAACGCAGTACCGCCGGTATGTTTAATTTACCGCTCGTTTCTCCCTGAACAGCTTGGCCGGCAGGTAGCCCAACGCGCTGTGCGGGTGGTAAGAATTGTAGTCATCG
>JBEEJZ010000078.1:0-17202 GCA_041168905.1 Pseudomonadota bacterium | reverse complement strand
ATAATTGCAACCTTTGCGATTCAAGCCGACTTGATGTCACCCGAACCCCTGCTGCCGGAGTGCTGTGATGACTGCTGAACCTTGGGTGTCTGTGGACCAGATTGACCTGCGGATGAACGGCCAAGTGACGGTGGCGTAGACCATGGCCCAAAGCAAATTACCTCAGTCCGCCCCAAAAGCCGGGGTTTCCCTTGTCCGCTCCTCGGCCGCCGAATACCTGACCTTTATTGCCACCAGCGGCCAGGGAGGCGTCGAGGCCGTCTACGCAGACGAGAGCATCTGGGTCACGCAGAAGATGATGGGCGCCCTCTACGACGTAGAAACCCAGACCATCAACTACCACCTGAAAAAGGTATTTGGCGACAGCGAGCTGGAAGAGGCTTCAGTTATTCGAAAATTTCGAATAACTGCCGCCGACGGTAAGAGCTACGACACCCAACACTACAGTCTGTCCGCCATCATCGCCGTGGGCTACAAGGTGAATTCGGAACGGGCAGTGCAGTTCCGCAAGTGGGCCACGGGCATCATCGAGCAGTTCACCATCAAGGCCTACGTGATGGACGACGAGCGCATCAAGGCCGGTGGTTCGGTCCTCATCGATCATTATTTCGAAGAGCAGCTGCAGCGCGTCCGCGAGATTCGCCTCTCAGAGCGCAAGTTCTACCAGAAGGTCACTGACATCTACGCCACAGCCATTGACTACGATGTGACGGCGCAGGCCACCAAGCGCTTTTTCGCCACGGTGCAGAACAAGCTGCATTGGGCCATCCACGGTCAGACGGCGGCGGAAGTGGTCCACCACCGCGCCGATGCCAAGCAGCCCAATATGGGCTTGGCCACCTGGAAGGATGCGCCGCAGGGCAAGATCCAGAAGTTCGATGTCGTGGTGGCCAAGAATTACCTGACTGCGCCCGAAATGGCGCAACTCTCTCGCCTGGTCAACGCTTATCTGGATGTGGCCGAGGACATGGCACAGCGCAAGATTCCCATGACCATGCAAGACTGGGAAACCCGCCTGAACCGCTTCATTGAAGCCACTGATCGGAAGGTGCTCCAGGACGCGGGCAAGGTCACAGCAGAAATCGCCAAGACACACGCCGAAAGCGAATTCGAAAAATACCGCATCGTGCAAGACCGGCTGTTCGAAAGTGATTTCGATCGGCTATTGAAACAGATTGAGTCCAGCGGCATGCCCGGCACGGACGAGGACTGACGCCCATGGCCAGGAAGAAGACCACCAAAGCCAACCCCAGCTGGAGCGATGTCAAAGCCAAGCTGGTCGATTTCGACCGTGCCGGCCTACTCGGGCTGGTGCAAGACCTGTACGCCGCCAGCAAGGACAACAAGGCTTTTCTTCATGTCCGCTTTGGGCTGGGCGATGACCCACTGGAGCCCTACAAGGATGTGATTATTCGCTGGATCAATCCGCCGGATTTCCGTAGCCCGATCTCCGTCAGTAAGGCGAAAAAGGCCATCAGCGATTACAAAAAAGCCCTAGGCCAGCCCGATGGCTTGGCGGAACTGACGGTGTTCTATTGCGAGGAAGTGTTCGCATTTCTGGCCGGTTGCGGCATGGATGACGAAGGCTTTTATGAAGCACTAGTGCGGATGTTCGAGCAGGCATTGAAATACGTGCTGGCTTTGCCCACGGTGCAGCAGGCCACATTCTTGGCCCGGCTGGACCGGGTGCGCAAGCGCGGGCGGAACGTCGGCTGGGGCGTGGGCGGCGACTTCAATTATTTTTGGTCGGAAGCCGGTTTGGCGGATGACGACTGAAGAAATCCGCAAAGACCGTGGTGTGCACCTGGCACTTTGCATTGCGCTGATCTTTGAAAAAGTCTAAAGACCGCTGCTCGAGGCCGACACTGAACATGTCGGTTTATCTGTGATTCAGCTATTGCTTGAATATCTGAATCGCAGATAAAATGAATTCAGCTGAATTTCAGATGTTTCCATGATGTCTTCTCCTCCCTCTCATGCTCTTGTGACGGCCGTTCAGCTGAGCCAACTTCTCAAGGCGGCACGCAAACGCAGCAAGTTGACGCAGGCTGCAGTGGGGGGCAGGCTGGGCCTGAGTCAGAACCGTGTGTCCTACCTTGAGCAACATCCTGACGAACTGAGCTTCAGGCAGCTCTTGGCATGGTGCGCGACCGTTGGCTTGGAGCTGCAACTCGGTGAGCGCCCAGGCCCACATACGGTATCCCCGTCCGAGTGGTGACATGGCCCGAAGATCACAAAGTCAGACGCTGACACTCTGGGCCAACGGTGAATACGTCGGTCGTTGGACCATCAATGCGCGCGGCGACATGGAGCTGCAATACGACGACCGTTGGCTGGCCTCTCCCCGCGGGCGACCCATCTCCTTGTCGCTGCCCTTCAGTCTTGATAACGACGTTCTGAAAGGTGCCCATGTCGCTCACTACTTCGAAGGTCTGCTGCCCGACAGCGACGCTATCCGCAAGCGGGTCGCGGCTCGCTTCAGGACGGGCTCCACAGCCGCTTTTGACCTGCTGAGGGCGATTGGGCGCGATTGCGTGGGTGCGCTGCAACTGCTGCCCGAGGGCGAGGTGCCCGCAGGTTTTGACCGCGTGGAGGGCGTCGTCGTAGACGAGGAGGCTATCGAACGCCACTTGCTGGAGGTCGTGACGCCGGGCCGGTTTGCGGGTGCCATGGACGCAGGCGACGACTTTCGAATTTCCCTGGCAGGAGCGCAGGAAAAAGATGCTTTCCTTTGGTGGGGCGGTCAGTGGATGAAACCAAGGGGCACAACGCCCACGACCCATATCTTCAAGTTGCCCTTGGGGCTGGTGGGGGGGAAGCAGGCCGACTTCAGCACGTCCGTGGACAACGAGTGGTTGTGTCTTCGCCTGTTCAGGGCGTTTGGCCTGCCCGCCGCACAAGCCGACATTGCCACATTTGGCAAACAGCGTGTGCTCCTGGTGGAGCGCTTCGATCGTGTGGTGTCGGCTGACGGCACCCGGCCGTTAAGGTTGATGCAGGAGGACTTTTGCCAGGCCACCGGAACCTCGCCTATGCTCAAATACGAGAACGAAGGCGGGCCTGGCCTCAGGCCCTTGTTCAACCTGGTGCAGCAGTCACTGGATGCAGACCGTGACCTGCGCACCTTGATGGCCTCGCAAATCCTGTTCTGGATGTTGCGTGCGCCGGATGGTCACGCGAAGAATTTCAGCATACAGCTGCAGGCCGGGCCGGCGGGGCGGTTCCGGCTGACGCCCATGTACGACGTGATGTCGGCTTACCCCGTCATGGGTGATGGGCCGAATCAGTGGGCTGCGCAGGACGTCAAGCTTGCCATGGCTCTATTGGGCAAAAACCGGCATTACCACACGCACACCATCCAGCGCCGGCACTTCAACAGCACAGCCAGAATGGTGGGCTATGGGCCTGATGCCGAGCTCTTGATTCAGGCGCTGATAGACCGCACGCCCACCGTGATTGCCCAGGTCCAGGCCGACCTGCCGCCAGGATTTTCGCAACAGGTGGCCGACAAGGTGTTGGGTGGGCTGTTGAGTGCAGCCCGTGCGCTTGAAGGCATGCCGAAGAGCTGATGATTTGAATCAATCCAGTTTCAGCCCGATCTGATTGGCGATTCGCCCCCACTTGTCAAAGTCTGCTCTGGTTCTGGCTTGCGCCGAAGCGGTGGAATTACCTACCGGCTCCAGATCGGCTGCCAGTAGCTTGGACTTGATGTCTGCTTGAGCCAGGATGCCCGTCACTGCCCTCTGCATTTTTTCCATGGCTTCGACAGACGTATTTTTTGGAGCCGCAACCACTTCGAAGAATCCGGCGTCGAAGCCTCCTACGCCCGCTTCAGCGATGGTTGGGATATTGGGTGATCCTGGTGACCGCTTGGCACCCGAAGCACCCAGTGCGACCAATTTTCCGTCTTTCACATGGGGCCCCACCACCGGTGCAGCGAGAAAACCGCAGGGCACCTGACCCGCCAAAACGTCCTGCGTAGCGGGCGCGGGGCCTCGATAAGGGATGTGGTTCATCGTGATGCTCATGGACGCCATCAGCATCTCCATGGCCATGTGACCGGGTACGCCCGGGCCTCCCGAGGCGTAATCCATTTTGGAGGACTTGGCTTTGCTGGCCAGATCCGGCAGCGTCTTCACGCCCACAGTCGGGTGGCACACAAGAATCTGATTGAAGCTCGCCAGTTGGGTCAGCACCTGCAGGTCTTCAAGTGGTTTGAAACCGAGCTTCTGATACAGATGTGGGTTGATGCTGAACATTGTGTCTGGCCCGATCAGGAAGGTGTGACCGTCTGTGGCGCGAGCGACCTCTTGGGCGCCGATATTTCCTCCCGCGCCTGGCTTGTTCTCAATCACGATGGCTTGCCCCAGGGACTTTTGCAGCTCTGGCTGGATCAGGCGGGCAATCATGTCGCCAGGAGCCCCAGGCGGGAAAGACACCACCAGCCTCACCGGCTTTTGCGGCCAGGGGTCTGCTGCCATGGCAGTTGAGCTTGCCGTTACGCCGGCACAGGCGAGCGCGACCTGAGCGACGGCCACCGTGAGTTTGAGTTTGAAAGTCATGTTGATCTCCTGTTGTGATGTTTAAACGCGCTTACCAGGCACCGATTTCAATGCCAACTTTGAGTTCTCTTGCATTCCACGTTTCGATCTGTTCGACCGCCAAGCCGGTGGTGCGCCTGCGGCAAAACAGCCATTCGAGCAATTTGCGCTGCATGGTTTCTCGCACCGAAGCATGGGCCGGAGAGTCACCCAGGTCTGTGAACTCCTCGGGGTCGTTGATCAAGTCAAACAACATGGGCCGTAGCCCATCGACGTGGATGTACTTCCATTCGTGGTTGCGCACCATCGTCATGTTGCAGCGATCGACCGGGGCACCGATGGGCAATCTGACGCAATCCCGAAAGGCAAAGGTGTTTTCGCAGACCACGTACTCTTTGCCCTCGCTTGAGGGGGCCAATCCGTGCAACCACTTTCGAAGTGATTGGCCTTCCAGCCACTGCTCCGGGACGGGCAGTCCCAGGCGGTCCAGGAAAGTGGGCGCGAGATCAATCGCCTCGACCAGCGCGTCACACACTGTGCCGCGTTGTCCGTTTGCCTCGGCGCAGGGGTCCACGATGATCAGGGGAACCTTGACGATGGTGTCGTGAAACAGTTCTTTTTCACCCAGCCAATGATCGCCCAGGTAGTCGCCATGGTCACTGGTGAAAACAATCAGGGTGTCCTGGTCCTTCCCGGTCTTTTTCAGGTAATTCATGAGCACGCCGATTTGTTCATCGAGCTGGGAAATCAGGCCCATATAAGTGGGAATCACGGTTTGCCTTACTGCTTCGTCGCTGAATGTTTTGCTCGGGGCGTAATCCATGAATCCCCGAACAACGGGGTGAGGGCTATCACGCTCCTGCGCTTGTTTTTTGGCTTGGATGACGTCTGCGGTGTCGTACATCGCGTGATAAGGTGCTGGGGCCACATAAGGCCAGTGCGGCTTGATGAAAGACAGATGCAGAACCCAAGCTTGGTCGCCCTGTTCCTCCATGAAGTCGATCGCACGGCGCGTCATGTAGGGCGTTTCGCTGTGTTGCTGGGCCACGCGGGCGGGCTCTCTTGCCCAGCGCAATTGCCACCCGGAATGCAGTCTGCCATCTGCGCCCATGGACGAATTGGCGTAGTCGTGCCATGGGTTCTCGCTGACGTAGCCGTTTGCACGCAAATAGTCGCAATACGCATTGCCCTGTCCCAGGAAGCCGGGGGGCAGAATCCCGTCGTCTCTCTCATACGGTTCGAAACCGCCGTGCATGGCCAGTTGACCCGGGTTTTGGGTGATGTCCATGCCTCGCTGTCTGGCGCCCTCGTGGTCTGCCTCAACGTGCGTCTTGCCAACCACCGCACACCGAACACCTTGCGCGTGTAGATGGTCTCCCAAAGTTTTTTGTCCGATGGACAAGGGGACGAAGTTCCACGCTGAACCGTGGCTTGTGACGTAGCGCCCTGTGTAGGTCGACATCCGTGAAGCGCCGCACACCGAACCCTGGACGAAAGCGTTCGAAAAGCGCATGCCGCGTGCGGCAAGGGCGTCGATATGAGGCGTCCTGATGGTGGGATGCCCGGTGCAGCCGAGGTAGTCCCACCGCAGTTGATCGGCCATGATGAACAGAATATTTTTCACTCGCATAAGGGTTGCCTGTGCTTGTAGCTAGGGTGGCGTAGCCTATGGCTTGGCCATGTGTTCATCAACTAAAATTCGAAAACGTTCCGCCTGATGGAACGCCGGAGATGCCGATGGCACAAGAAGAGAATGTCAGGAGTGTGGAGCGCGCGCTGCAGGTGATGAGAACACTGCAGGAGCTTCAGGCAGCTTCGCTTGCCACCCTTCACCATCGCACTGGCCTGGCCAAACCCACGCTCACGCGCCTCCTTTACACCTTGGAGCAGCAGCAAACGGTCTGGCGAGCCCGGGGCGACGGACTATGGCGCCCGGCGTTCGAGTTCAAACCCACAAGAATTCTGCGAGCCACCGACCTAGCGTTGATGACTGCCGCGCTGCCAGTGATGGAGCGACTAAGGCAGAAAGTGGTCTGGCCGTCCGATTTGGCCGTGCGGGATGGCACGCACATGCGCTTACTGGAAACGACCCGTCGAGCGAGCCGGCTGGACTTGAATCACGACCAGATCGGCTACCAGATTGACATGCTCCGATCCGCAGTGGGGCGTGCCTACCTGGCTTATTGCCCCCTTCGAGAAAAGGCGCAGCTCACGCGCCAGCTGGCGAAGTTACATGGCCGCACGGTGGCGCAGATCGAGGAGGAGCTGGCATCGATAGATCTAAATGTGCGTTCCAGAGCCTATGCTGAACGAGATGGCAGCTTCGGCGGGCATGCCGAGCCGGTGAGTGAGTTTGACGATCAGCTAGCAGCGATTTCCGTGCCCATCCTTTCGGGTGTCAGCGTGCTGGGTGCGCTCAATCTGGTCTGGCTCAAGCGGTTTGATGCCAAAAAAAGCATCATCGATCGCCATTTGGCCGAACTGACCGCTGCAGCGAATGAAATTGCCCTGGCTGTGGCGTCTTGAGGGTTAGAGTTCCACACGTTTAACGCAGGCGCTCCGATCCCACTTCAATCTCAGCCGAACAGCTCACATGGACCGTTTACAAAACATTGAAACCTTTGTGCGCGTCGCGCAGACGAACAGTTTTGCGGAAGCAGCCCGACAGTTGCGGGTGGCCAGGTCTGTAGTGACCATACGCATACAGCAACTCGAAGAATACGTTGGGGCACCGCTGTTTCATCGAAGCACCCGGGTGGTGCGCTTGAGTGAGGTGGGGCAGTTGTATTTGCGCGATTGCGAAGAGCTGGTCGGGCGGGCGAATGACATGGTGGATCAGATGCGAGATGTCCGCGGCAAGCCTGCTGGCCTGTTGCGAATTCATGCACTAACTGGTCTGGTGCTGGGCCACTTCGCAGAGTTGTTGAGAAAGTTTCAAACCAAGTACCCTGCGATTCGCCTTGATTTGAACGTGAGTGATGCGGTGGTCGATCCGGTCAAGGCAGGGGTGGACTGCGCACTGCAGATCTTTCCACCCGCTGCAACAGAGTTGATCTCCAGGCCCTTGTTCCCGGTGCGTCGCGTGTTTTGTGCCACGCCGGAATACCTGGCCCAGCACGGCACGCCGCTGGACCCCAGGGATTTGCACGGACACAAACTGGGCTTGTATTCAGGCTACCCGACACGCGATAAGTGGACCTTCTTCACCGTTGAGGGACAAGTCACGCTTTACCTGACAGCGGCCTTGTTGACCAACAGTGTGCACTTGCTCAAGGAGTACGCCCTGGAACATGCCGGTATCGTCTGTTTGCCAACCATTGTTGCCTCGGACTCCATCCTGCAGGGTCGCTTGCAGGTGGTCTTGCCGCAACACCACCTGTCGTCTTTTTGGTTGAGCTCGGTTTATGCGGCGACATCCCGTAACGACTTCAAGTTGAAGTTATTCACCGCGCATATCGCCAGCGAGTTTTCCCGCATTCCGCCTTGGGACGCCGAGCTGTTGGCGCGTGGCCTGATCTCAGAGGGCCTGGTCGAGGCCTGAGGTGTTACCAACCTCAGATCAGCTTCACTAAGGGAAAACCCTGGTAATTGTTCTGAAATAAAGAACAATCAAGTCCGTATTTTCAGGCTACCGAAGGCGGGTTTATTTGGATAAATTACAGCCCATCGTATCGACTACTACTCAAGCAGGAGACAGTGATGGCAGTGACTTATGAGACAAAATTTGGTTCTTTCCAGAATTATCAAAAAGGTCGTGTAGAACCGATCGACGACAACGTCAAACATTACGCTTTTTCGAATTGCTTCGAAATTGCGAACAAATCCAAGCCCTACGAAAAAGTGGTGTTTGGAAAAAACCAGATCTACGTGCTGGAGGCCCTGCGCGCCGAGGGGGTCTCGCCATGGTTCACCTGCGCACACGACGAGTTTCTGCTCAACATGGACACCGACGTTGAAGTCCACCTGATCAGGCTGGAAGCTTCCCAGACGGTGGCAGATGCCGAAAAGAATGGCGCTGTGCTGGTGCAGGGCGTGCCACAGGGTCAAAAAATGGGCTGGATGAAGCTCAAGCGGGGCCATCAGGGCATGTTGCCCAAAAACACGGCTTACCAAATTCGATCCTCCCAGCCGGGTGTGGTGGTCTTGCAAACCTGCCTGGGCGACCTGTCCGTTCAAAAATGGGCCGAAATCTGCCAAGTGGCGTGACGTGAACCGCCTAGATCGATAGAACACTGACCCAACACAGCCACTGGAGATTTTCAAATGAACACTACCGTTGACATTGCGCCCGTCATTGCCTCTCAACCCGATGCCGTCATGGGCTACCGTGAGTTCAGGCTGGGCTCATTCGGCTTTCGCCGCGATGAATACTTTGCTCACATCACCTGGACCACCCGCGATGGCCGCCCCCTGTCTCACACGATGGATATTGGTAGCTTTTTGCGTGCTCTGATGCGCGACGTGGCGTGGGGTTTCTTCTACGGCGGCGTCAACTTTGACCATGTGGTGGGCACGGTCAACCATTACAAATCGGTTGACCTGCAAGCCGGTGCCTTCAATGGCACCATGAAAGCGGCAGGCGTCGATATTCTCGAAAACTTTCCTATTGAGCAAATCAAGGCAACGTTCGAGGAGATGCTGGACGATTGGACCAACGAAACATTTGACCCGTTTGCAGCGCCCCAGGAGACCGGCTCTCCCTATGGCCGCAAGAACCATCACAACCGTCCCGCCATCACCCGCGCTCGCGAGCTGGCCACCCGTTGCGTCGGCTTGAAGGATGACCTGCCGCTGCGATCGGATGAGCGTGGTGCGCCCATCAACCGCAGTTTTGCCGATGTTTCCCAAGACGAGCCCGAGCTGCACCCCGAGGCCGGCTTTGAGGGTGAGGTGCATGCATTCAACCTGTTTGCGTTCTTGAGCCGCTCACAGGTCACCTGGAACCCGTCTTTCACGAGTGTGGTCAAGTACAGCTACATGTGTCCCACCACCGAAGAACACATCCTGCCCATCATGCATTCCAACGATCGGGTGGAGTGGTTTTTCCAGATGAGCGATGAAATTGCCTGGGACTGTGCGGACAAGAACACCGGTAAACCCATGGCTCGCGTGATCATGAAAGCCGGTGATATGGCTGCCATGCCTGCCTATTGCCGCCACCAGGGCTACAGCCCGAAGCGTTCGATGCTGCTGGTTTGGGAAAACGGCTCGCCCAACCTGGTCTATGAGATCCAGAAGGGCGAAGCACCCGAAGTGCCGGTTCAGTTCTAACTCCCGCCGCCTCCCAATCCCCATTCCTCCGCCTGGGCGGAGGTAGGAGCTTCCATGAATCTCGCAGACATTTCGGCTGCGGCGGGCCTGCGCACGCCTGTACGCCACCAGCTCTTTATCAACGGTCAGTTTGTTGATGCCGAGTCGGGCGAAACCTTGCCCACACTCAACCCCCACGACAACTCCATCATCACAGAGGTGGCCATGGCGGGGCGTGCCGACGTGGACAAAGCCGTGACGGCAGCCCACAAGGCGTTTCCGGCCTGGAGTCGCATGGCGGCAATGGACCGGGGACGCATCCTGCTCAAGCTCGCCGATCTGATTGAACAAAACGCGGAAGAGCTTGCCCGGCTTGAGTCCCTGGATACCGGTCACCCCATCCGGGATTCCCGCATACTGGATGTGCCACGCACGGCGGTGACCTACCGCTACTTTGGCGGAATGGCAGACAAGTTTCAGGGCGAACAGATCCCGGTCGAAGCTGGCTTCCTGAATTACACCTTGCGCGAGCCCGTGGGCGTGGTGGGGCAGGTCGTGCCCTGGAACTTTCCGCTCATGTTCACCAGCTGGAAAATGGCCCCTGCCTTGGCCGCCGGCAATTGCGTGGTCATGAAACCGGCTGAAATCACGCCTCTGTCGTCGCTCAAGATTGCCGAGTTGATGGCTCAGGCGGGCATTCCAGACGGCGTTGTCAATATTCTGCCCGGCCTGGGATCGGTCGCGGGTCAATACATTGCCGAGCATGGCGAGATTGCCAAGGTTGCCTTCACCGGCAGCACCGCCACGGGTCGGCGGATTGTTCAGGCCAGTGCCGGCAATTTGAAAAAGGTGCAGCTGGAGTTGGGCGGCAAGGGAGCCAACATCGTCTTCGAGGACGCCAATCTGGTGGCTGCGGTGAACGGCGCGGCATGGGCCATCTTTCATAACCAGGGACAGGCCTGCATTGCTGGCTCCCGTCTGGTGCTGCACGAAAAAATTGCCGACGCCTTTCTGGAGAAATTCATTCCCCTGGCGCAGAGCATCCGCCTGGGCAACCCCCTGGACCCCAACACCGAGATGGGGCCGCTGACCAGCCTTCAGCATCGGGACCGGGTCTTGAGTTATGTGGACATCGCCCGCAGTCAGGGGGGCGAGGTCTTGGCAGGTGGCCGCGCACCCGAGGGCACCTTGGCCTCGGGCTGCTATGTCGAACCGACGGTGGTTCGCGCGGGGTCCTGGAAAGACCGGGTGGCACAGGAAGAGGTATTTGGGCCGTTTGTCACGGTGATCACCTTCAAGAGCGACGAAGAGGCGCTGCAAATCGCCAACAGCACCGAGTACGGTCTGGGGGGCGGCCTGTGGACCAGCAACTTGCAGCGTGCGCACAAATTTGCCCGCGAAATGAAAAGCGGCATGGTTTGGATCAACTGCTACAAGCGTGTGAATCCGGGTTCGCCTTTCGGTGGCGTGGGCGTGTCTGGCTATGGGCGTGAAATGGGTTTTGACGCCATGCGCGAATACACGCAAGTCAAGAGCGTGTGGGTGAATGTGGATGCCCACATCCTGCCCCATTACCCCCGCTGATCCAGAGCGAGGGTCTGAACGTGCAAGCTTTTTCATACTCCGCCCTGCCGGCCAGGGTCATTTTTGGCCCGGGCAGCCTGCGACAGGTGGGCTCCGAGGTCGAGGCGCTGGGTGCGCAACGCGCTTTGGTTCTGTGCACGCCCGAACAGAGGACATTGGCGGAGCAGGTGTCTGTCTTGTTGGGGCAGCGCTCGGCGGGCATCTTTGACCGTGCCGTGATGCATGTGCCAATTGAAACTGCCCGCGAAGCGCGCGAGCTAGCGTCACAGCTGGGCGCCGACTGTGCTGTTGCGGTGGGCGGCGGCTCCACCACGGGCTTGGGCAAGGCGATTGCATTGGAGTCGGGCTTGCCGATCCTGGCAATTCCCACGACTTATGCAGGGTCGGAAATGACCCCGATTTACGGCATCACCGAGGCGGGTTTGAAGAAAACCGGCAAGGACCCGAAAGTGCTTCCCCGGACCGTGCTTTACGACCCGGAACTCACTGTGGGTCTGCCACTGCGCATGAGCGTGACCAGCGCCATCAACGCGATTGCGCATGCCGCAGAGGGCTTGTATGCCCACGATGGCAACCCCATCATGAGCATGATGGCCGAGGAGGGGATCGCGGCCATCGGACGGTCCCTGCCCAGGCTGGTCAGGGATGCTTCCGACCTCGGGGCCCGTAGCGATGCGCTTTACGGCGCCTGGCTGTGCGGTATGGTCCTGGGGCACATCGGCATGGCCTTGCATCACAAGCTATGCCACACCCTGGGCGGCAGCTTCAATCTGCCACATGCCGAAACCCACACCATCGTGCTGCCTCACGCCTTGGCCTACAACGCCAAGGCCACGCCACTGGCCATGGCCCGCATCGCCAGGGCGTTACGCAGTGAATCGGGGCCGCAGGCTGTCTACGACTTGGCCTTGCACAACGGTGCGCCTGTTGCTCTGAGAGACATCGGCATGCAAGAGCGCGACCTGGACAAGGCTTGCGACATTGCCATGCAAAACCAATACCCGAACCCTCGTCCGCTGGAGCGCGACGCTTTGCGCCAACTTTTGCAAAACGCGTTTGAAGGTGCTCGCCCCCAACTCTGATATTGCCTCTGATATTTCGATTGCCATTTCAACCACCACAGGAGACCACCATGACTATTTCCCGTCGCTCTTTCACACAAGGTTTGGCCGTTGCGGCTGCCGTCACCACGACCCCGTTGGCATGGGCTGCCGACGTGGTCAAGATTGGCTATGTGTCCCCACAAACTGGGCCGCTGGCACCTTTCGGCGAAGCCGATAAATGGGTGATTGAGCAAATGAAAGCGGCTTTCAAGGATGGCATCACCATCGGTGGCAAAAAGCACGATGTCCAAATCGTACTCAAGGACAGTCAGTCCAACCCCAATCGTGCCGGTGAGGTGGCCAACGACCTGATCCTGAAAGACAAGGTGGCCCTGGTCTTGACAGCCGGCACCCCCGAGACGGCCAACCCCGTGTCGGATGCTTGCGAGCTCAACGAAATTCCCTGCGTTTCCAGCGTCGTGCCATGGCAGCCCTGGTTCTTTGGCCGCCAGGGCAATCCTGCCAAGGGCTTCAACTGGACCTACCACGTGTTCTGGGGCCTGGAAGACGTCATTGCCAATTTCACCAATGGCTGGAAGAGCGTGTCCACCAACAAAAAAGTGGGTGGTTTGTTCCCGAATGACGGCGACGGTAACGCCTGGGGCGACAAGGAACTGGGTTTCCCCAAACCGCTGCAGCAAATGGGCTTCAGCCTGACCGATCCCGGCCGCTTCCAGAATGGCACCCAGGACTTCAGTGCCCAGATTGCAGCTTTCAAGAAAGATGGCGTTGAAATCGTGACGGGTGTGGTTATCCCGCCAGATGCCAAAACCTTTTTGACCCAGGCTAAGCAACAAGGTTTCAAACCCAAGGTCATCACACTGGGCAAAGCGCTGCTGTTCCCGGGAGCGATTGAGGCCCTGGGTGATTTGGGTGACGGTTTGACGACTGAAGTTTGGTGGAGTCCTTCTCATCCCTTCGCTTCCAGCCTGACCAAGCAAAGCGCCAAGGCTCTTGCCGAGTCTTATGAGGCCAGCACCAAGAAGCAATGGACACAGCCCATCGGTTTTGCCCACGCCCTGTTTGAGATCGCCGCCGATGCACTCAAACGCAGCAAGTCGCTCAAGTCTGGAGACGTACGCGACGCCGTGGCTGCCAGCAAGCTCAAGACAGTGGTGGGCGATGTGGCCTGGGGTGGCCAGGGACCATTCAAGAACGTGAGCAAGACTCCGCTGGTCCTGGGCCAGTGGAACAAAGGCAAGACCTACAAGTACGAGCTGACCATCGTGAACAACGAGGCTGCAAAAGCGATTCCTGTGGGCGGCACGCTCAAAGCCATGTGAGATCAGCGGACGTCGTCATGCCACTGCTCGCGCTGCACTCGGTCAGCAAATCCTATGGGGCGCTCAAGGTCACGGACAACATTTCGATGTCCGTGAACAAGGGCGAAACCCTGGGCATATTGGGGCCCAACGGGGCCGGGAAAACCACGCTCTTCAACCTGATTTCGGGCGATGTCAGCGTGAATTCTGGTCGTGTGGAGTACGCCGGGCAGGATGTGACGGCCATGCCGTCTTACATGCGTTGTCGCCTTGGGGTGGGGCGGAGCTATCAGGTTCCGCAACCTTTTGGAAACATGAGTGTGTTTGAAAACCTGGTCACCGCCGCCAGCTTTGGCGGCGGGCAGTCTGAGCGCCAGGCCTGGGATACCGCCGTGGCGGTGCTCGATCAAACCGGCCTGATGCCGCACGCCAACAAGCTTGCCGGCTCACTTACCTTGCTCAATCGCAAGCGTCTCGAACTGGCGCGTGCCCTGGCGACGGGGCCGGAGCTGTTGTTGCTCGATGAGATCGCGGGCGGTTTGACCGAGCACGAGGCTCACGAGCTGGTCGATGAGTTAAAGCGCATCAAAGCCAGTGGCGTGACCATGATCTGGATTGAACACGTGGTGCATGCACTGCTGTCGGTCGCCGACCGGCTTTTTGTCATCAATTTTGGGCAGCAGCTGGCGCAGGGCAAACCGCAAGATGTGATGAACGATCCTGAAGTTCAGCGGGTCTACATGGGCATGGAGGTCTGAGATGAGCACATTGCTTCAGACCCGTGAACTTCAGGCTTTTTATGGTGATGCCCAGGCCTTGTTTGGCATAGATTTCGAACTTCAGTCTGGCGAGCTGGTGGCCATCATTGGTGCCAATGGCGCGGGCAAATCGACCTTCTTGAAATGCCTGACGGGCCTATTGACGGTGCCCTCCGGGTCGGTGGTCTGGAAGGGCCAGCCCATTGGCGGCATGGCGCCTGGCCAGATCGTGCGCCGGGGCCTGGCCATGGTGCCAGAGGGCAGGCGCCTGTTTCCCTCGCTCTCGGTAGAGGAAAACCTGCTGATCGGTGGCAACGCACAGCGCAAGGGCCCATGGAACCTGGAGCGATGTTTCAAGCTCTTTCCCATCCTCAAGGAAAAGCGCCACCTGCCGGGCACCTCTCTCTCCGGCGGGCAACAGCAGATGGTGGCCATCGGTCGCGCGCTGATGAGCAACCCTGAAGTGCTGCTGTGCGACGAACTCTCTTTGGGCCTGGCACCCATCGTCATCAGGGAAATCTACAACGCCATGCCCGTTATCACCGCTGAAGGCATGACGGTGGTGGTGGTCGAGCAGGATGTGGCCATGGCACGCCAGGTTTCTCAGCGCCTGTATTGTTTTCAGGAGGGGCGGGTGTCTCTGCGAGGCATGTCGAGCCAGCTCACCCGGGAACAAATCAGCCACGCCTACTTTGGAGTCTGATACATGGAAACCCTCTTGCAAGGCCTGCTGCTGGGCGGTTTGTATGGCCTGTTCGCGCTGGGTCTGTCTCTCATGTTTGGGGTGATGCGATTGACCAACACCGCTCACGGTGACTTCATCATCCTGGGCTCGTTCTCGACCCTGACCTTGGTCAACCTGGGGCTGTCCCCCTTGCTGGCCGCCCTGGCGACGTTGCCCCTGGCCTGGTTGCTGGGGTACGTCATGCAGCGCTATGTGCTCAATGGCACCCTGGGTAAAGATCCTTTGCCCTCGCTGGTGGTGACCTTTGGCCTGTCCATCGTCACACAAAACCTGCTGCTGGAATTGTTTTCAGCGGATCCGCGATCGATTGAAACCAGCGGCTTCAACACTTTGGGCTGGGCCTTGAGCGATCAAATTTCCGTTGGCGTGCTGCCCTTATTGATACTGGCACTCGCAGTGCTGGCAACAGCCAGCTTGCAATGGCTTTTTGGTCACACCTCGTTGGGCCGATCGTTTCGAGCCGTCTCTGATGATCGGGAGATTGCCGAGCTGATGGGACTGAATGCGCGCAAGGTCTATGCGTTGGCCACGGGTCTTGCCTTTGTTCTGGTGGGTATTGCCGGGGCTTTGCAGGGCATGCGCACCACCGTCTCACCCTCTGATGGTCCGATGTTGCTTCTGTTTGCTTTCGAGTCCGTGATCATGGGCGGCATGGGCAGCTTTTGGGGAACGCTGGCGGGTGCCATGTTGCTGGGCCTGACGCAGCAAGTCGGCTTTCGAATCGACCCGGGTTGGGGCATATGGGGCGGGCATCTGATGTTCTTGCTGGTACTGGTGCTGCGTCCGCAAGGCCTGTTTCCCAAAACACGAGCTTAAGAGGTCCATCGCATGAACACATCATTTCAGGTTGTACGCAGTACGCCCGGCAGCCGCCTGATCCTGTTTGTGGGGGTGGCCTTGGTGCTTTTCGCCGCTAGTTTGCCCTGGTGGGGTGAATCCAGCTGGATGCGCGAATTTGTAGAAATCGCCTGCTACTTCATCTTTGCCATGATGTGGAATCTCATGGCGGGCTACGGTGGCATGGTCTCGATTGGCCAACAAGCCTTCTTTGGCCTGGGCGGCTACGCCATGTTGGCAATGGGCAATTTCGGGGGTGTGAACCCCTTTGTTGCCATCGTGCTGGGCGCTGCTGTTGCCGGCCTCCTGGCGATCCCGGTGTCCTGGGTGGCGTTTCGTCTGCAGGGCGGTTACTTTGCGATTGGCACCTGGGTCATTGCCGAGGTGTTTCGGCTCACGCTCGCCAACATCTCGGCGGTCGGGGGAGGGTCGGGCACCACCCTGACGGCATTGCGTGGCATTGAAAAAGCCACCCGTGAATCCGTGACCTACTGGATGGCCTTGGCGTGCGTTGTGGCTTCAATTGGACTGGTGTATGCATTTTTGCGCAGCAAGCAAGGGCTGGCCTTGCTGGCCATTCGCGACAACGAAGTGGCCGCGCGCTCTCAGGGCATCGCTGTAGGCCGCATGAAGCTGGCGGTCTATGCCGTTGCAGCCTTTGGCGCTGGCCTGGCAGGGGCGCTTTATTTTGTGGGTAACTTGCGCATCAGTCCGGATGCGGCATTCAGCGTGAACTGGACAGCGTTTGCCATCTTCATGGTGGTGATCGGTGGCATGGGCCGTATCGAGGGGCCACTCGTGGGGGCGCTGGTGTTTTGGGCGCTGAATAAATTTTTCAGCGACTATGGCACCTGGTACCTGCTGGGCCTGGGTCTGCTGGCCATTGTCATGACCATTTACTTCAAGCAGGGGCTCTGGGGTTATGCCCAGCAGCGCTGGGGGTGGGCCCTGTTCCCGACATCACGCGTGCTCAAGCTCGATGTCCATGCCTGAACTCTCCCTGCCCAGGAGTTACCGATGAGCACCCCAATGAAAGCCATCGCACACATCGTGATGTGGCGTTTGAATGGCGCAGACGTTGCCACCAAAAAGCAGCAAGCCCGGATGATCGTGGACGCCTTT
>JBEEJZ010000077.1:0-6798 GCA_041168905.1 Pseudomonadota bacterium | reverse complement strand
CTGATGCGTCCATCCAGATCCGTGACTAAGGAGCTGTTTGGCGCGCGGGTGTACGTTGGAATGCACTCCTTTGATCCTGAGTTGATGACGACGATGTGTATTCAGGCGCTGGCCTTGCATGAACACACCAATCCTCACGGTATGCCTTGGTCGCGTAGCACGCGAGAAAGTCTGCATCTCATGCCTGCATTTGATCCAGTCATCCGGCTGATCGAGAGTGTTGTAGCGCAGGTGTACGGCTGCAGTGTGAGCGAATTGACAGGACGCGAGGTGGTGGTCAAGCGGGGTCAGTGCTTGCCATTGCACTGCGAGGATGTGGATTTGTCTGCGGTGTTCATCCTAAGCACCCAGGCACAACCGGATCCCTCGCGCAGCGACTACTCCGGAGCCTTTGTGCTGGTCAATCCGAGTGGGCCATTCGGTTTCAAGAACTTGCCGTGGGAAGGCTTGCGATCGGAATTGATCTACCCGGCATCAGGAATGCTCCTGATCTTTCCCAGCTACTTGGCGCATCACACCCACCCCTATAACGCAGAGGAGCCCGCCATTGAGTTGCACTTTGAACTCAGCGTGGCCGATAACCATGCAAATCAACGTTTACGACAACCTAGCTTCCCCCGATCTCTTTGAAGCTGCCCGCGCGTGGCTTCTGGCTCAAAGTCCGATCTTTGGCTGGCGCGCTCATGCTCAGGCACCTGGTACGTTTTGGCATCGAAACTTTGTGTTGCCTGGAACGCATCAACACCACTATGACGATGGTGCATGGAATTCGGATTTGAGCTATGAGTCCTTTTTGAAAAATTCAGGACCCTTTGCCGATGTAGCGGAAATAGTTCGCCGCGAGCATTTTGGAGATGTCGCCTTGACTCGTGTTTGGGCGAACTTCCAGACATTTGGCGATGAATCCGCATTTCATCGTGACTTCCCGGCGCAGTACTCAAAATCGGCCCGCACGGCGATTTGGTATCCGGTGATGCGTTGGGATCGCGACTGGGGAGGCGACTTTGTCACCCTTGATGAAGAAGGCGAGGTGAGTGCTTGTACCTTGATCAAGCCCAATCGTCTGGTTGTTTTCAACGGAACACAAACACACGCAGCTCGACCGATATCCCGGTATTGCAACGAGCTGCGCATTGCAGTCTCTTTTGGATCCGAGGTTACCCATGATTGAGCATTTATGGAGTACGCCTGTCCTGCATGAAGCGTCGCCATTCACAGCGGGCCAGATCAATGAGCTGAAGACGTTCTCGACGGAGCGTTTCAAGAATCACAAGGCCCATCCTCCGCGACATGCAATGCCTGATGTGCCAGTGAAATTGCGCACCCAATTGAACCTCTTTTTTCCAGAGCATGAAATGCAGGCCCCACCTGTCTGGTTTGAGTTCAAAAAGTGGGTCGATAAGACCTACCGTACTTATTTGCAAGAGGCTCACGGGGTCAGGAATGCAAGTGAACTCGATGTGCTTGCGCGCTGCATTCCTGTCTGCTACCAAAAGGGGATGCGGGCTCAGCCGCACTATCACCATACGGGTGACCACGTTCTTTGCCTGTACCTCGACTGTGGCCGAGAGCGAAGTCCTCCTGAGGACCGTGATTGGACGGTCGGAGATGGAGAGCTGCTTTTACAGGACCCCCGCCCGATGGCGGGGTTTCCGTTTTGGGAGAAGGTTCGATACATCGAAACCACTCCTGGGTTGGTTGTTTTGCATCCCTCACGGATATGGCACGAGACCAATCCCTTCAACGCCCCCAGTGGGGAGCGCGTCCTTTTGGTCGTTACCTTCCGCGTGGCCTCCCACAACTACACAGAGCTATACACCCGGCTATGAGCTGGGCAGGAGATGACCTTGATTGAGAAAACTATTGAGCTCGTTGATGACGAGCATGTCTTGTTTACCGTGACAGTCTTGGATGGTGAGCGCATCCGCTCCCGCCGTGAATATCACTTGGCCAAGTTTGCACACCAGAGTGCGCAGGAGGTGTGCCGTCAGGCATGCCCTGAGGCTTTTGCCGATGAACCGGCAATGCAAAGTGCAGGTGCTTGATGGCTAGATTTACTTTGCACGCGCGCAATCGCGCCAATGAGCCAGTCCAGCTGATTTACGACAACCAAACCAGTGAGCTTCTGGCCGAGGACCTTACTCCCTGGCCACTGCCCTACATTGAAAAGTCATGGACAGTTGGTCACATTGAAGCGGTTAGCCTGACCCAGCCTGGTCGAAAAACCAATCCAAAGGTGCTAAAGATTCAGCTTGGTCTGTCGTGCAACTACTCGTGCGACTATTGCAGCCAACGGTTTGTTCCTCATGCGCAAGAGACCACTCAAGCAGACGTACCTCAATTTCTGAGGCTGCTTGAGGATAGTCTCGACCAAGCACCCGAGCGAATTGAGTTCTGGGGTGGTGAACCGTTGGTTTACATCAAGACCCTGCGCCCCTTGGCTGAGGCGCTCAGGCAGCGTTATCCGGCAGCATCATTTGGCATCGTCACCAATGGCTCTTTGCTGAATCCGGAGATCAATGAATGGCTGGATGCATTGGGCTTTGGCGTGGGCGTTAGCCACGACGGTCCAGGTCAAACTGCTCGTGGCCCAGACCCACTGGCAGACGAATCCAGCCGCGCCGGAATTTTGGATCTTTACAAGCGGCTCTCTCCCCAGGGGCGAATCTCGTTCAATGCCATGGTCCATCGCACGAACACCAGTCGAGAAGAGATTGCCAAGTACTTCTTGCAGTTGACTGGCGATCCGACGATTTCGATCGGCGAGGGAGCCTTCGTTGATCCCTACGATGCGGGGGGTCTGGCAAATTCGCTTCAATCGAATGAGGAGGCCTTCGAATTTCGCAGGCAATCGCTGGATGAAATTCGTCGTGGGCGGATTGTTCATCTCGATATTGCTCGTTCCCGTATGCGCGAGTGGGCTCGAAGCATCCTGGAGAGACGTCCGGCCAGCGTGTTGGGTCAGAAGTGCGGGATGGACAGTCCTGACCAGATCGCCGTCGATCTCATGGGCAGTGTGCTTACTTGTCAGAACGTGAGTTCGGTGTCTATTGCGCCTAACGGTCAGTCGCATCACATCGGGCATATTTCTAAGTTGTCGGATGTGGCGCTCGACACCTCGACGCATTGGTCTCAACGGTCAGAGTGTCTTGGCTGCCCTGTGCTTCAAGCTTGCAAGGGCGCATGCATGTTCTTGGAAGGACCGTTGTGGACAGCGGCCTGCGACAACGCATATTCGGATCATGTGCCATTTTTTGTGGCTGCCAACGAACATCTGACGGGTTGCGCTGTGCATCGCATCGAAGGGGATCTGCCGCAAGCCAGGTCTGACGTCTTTGGATTCGATGCCAAAGCCAATCAATCAGCCTCCAGAAAAGTCATCCCCATCGAGGTGTCAAATGCCTGATCAAGCTCTTTCGGCAGCATTGCGTGAGGCATATGCCAGTGCGCCCAACGACGTGGTTATTTTGCATACCTTGGAGATCCGGCACCCGGACTTTAGAGACGATGCTGGTAATACGACCGCGATCCGCGTGGTTCGTGATCAGCAAGACTTGCTTGCAAGGCTTGAGGCGTCAGCGCCAATCAATGCAGGCCAGCAGGTTCAGTTTGTAGCCATGGGATTTGAGCTGGATCTGCCGCCGGTAGATATTGCGCCTGTTCCGGAAATTGCGATCACCCTGGACAACGTCACCCGTGAGATCGTGAAGCACTTGGATGAGGCGTCAGTTTCGGAGTCACCCATTGAAGTGACCTACCGTCCGTACCTTTCCAACGATTTGAGTGGCCCACAGATGGATCCGCCCATCACGTTGGTGATCACCGAGGTGGAGGCGGACGTGCAGCGGGTCACGGCCAAGGCACGGATGGCTGACATTGGCAACAAGACCTTCCCGTCACGCCTGTACACCGCAACTGAGTTCCCTGGATTAGCACGATGACGAAAGAAGACTCGCTGAGTTGGGCGATCCAATACATCGGTCGTCCGTGGATTGCAGGTGAGAGAGGCCCCGAGTCATTTGACTGCTGGGGCCTTTTTCTTTGGGTCCAGAAGACGCACTTCAGTCGTGAATTGCCTTTGATCCCGGTGGATGCACTGAATCTTCGGACGGTCCTTCATACGTTCAAAACTCACCCGGAGAGGCAACGTTGGGCTGTGGTCGATGTGCCACAGCAGGGTGATGCGGTCTTGATGCGTCAGTCCCGACACCCTGTTCATGTAGGCGTATGGGTCGAGGCAGACGGTGGCGGTGTTTTGCACTGTGCCCAGCAGGCTGGAGTGGTGTTTCAGCAACTGATTTCTTTGGCCAGTCACGGCTGGCAGGTGGAGGGGTATTACCGATGGAAGGAATCGCCATGACAAGCACTTGCATGTCAGGCCTACCCAGTCCTGGACTGGTCATTTGGATGCGAAATCCGTTCGAGCCCAGTGATCGGCAGGTGAGCCATGTGTTTGGATCGCCCACGATCGCACAGTGGATGAGTCGTGACGGCATTGAATTCGACCAGCCCACCTTGATCCTGAAAAACGGGCAGCCGGTACTGATGGCGCATAGGGCGGTGACGCCGATAGATGCAGGAGACGTCGTAGCTTTGGTCACACTGCCGCAAGGCGGTGGAGGTGGCGGCAAGAATCCGCTGAGAACCGTGCTCATGATCGCCGTGCTGGTCGTCGCAAATGCGTATGGCGGCGCTCTGGCTGCGTCAATGGGGTATTCAGGCACGCTAGCGACGGCGGTGGCGTCAACTGCGATTGCAGTGACGGGCTCTGTACTTGTCAATGCCCTGGTGCCGTTGCCAAATCAGGCCTTGCCCTCGGCATCAGCCAACACCACATCCCCCAGCCCGACGTACTCCTTGCAAGCGCGGGGTAACTATGGACGCTTGGCGCAACCCGTGCCTGTGATCTATGGCCGCCATCTGGTGTACCCAGATCTGGCCACCATGCCCTATACGGAGTACGAGAACAATGAAGAGTATCTCCATCAACTGCATGTCATCGGTGTAGGCCAGTTCCAGTTTGAGGAGTTGTCTATCGATGACAGCCCGATCAGCTCGTTCGCGGAGGTGCAAGCGCAGGTGATTGAGCCAGGCGGCCAGAACACATTGTTCAATCCTGATGTGGTTACGGCCCCGGAGGTCTCGGGACAGGAGTTGATTGCTGTTAGCGATACAGGAGCCATCGTCGGTCCCTTTGCCCTAAATCCGGTGGGCACACAGATCAACCAGGTCGGTGTCGATGTGGTGATGTTGCGCGGTCTCTACTATGCCAATGACAGTGGTGCATTGGAAAGCCGATCGGTGCAGTGGCGGGTTGAGGTCCGAAGCATTAACGATGATGGGGATGCCATCTCGGGTTGGCTTCATTTGGCAGACGAGACCTACTCGGCTGCAACCAATACCGCGCAGCGCCTATCGTTCAAGTATTCGGTGACACCTGGGCGTTATGAGATCCGCCTGCAGCGCCTTGATGCACGGGATACCAGTAATCGGGCTGGTCATGAGTTGCGTTGGGGGCAAGCCAAGGGTTATTTGGCTGGATCCCAACTGCCCACTGATCTGACTTACTTGGCACTCAGGATGCGCGCCACCGACAACTTGTCGCAGCGTTCCTCACGGTTGGTCAACTGCCTGGTGACGCGCAAGCTCTCAAGTTGGAGTTCAAGCTCTGGATGGTCTGCACCGCAACCAACCCGCTCGATTGCTTGGGCCTTCGCGGATGCTGTTAAGTCCAGCTACGGCGCAGGTCTGCCTGACCGGCAATTGGACTTGTCAGCTTTGGCGCGGTTGGATGCGGTGTGGTCGGCTCGAGGGGATACCTTCAATGCAGTGTTTGATCAGAACCAGACGGTGTGGGACGCCTTGGGGCAAATTGCCCGGGCTGGGCGTGCCGTACCGTTTTTGCAAGGCGGGATTGTTCGCATCGTTCGCGATGAACCAAAGACCATCCCGGTAGCGCTCTTTTCTGCACGAAATATCGTGCGCAACAGCTTGAAGATTCAGTACCTGATGGCAGGCGATGCGACAGCGGATGCGGTCACGATCGAATACGTCAACCCCAAGAGCTGGAAGCCTGACGAGTTCACAGTGGCGTTGCCTGGATCCCAGGCTGTCAAGCCTGCTCGCGTGAGATTGTTTGGCTGTACCGATAGGGCTCAGGGCGTTCGAGAGGGTAAATACATCGCGGCGGCTAATCGGTATCGCCGACGAATCGTGACCTTCCGCACGGAGCTGGAAGGTTTGATTCCAACCTCTGGAGATTTGATTGCGCTCAGTCACGACATTCCGCGATGGGGTTTGAGTGGAGAGGTCTTGAGCTGGGACAGTCAAACGAGGACTGTGCGGTGTTCTGAGTCGCTGAGTTGGCAGTTAGGAGCCGTTCACTACCTGGTTCTGCGAAAGCCAGATGGCTCGGTCTCCGATGCCATTGAGGTCACGCAGGGGGCAACTGCTGCTCATGCCATCCTGAAAGCTCAGCCCGGCTTTGAACCACAGGTTAGTGCTGACCGTGAGCGAACGCACTTTGCTTTTGGTGTCGGGCAGTCCTGGTCCCAGCTGGCGCGCGTCATGAGCGTCAAGCCCAGAGCTGAGCAGGTCGAGCTGACTTGCGTGGCCGAGAACGCGTTGGTGCATACCGCCGATCTATCCTGATCTGAACCTGATTTTTTCCCCACCCGCCGAGGAGCACGCCCGGCGGGTTTTTTTTGGGAGACACGAATGCCAGACCCGACAAGTAGTGGAGTCGCAGGAGCGGCAGTGGCTTACACGGCCTTGGGCGGAACGGCGGCAGCAGTTGCC
>JBEEJZ010000076.1:0-7351 GCA_041168905.1 Pseudomonadota bacterium | reverse complement strand
TGGCATGCCGATCTGGACGAATTCCTGGATCTTCGCAAGAACACGGGTGATGATCGCCGCCGCACGCACGACATGAACACGGCCAACTGGATCCCGGACCTGTTCATGCGCCGGGTCATGGAAAAAGGCACCTGGACCCTGTTCTCTCCCAGCAATGTCCCCGATTTGCATGACAAGTTTGGCGCCGACTTCGAGCGCGCTTACGTGGCCTACGAAGAAAAAGCTGCGCGCGGCGACATCAAACCTGCCCGCACCCTGCAAGCCTCTGACTTGTGGCGCAAGATGCTGACCATGCTGTTCGAGACCGGCCACCCCTGGATCACATTCAAGGACGCTTGCAACGTACGCTCGCCCCAGCAGCATGCCGGCGTCGTCCATTCCAGCAACCTGTGCACTGAAATCACGCTCAACACCAGCGACACTGAAACTGCGGTGTGCAACCTGGGCTCGGTCAATTTGCTGCAACACCTGAAAGACGGCGCGCTGGATCACGCCAAGCTGCAAAAGACGATTTCCATCGCCATGCGCATGCTCGACAACGTGATCGACATCAACTACTACGCGGTCAAGAAAGCACGCGACTCCAATCTGCGCCACCGCCCGGTCGGCCTGGGCCTGATGGCGTTTCAAGACGCGCTGTATGAGCTGCGCATACCTTATGCCAGCGACGCAGCTGTTCAGTTTGCAGACCAGTCCATGGAAGCGATCTGCTACTACGCCTATGAGGCATCGACCGAGCTGGCCCGCGAGCGTGGCCGCTACTCCAGCTACAAAGGTTCGCTCTGGGACCAGGGTATCCTGCCGATTGACACATTGGACATGCTGGAGCGTGCACGCGGCGGCTACGTGGAGGTCGATCGCTCATCCACCCTCGACTGGGACAGCCTGCGCAAGAAAATCGCTCAGGACGGCATGCGCAACTCCAACTGCGTTGCGATTGCACCTACAGCCACCATTTCCAACATCATTGGGGTGGACGCGTCCATCGAGCCTTGTTTTGGCAACCTGTCCGTCAAGTCCAATCTGTCGGGCGAATTCACCGTCATCAACAGCTACCTGGTGCGCGACTTGAAACGTCTGGGCCTGTGGGACGACGTGATGGTGATGGACCTGAAACACTTCGACGGCTCCCTCGTCCCCATCGACCGCGTTCCCGCCGACATCAAGGCCCTGTACGCAACGGCCTTCGAAGTGGAAACACGTTGGTTGGTTGAGGCCGCTGCACGTCGTCAAAAGTGGATCGACCAGGCCCAGTCTCTCAACATCTACATGGCAGGTGCATCGGGCAAAAAGCTGGACGACACCTACAAGCTGGCCTGGCTGCGTGGCCTCAAGACCACTTACTACCTGCGCACCATGTCAGCCACGCACGCAGAAAAGTCCACCGTGACAGCGGGTCAGCTTAACGCCGTCTCGTCCGGTAGCGGCCCAGCAGCCCCCGTGGCCATGAGTGCACTGGACGCGGCCGCCGCCGCCGCCCGGGCACAAATGGCGCAAGGGCCAGCCACGGACATCAAGTTCTGTGGCGTTGACGACCCCACCTGCGAATCCTGCCAGTAAAGAACCTGGCATCGAACGATGTCAAATCAACGTCGTTCGATGCCGGCACACAACAACACACGCCGCCAATTGAAAGAATTCTTTTCATTTCAATTCGCTGCTTACATAATTCTTTGATCGGAAATTAATATGCTGACCTGGGACGAAGAAGTCACCCCTGTTGCGACCGCGACACCACTGCGTAGCCCTACTCCGGCGAGCCCGGTGTCCGCAGCTGCGTTTGCGTCTTATCCCTCGGCGCCCGTCAGTGCCCCAAGTACCGAGTCCACAGCTGTGAAAACAACGCGGCGCGTGCGCGCGTCTGACAAACGCATCATCAACGGCCAGACCGACGTCAATCAGCTGGTGCCGTTCAAGTACAAGTGGGCCTGGGAAAAATACCTGGCCACCTGCGCCAATCACTGGATGCCACAAGAGGTCAACATGACCCGGGACATCGCACTCTGGAAAGACCCGAACGGCTTGACCGAAGACGAACGCCGCATCGTCAAGCGCAACCTGGGCTTTTTTGTGACCGCCGACTCACTGGCGGCCAACAACATCGTGTTGGGCACTTATCGTCACATCACCGCACCGGAGTGCCGGCAATTCTTGCTGCGCCAGGCCTTTGAAGAAGCCATCCACACCCACGCCTACCAGTACATCGTCGAATCACTGGGGCTGGATGAAAGCGAAATCTTCAATGCCTACAACGAAGTTCAATCCATCCGCGACAAGGATGAGTTTCTGATCCCGTTCATTTCGGCGATCATGGACCCCAACTTCCACACCGGCACCCAGGAAACAGACCAAACCCTGCTGAAGTCGCTGATTGTGTTTGCCTGCCTGATGGAAGGCCTGTTCTTCTACGTCGGCTTTACCCAGATTCTGGCGCTGGGCCGGCAAAACAAGATGACCGGTGCTGCAGAGCAGTACCAGTACATCCTGCGCGATGAGTCCATGCATTGCAACTTTGGCATCGACCTCATCAACCAGCTGAAGCTGGAAAACCCACATCTTTGGACCGCCGAATTCAAGGCGGAAATTCGCAGCCTGTTTGAAAAAGCGGTTGAGCTGGAGTACCGCTACGCAGAAGACACCATGCCCCGTGGCGTGCTGGGCATGAATGCTTCGATGTTCAAAGGCTATCTGCGCTACATCGCCAACCGGCGCGCGACCCAGATCGGCCTCGAAGCCCTGTTCCCCAATGAGGAAAATCCCTTCCCCTGGATGAGTGAAATGATCGATCTGAAAAAGGAACGAAATTTCTTTGAAACCCGCGTGATTGAATATCAATCTGGCGGTGCTTTGTCCTGGGATTGACATCCAGCGCAACCGCAATATGACGCAGACCGCCTTCGTTCCCCTAGTAGCACGCAGCGATTTGCACCCCCGAGTTCACGGTGTTGGGTATTCCAGCACCATGAATCGCTTCAGGTATCCAGACCTGCTTGAAGTGCCTTTTTTCCAACGAACGAGGAGATGATGATGGCCACTGCAAAGAAACCCGCCGCCACCAAGACTGCACCTGCCAAAAAGGCGGCGCCCGCCAAGAAAGCAGCACCTGCGAAAAAAGTAGCCGCAGCGCCAGCTGCCGCTGCACCGGCCAAAGCTGCCGCCCCAGCCAAGAAGGCGGCTGCAAAGAAGGTCGCCACTGTTGCCAAGGCAGCACCCGCAAAAGCAGCCCCCGTAAAAGCGGCACCGGCAAAGAAAGCGGCCCCCGCCAAAGCCGCAACACCAGCAAAGGCTGCTGCGCCTGCCAAAAAAGCCTCACCCGCACCCAAAGCCGCCGCGCCCAAAGCACCTGCCAAAAAGGCAGTAGCCAGTAAAAAAGCCGCGCCCGCCAAGGCTGCAGCTCCAGCCAAAGCAGCTGCCCCTGCCAAAGCTGCAACCGCCGCAAAGAAGGCGACTCCCGCCAAAAAGGCTGCAGCACCCGTGAAGGCCGCTGCGAAAAAGGCTGCGGCAAAGCCAGCCAGCAAGGCCGCACCTGCAAAAGCTGCCGCGCCCTCGGCCCAAACCACGCTCAACCCGAAAGCTGCCTGGCCTTTCCCTACGGGCAGCAAACCTTAAAAAGCATCGACAAAACCCGAAGCCCGTTGTCCGCCACAACGGGCTTTTTCACGTCTGTACAAAAGATAAACCAACGACGGTGAAGCGAGCTCAGGGATAAAAAGCGATCAACCGGTACCCGGTCACCCGTTCAGGCTGAACTGGCGGGAGCACGCGCAAGGGCAGCTGCAGCGCCAGGCTTTGTCCAGGCAGCAGGACCTGGGTATTCAAATCAAGCTCTTTGGCAGCAAATACGCGACGTAGCATGGGTTGATCATGAAAGTCCGTCAGCACCAATTCCAAGGCCGGCACGACAACGGGAATCTCTGCATTGTTTCGCAAGCTCAACTGCAGGCGATATGAGCCCGCCGTAGCCTTGCTGAAGTTTGAACTCTCGATGACCACCGCATCGATCCGACGCAGCGCCTGCACTTCACACCCGGTCAGGTCGCACCAGCCACTCAGGGCCGGGCGGATCGCAGGGAATTCGCTTGCAAGTTCGTCGCGGAAATGTCGCCCCACCTGTTGTGCAAAAACGACCATCAGGCAGGCCGCGATGAGCCACTGCAATGGCATGACCCACACCGCCTGCGGCTTTGCGGCAGCATTCGTCGCACGTAAAAATGACACACTGGCGGGATCGGTCTCCATGGCGGGCAATGGCCCGGGAGCAGACGCTAGCCAGGCGTCGGGATCAGACGTTGCGGCCTGCGGTTCAGCCATGGCGGCTGCCAAGTGCTGGCCGAAATTGCCCTCGGGCTCGGGCTCGGGCTCGGGCTCGGGCTCGGGCTCGGGCTCGGCAGCTAGCGTAGCGCTCAGACCGTATTTTTTTGCCGTACTTTCTGGCAAGGCAGAAAGGCCGGGCTCCAGATCTTCACGCCCCTCGTGCGCACCGGTTTGCCCTGCCAACTCGCTAGTCTGCACATCCCCAAAGTCTAGGGAGGGCAAACTTGGCCGGTCGGAGACCGAGACGTTCCATCCTGCCTCTGACGGCATCTGAACCGTATCCGGGAAAATCAGATTCAACTCAGCACTATCAACAGACTCTGGCGCATCTGGCTGGACACCCAGAGGTTCAGGTTCAGGTTCAGGCACAGCGCCCAGGCCATCATCGGCAGCAGGTGCAGAGTCCGACGCTGAAACAGGTGTGGTGTGTGCAGGCGAGGTTACGCCGCTCTGGGAAGCCTCCGACTTTGAGTCCAAGGCAGGTGGCAGCAATTGCAGCGACGCATCAAAAACCTCTTCGCAGCGACCACACCGCACCCAGCCTTCAGAAATTCTGAGCTGATCAGCCACCACCCGAAAATGGGTGCCGCAAGCGGGGCATCGCGTGACCAGGCTCATAAACGCGTGCTTCTCGGCTCTGTCGTCGATATGGGCCTAAAGGCGAGCCGTCATCAAGATCCAGCCGTCTTCAGCATCACTCACAACCAGTTGGGCGTAAGGCGCGTACGCCTGCTGAAGTTCCTCGGCCTGACGTTCCAGAATTCCGGCCAGCACTAGTTGGCCACCGGATTCAACTCGGGAAGTGAGCAGAGGAGCCAAAACCTTGAGCGGACTGGCCAATATGTTGGCTAATACCGTCTGGTAGCGACCAGACACCACGTCCGGCAAACCGGCATTCAGCTCAACATGATTTGCCAGGGCATTCAACTCGGTGGCCTGCACTGCAGCCTCATCGATATCGACAGCGTCTATGTCACTCGCGCCAAACTTGGCCGCACCGATGGCCAAAATGCCGGAGCCACAGCCGTAATCCAGAACACGCCCCAAGCCGAGGTTGCCGTGGCCAGCAATCCAGCGCAGGCACATCTTGGTGGTGGGATGCGTACCTGTTCCAAAGGCAAGACCGGGGTCCAGACGTATGAGCTGTTGCGCCTGGGCGGGTGGCTCATGCCATGTAGGTACGATCCAGAAAGTGGGGGTGATCTCAACTGGCGCAAACTGGGATTGCGTCAGCCGCACCCAGTCTTGCTCAGGGACCGCCTGCACGCCCAACACCTTGCAACCATCAAAAAAGTCCTGAACTGGCAACAATGCAGCCGCCTCCTGGGCTAGCACCTGATTGGCAAACAAGGCAAGCACGTGGGAACGTTGCCAGCCCCCTTTGGGCGGGGGCATACCGGGCTCGCCAAACAGCGCCTGCTCGGCATCCGTGTGCGCATCCGCGTCATCCACACTGACGCTAAGTGCGTCAAGTGCATCCAAAGCATCGCTGAGTGTTTCCACCCGATCCTCCGGGCACAGCAGCGACAACTCAAACATGGAGAGCTCCTGGTTTGGGCCGGCCATCAACGCTTGTGGTGGTCCAGCCACTCTTCGAGGTAATGGATATTGGTGCCACCCGTCATGAACTTGGCGTCCACCATCAACTCCCGATGCAAGGGAATGTTGGTCTTGATACCTTCCACCAGGGTCTCGCCCAAAGCAGTCCGCATACGGGCCATAGCTTGTTCGCGCGTATCACCATGCACAATGATCTTACCGATCATGGAGTCATAGTTGGGAGGCACGAAGTAATTGGTATAGACATGGGAATCCACACGCACACCAGGCCCACCTGGCGCATGCCACATGGTGATACGTCCGGGCGACGGCGTGAACTTGAAGGGATCTTCGGCATTGACACGGCATTCGATGGCATGCCCCCGAATCTCGATCTGGCGCTGGGTGAAGGGCAACTTCTCGCCAGCCGCCACCATGATCTGGGTTTTGACGATGTCAACACCGGTGATCAGTTCAGTGACCGGGTGCTCCACCTGCACGCGCGTGTTCATCTCGATGAAGTAGAACTCGCCGTTTTCATACAAGAACTCAAAGGTACCGGCACCCCGGTAGCCGATCTTCTTGCAGGCAGTGACACAGCGCTCACCAATACGTTCGATCAATTTGCGGGGAATGCCCGGTGCAGGCGCCTCTTCAAGCACTTTTTGGTGACGGCGTTGCATGGAGCAGTCGCGCTCACCCAAGTACACGGCGTTCTTGTGCTTATCCGCCAGCACCTGAATCTCAATATGCCGGGGATTTTGCAAAAACTTTTCGAGATAGACAGCGGGATTTCCAAAAGCGGCTCCGGCCTCAGCGCGGGTCATCTGGACTGCGTTGACCAGCGCCGCCTCGGTATGGACCACCCTCATTCCACGGCCGCCGCCACCGCCCGCCGCCTTCACGATGACCGGGTAGCCCACAGCCTTGGCAATTCGGCGAATCTGAGCGGGATCATCTGGCAATTCGCCCTCGGAGCCAGGCACGCAAGGCACCCCCGCACGGATCATGGCCTGCTTGGCCGAGACCTTGTCACCCATGATGCGTATGGACTCTGCGGTCGGCCCGATGAATTGGAATCCGCTTTTTTCCACCCGCTCGGCAAAACCGGCGTTTTCACTCAAGAAACCGTAGCCCGGGTGGATGGCCTCGGCATCGGTCACCTCAGCAGCCGAAATGATGGCGGGCATATTGAGGTAGCTCAGTGCAGAGGATGCAGGGCCTATGCACACGGCTTCTTCCGCCAACTTGACGTATTTGGCGTCGCGGTCTGCCTCTGAATAGACCATCACCGCCTTGATGCCAAGCTCTTGGCAAGCGCGCTGAATCCGCAGGGCGATCTCGCCTCGGTTGGCAACAAGTATTTTTTTAAACATAGAGGGTCGTGAGCCGCTTCCTGAGGTTATTCAATGATGAACAGGGGTTGTCCGTACTCAACGGCCTGGCCGTTTTCACACAGCACCTGCGTCACAGTGCCAGCCTTGTCGGACTCGATTTC
>JBEEJZ010000075.1:0-12133 GCA_041168905.1 Pseudomonadota bacterium | reverse complement strand
TGTTCGAGCATGTGGCGGAACCTCAGGATGGTGCTCTCATCGGGCAGCCGGGTGATGCCTGCATCCAGGTGTTCAAATTCTTGGTATAGCGGGATGTCGTGCAGGGCTTCTTCCATGACAGGGCCGGAGTGACCGAAGAACTGCTGAAGCAAATGGATGCGAAGCATGACTTCTGTGGCAAACGGTGGACGACCCGTCTTGCCCGCAGGTGCATGAGGTGCGATCAACGCCAGCAATTCAGTCCACGGAATCACCAGATTCATCTCATCCAGAAATTCACGCTTGCGCTTGGTGACAAGCTCGAATCCGGTGGTCGCAAGACTCATTTGTTTCATGGCTCAACTGTCTCAGATCAGACCGTCATGGGGCTGACTTTTGCAGACCATCCTCAACGTAGAAGTAACCGACGGAAAGTTGGCGGGCGAATGCCCTCTGGTAGTACGTCCGCATTGTCTGTCAAGCTAGATCTGACTTGGGAAGAGTTCATGGTGAGGTAATAAATCTGATGAACCTCTTACCGCGGCCCGTAGTTCGCGAGCCGACCATACCTCCGCCAGTCATTGTCACGTGGAGAAAATGCCCTAGCCCGAGCAAGCCTTCCGCCTGTAGGTCGCGAGTTATCTGATCGTAGTTTTCGCGTTGTCCACGCAGTTCAGGCAGGCAGTGCTCCAAGACTGCGGACGGTCCGCCTGTCCCCCATCCTGGATTTGCAACACTATGGCGCGTCATCCATTGCACGGGATCATCCAAAACGGACAGGACTTTCAAGTGCCAAGGGGTAAGCTGGTCGATCAATCGCAAAAAGATCATCTGCTCATCTTCCTGCGGAGGATTCGGAAGCGCTGCGTTCAGGACAGCGTTACGCAAGGCTTCAAGCTTCGCCTGCTGGTGGTTCCGCAAGGCTATCTGCGACGCCTGCATGGTCACTGTCACGAATGCATCGTTCTGTACCAGCTTTTCAGGCGTAATTTCAGCTACTCGGGCCTCCACTTCTTTCACCACGGCAGCGAGCTGTTGCAGCCATGCTTCTTTTCTCCTCTCGATTGGAGAACTAAAAAAATTCTCAAACACAACCTGGAGAGGACCGCCTGCAGCTGGGATCATCGATACAACGGCACGCCCGACTTCGCGGGCAACGTCGCCGGCGCTCTTTTTGGTGGGTAGGTTGTCCATACACGTGATATTTAAAGAATGGTGCAGTCTGGCCAAGTCTATCTGGCATGGAGTGCATGCCAATCCTCCGAATAGTGTGTCAGCGTTCCCACTGCGTATTCAGTCCGAACTACCGCTCCTGGCCCATGGCGGTCTTGTACCCATGCCCATGTCAACAAGGCGACCGCAATAGGCTTCACAGCCACAAGGTTCAATTCCAGCGCAGTCGTCGACTTTTTCGGGTGCGTTCCATGAAGTCCTCGGGTTTGGTCTTGACCCAGCCCACAAAGAGCGCGATCTCCGGATGGGTCAGCAGAGCCTCCACAGAGTTGAACTGTCGGGCCAGCTCCGTCTCGGTCAACAGTGCATGAATCTGGCGGTGGCAAATCCGGTGCAGGTATTCGGTGTGTCTGCCCCCTTTGGACTTGGGCACCAGGTGGTGGGCGTCGCGCTGGCTGTCGGGAACCTTCCGTTCGCACAAAGGACAGATCAGGTCGTCGGGAGCGACTCTGGTGTGATCTCCTTGTAGCAAGCGTTTGATGCGGCCCATGGCGTGATTCTGGTTGCTTCCAAAACGGGCTGAATTCGCAGGGTCATTGGCCTCGATTCAAAATCCGCCAATGCGAAATATTTTGCTGTTGATGCTGTTCGGGGTGGTTGCCGAGACCATGGCCAGGGCCGAGAGCGATGACATGCAGGCCATTCGTGGGTTCGCCATGGATCGGCGTGAGGTGAGCATCGCGCAGTTTGCGCGCTATGTTCAGGCCACTGGCATCGTGACCTCCGCCGAGAGATCAGGCGGTGGCAGCACCTTTGAAGGTGGATGGGTGCAACGCAAAGGATGGACCTGGCGCATGCCGTATGGCCAGCCTGCAAACGAGAGAGAGCCCGCAGCACATATCACGTTCCATGAGGCCCAAGCATTTTGTAAATGGTCAGGAAAACGGCTCCCGACTGACGCCGAATGGATGGAGGCCGCCTACACCGAGCGGCGTACCGCGCCACCTGCTGGTTTTTTGAAAGACGAGCGCTACCCTTATCCAACCGGGAGCAGCCCAGAAGGCGCCAACTGTCTGGGTGATTGCGGGGCAACACCCACCCTTGCCGCCTATTCCGGCGGCAGGGTCACTTCACGAGGTCATGGCCATGTGTTAACCGGCAGTACACGGGCAGGGGTTAATGGCTTGTGGGACATGGGTGGCAACGTCTGGGAGTGGACCGACGACGGGAAGTCGGCAGCATCGGATTCCGATCGCCCGACGCGTGGCGGCTCGTGGTGGTACGGGTCTGCCCAGATGCATCGTGATCATCTGCAAACCAAACCTGCGTCCACCGCGGTCGTGTATATCGGCTTCAGATGTGCCCGAAGCTTGCCCTAACCCTTCATCAGGCGCTCTGCATGCGGTTCGACGCAGTCGATGGGTACAAGTGGGTAGAACTGGAGAGGGGGCCAGATCTCCCCTTACTTTGACGTGTGTATCTGTCCCGCCTCCGTCCTTAGCCACTCCAAAAAGCTTTGCACCTCTGGTCGTGAGGCGTGCCTGGCGGGATACACCATGAAATGCGCCTGCACTTCCAGGCTCAGTTGCTCTTCAAACACGGGCTGCAGTTTGCCGCTGGCGACGAGTGACTGACCGATGCTGGCGCTTTCCAGGGCCACGCCCAGTTTTTGCACGGCAGCATCCAGGCTCATCATGGCGCGATCAAAGCGCAGACCCATGCGCTCCGGGCGCTGTTCGGCGCAAAAGCGGGCAAACCAGTCAGGCCATTGCACCACGTTCACGCTGGACTGAATCAGCGGCACGCGCAGCAAGTCGGCGGGTTGATGCAGGGCGTGGGTGCGGATCAATTCCGGGCTGGCCAGCGGCAGGATTCTTTCGCTAAACACCGGCTCAACCTCCAGGTTGGGCCAGTTGGGCAGGCCGTAACGAATGTCGATGTCCATTTGGCCAAGCTGAAAGTCCGAGTGCACATGTGAAGCCGACAACACCAGTGAGATATTGGGGTGTTGCTCGGTAAAGCTGGCAATGCGAGGCATCAACCACAGGCTGGCAAAGCTGGGACTGCTGTGCACATACAAGGTGTCTTGCACGCCATGGCGCAAGTCCTCGGTTGCCGTGTTGATGGCTCCCAGTGCACTGGCGACCCGCTGCAAGTATTGCTGGCCGGCCGGCGTCAGCTCCACACCCCGCGCCGAGCGTTCGAACAGGCGCACGCCCAACAGGTTCTCCAGCTTGGCAACCTGGTGACTGACGGCCGACGGGGTGAGATGCAACTCTTCGGCAGCCAGCGAAAAGCTCTTGCGGCGGGAGATGGTTTCGAAGGCCTGCAAGGCGCTAAGGGGAGGGATCACTGCGTGAAATCCGTTCAATTATTGCGATGCAACATGAATGAAATTAAATCGGGAGTGAGTTTATATCGTTTGTCATGAGGCCCGCGCCCTTACAGAATCGCGGCACTTGCAAACAAGCAGTGCCAACACAGGAGATATACATGTTGCTGAAAGACAAGGTTGCCGTCATTACCGGCGGTGCAGGTATCAATGGCTTGGGATTCGCCACGGCCAAGATGATGGCCGAGCAGGGCGCCACCGTGGTGATCCTGGATCTGGCGGTGGCCGACCCCCAGGCGGCAGCGGCCCGCCTGGGCACCGAGCATCTGGGCCTGGTGGCCAACGTCACCGACAAGGCTTCCTGCGTTGCCGCAGCGGAGCAGATCAAGGCTAAATACGGCCGCATCGACATCCTGGTAAACAACGCCGGCATTACACAACCGGTCAAGTTTCTGGACATCACCGGCGATGACTACGACCGCATCCTGGACGTCAGTCTGCGTGGCACCTTGTATGCCTCGCAGGCGGTATTGCCACTCATGATTGCGCAAAACAGCGGTTCGATCGTCTGCATTTCGTCGGTGTCGGCACAGCGCGGGGGCGGCATTCTGGGGGGGCCGCACTATTCGGCCGCCAAGGCCGGTGTGTTGGGGCTGGCCCGCGCCATGGCGCGCGAGTACGGTGGCAACAACATCCGTGTCAACTGCGTGACTCCAGGCTTGATCGCCACCGATATCAACAAGGGCAAGATTCCGGAAGAGAAGCGCCAGGCGATTCTGGACGGCATTCCGCTCGGTCACATCGGTGAGCCCAACGATGTGGCGGGTTGCGTGGTGTTCCTTGCCAGCAGCCTGTCCAAATACTGCACCGGCGTCACGCTCGACGTGAACGGTGGCATGTTGATCCACTGATTTGTTAGTTTTTCCAACCCATGGGCTTGCCCATTCCATTAAAACCGAGGAGACATTCATGACACGATTCAACACACTGCGCCGAACCCTGCTTGCCACCGCCGTTCTGGCTGCAACGTCTCTGGCCCATGCTCAGGCTGTCAAGCTAACGCTGGGCCACGGTGCCGCGCCTGGTAACCCGCGCCACGAGGCCGCCTTGAAGATGGCTGAAGTGGCCAAGGCCAAGTCGGGCGGCCGCATCGAAATCCAGGTCGCGCCCTCTGCCCAGTTGGGTGACGACGCTGCCATGGTCACCGCACTACGCACCGGTGCTTTGGACCTGAGCGCCAACTCGCAAGGCGCTGTAGCCACCACCGTGCCTGAGTACGCCGCCTTCGGCATGCCGTTCCTGTTCAGCGACCTGCCCCAGGTCTGGAAGATGCTGGACGGCCCCTTGGGCAAGGAGCTGGCTGAGAAGTCCGCTGAAAAAGGCCTGGTGGTCCTGGGTTACTGGGACAACGGCATCCGCCACATGAGCAACAGCAAGCGCGCCCTGAGCAAACCTGAGGACCTCAAAGGTCTGAAGATGCGCACGCCGCCAGATGCGGTGACGGTGGACATCATGCAGTCACTTGGTGCAGAAGCGCAGCAAATCAAGTTTGCCGAGTTGTACGTGGCCTTGCAGCAGGGCGTGGTCGATGGGCAGGAAAACCCGCTCATGAACATCCACGCCAGCAAGCTCTATGAGGTGAACAAGTTCATTTCCATGACCGGCCACAAATACGAGATGACGCCTCTGCTCATGAGCAAGCGCAGCTGGGACCGCCTGAGTGACGCCGACAAGAAGGCGCTGCAAGAAGCCGCCGCAGAGGCTACACAGCTGCAGCGCAAGTTGAGCCAGGAAAGCGACGACAAACTGCTGGCCGAACTGAAAGCCAAAGGCGTTCAGATCAACACGGTTGACAAGGCGGCTTTTGCCAAGGCCACGGGTAGTGTGGATGACAAATGGCTGGCGTCGCCCATAGGTCCATTCCTGAAAAAAGTGATCTCGGCCGCGCGCTGAACTTGGGGCCGTTGATCGGCCTTCGCCTTTCGCCTTCCCCAGGCCCCATGTCCACCCGCCCGCGCGGGTGGGCCGGAGAACCTCATGAACCTGATTGAACGGGCCATTTCGGCCTTGTGCCAGGTGCTGCTCTGGATCAGCACTGTGGTGATATTTGTTATTTTGGTGTGCAACACGCTGTTGCGCTACTCCACCGGAGCCAGCTTGCAATGGGGCAACGAGGTGCCTGAACTTCTTTTCCCCTGGCTCGTCATGGCCGGCGTCGTGCTGGCGGCCCAGCATGGGGCGCACATCACCACCAGTTTTTTGATGGACAAGATGTCCGGGTCTGCGCGTCGGATCTGGGGTGTTCTGGGCTGGTTGGTCGTGACGGTGCTTTACGGCGCCTTGGCTGTGGCCACCTGGCGCATGCTGGAGATCGTGCATGACGAGAAGTCCCCCATTTTGCAGATTCCAGGCTCGACGACCTACAGCTGCGTCATGACCGGGATGGCCCTGCTTTCCGTGTTAGCCCTGATGTCGGCTTGGCGAGCCTGGTTGGCTGACCCTGAGGTAGCGGCTTCAACAGAACCTGCGCCGGTTCATTGGTAAGAAAGAGATCGCCATGACCGCATTGATATTGCTTGTGTTTTTGGGTGCAGCCGTGATCGCGATTCCGATTGCGCACGCCCTGTTGGTGGCCGCCATGGCGGCAGCCGCCACTTCTGACCGCGTGCCCCTGGATTTGCTGGTACAGCAAATGGTGTCGCAGGTGCAAAGCTTCCCGCTGATTGCCATTCCGTTTTTCATGCTGACCGGCTCGCTCATGATGGGCGGCAAACTGGGTGAGGCGCTGATTGGCGTTTTATCCACCTTGATCGGCCGCTTTCATGGGGGCCCAGGCCAAGTGGGGGTGTTGTCGTCCACTATTTTTGGCGGTGTGTCGGGCTCGGCCGTAGCCGATGCCTCCGCCATAGGGTCCTTGTTGATTCCCTGGCAAAAACGTCTGGGCTATCCGCCTGCGTTTTCCGCAGCCACATTGGCCGCTGCTGCGACCATCGACATCCTCATTCCGCCATCGATCCCGATGATTTTGTTTGCACTGTCCAGCAACACCTCGGTGGCTGCGCTCTTCGTGGCGGGCATCATGCCGGGCTTGCTGATGTGCGGTGGCTTCATGGCTGTTTGCTGGTGGGTCGGTCGCAGGCGCAATTTTCCCCGCGAGACACGCAAGCTCAACTGGGGAATTTTTGGTCAGCAACTGATGTATGCGGCACCAGCCCTGGTGCTGCCTGTGCTGATCGTCATCTTCTTGCGCTTTGGCATCGCCACCCCGACCGAGGTCAGTGTGCTGTCCACCCTCTACGCAGGGGTGGTTTCTGTGGTGGTTTATCGCGACCTCGGCTGGAAGCGTCTGCACAAGGCCGTCATGGAAGCGGGCTTGTCCACGGGGGTCGTGTTGCTGGTGATCATGGCTTCAGCCGCCATCGGTTGGCTGCTGACGTTTGACCGCATGCCCGATGGCGTGGTGAGCTGGGCTCAAGCCAACCTGTCTAGCGGCTGGAGCGTGATCTTGCTGATGAACCTTCTGATGCTGGTGTGCGGCATGTTCATCGACCTGCCTGCAGCCGTGCTGCTGCTGACACCGGTGTTTGTGCCTCTGGCCAACTCGATTGGCATGGACCTCACGCAGCTGGGAATCATGATGACCGTGAACCTGGCCATCGGGCTCTACACGCCGCCCGTGGGCACCACCCTGTTCATCACCAGCTCCCTGGCCAAGGTCAAGGTGGGGGAGACCGTGCGCGAACTCGGACCTTTCTACCTGGTTGCCTTTGGGGTGTTGTTGCTGGTGTCGTACGTGCCCACAGCCATCTTCAAGTGACCCGATTCCCTTTGATTTTTGGAGAAATGCCATGAATTCCGCTCAGGACAAGTTGTCCTCTCTTGCCCAGTGTGCCTATCGCATTCGCCGCTACGCGCTGCGCATGGGCGAGGTGCAAGGCCAGGGCTATATCGGCCAGGCCCTGGGCTGGGCCGACGTGCTGGCCGTCGCCTATGGTCACGCCATGAAAATCCGTGCCGTCGACCCCCTGTGGGAAGACCGCGACCGCTTTCTGCTCTCGCACGGGCATTACGCGATTGCGCACTACGCAGCGCTGATCGAAGCCGGTGTCATTCCCGAAGATGAGCTGGAAACCTATGGCAGCGACGACAGCCGCCTGCCCATGTCCGGCATGGCTACGTACACGCCGGGCATGGAAATCTCTGGCGGCTCCCTGGGCCAAGGTTTGCCCATTGGCGTGGGTATGGCGCTGGCCCTGCGCCACAAGCAGAGCAAAGCGTTTGTCTACAACTCCATGTCCGACGGGGAGCTCGATGAGGGCTCCACCTGGGAGGCTGCCATGTCCGCCGCCCACCATGGCTTATCCAATTTGATCTGCCTGGTAGACATCAACAACCAGCAGGCAGACGGCCCCTCAACCAAGATCCTCGGCTTCGAGCCCCTGGCTGACAAGTGGGCCGCCTTTGGATGGCATGTGCAGCGCGTGGATGGCAACGATCTGGCCGCGGTGTTGGCCGCCTTTGATACCGCCCGTCACCTGACGGATGCCCAGCCCCGCGTGATTCTGTTCAACACGCTGATGGGCAAGGGCGTGCCCTTTCTCGAAACTCGTGACAAGAACCACTTCATTCGCGTGGACCCCCCGGAGTGGCAGAAGGCCCTCCAGACTCTTGACGACGCACAGACCCAAGGAGCCGCAGCATGAACACCGCGACCGCAGAAAAAAAACCGCGTCTCACCACGTCGGCCATGATCGCCTCGATTGCCTCCGAGGGGCAGAAGGTGGTTGCCGCCCCCTTTGGCAAAGCCCTGGTGGAACTTGCTGCCCAGCGCCCCGACATCGTGGGCATGTCGGCAGATCTGAGCAAGTACACCGACATGCATCTGTTTGCCCAGGCCTACCCCGAGCGCTTCTATCAAATGGGCATGGCCGAGCAGCTGCTGATGGCGGCAGCGGGCGGCATGGCCAAGGAAGGCTTGATGCCCTTTGCCACCACCTATGCAGTGTTTGGGACCCGTAGGGCCTATGACTTCATCCACCAGGTCATTGCCGAAGAGAACCTGAATGTGAAGATGTGCTGTGCGCTGCCTGGCCTTACCACCGGCTACGGCCCCAGCCACCAGGCCACCGAAGACATCGCCATGATGCGGGGCATTCCCGGCCTGACCATCGTCGACCCGTGCGATGCACTGGACATCCAGCAGGCCGTGCTACAGATTGCCGCCCACAACGGACCGGTCTATATGCGTCTGCTGCGCGGCAATGTGCCGATGGTGTTGGACGAAGTGGAAGGCTACCAATTTGAATTGGGCAAGGCCAAGATGCTGCGCGAAGGTGCCGATGTGCTGGTCATCTCCAGCGGCATCATGACCATGCGCGCGCTGGAGGTGGCAACCGACCTGGCCAAAGACAAGGTGGGCGTGGCCGTTATGCATTGCCCCACCATCAAACCGCTGGATGAGGCCGCGATTTTGAATGCGGTTCGCCACAAACACCGTTTAGTGGTCGTCGCCGAAAACCATTCAGTGGTCGGTGGTCTGGGCGAAGCGGTAGCGAGCACATTGCTTCGCAATCGCGTGCAGCCGGCCCGTTTTGAGTTGGCCGGCTTACCTGACCAGTACCTGGATGCGGGTGCGCTGCCAACCTTGCATGACCGTTACGGAATCAGCCGTGAGGTACTGGGTCGACGCATCCTCAATTGGCTCGTCTGACAAGGCTCAAGTGCCGACGTGCCCTCTGTTGCCATGTGGTAAGTTGTGCGCACAACACTTGTACATGCAATAGAAAGATGAATTCCAAGATGCCGCTACAGACCCTGGAGAGCTGGAAACAAAAAGAGTTGGCCATTCGCAAAAACTTGAGCGCCTCAGGCACCGCGCCACGAGCGAAAGTCTTCACCATGTCTGGCATGGAGCTTTTTGAAGCCATCTTTGCCGGTGAGCTACCTGCTCCGCCCATAGGCGACACCCTAGATTTCATCCCCATTCACATGGAGCCTGGCATAGCCATCTTCCAGGGCAAGCCTCAGTTACGGCATTACAACCCACTGGGCACTGTGCACGGTGGTTGGTTCTGTACCCTGCTCGATTCCGCGTTGGGTTGCGCCGTGCACACAACGCTGCCTGCTGGCAGGGGCTACACCACGCTGGAAATAAAAGTCAACATGCTCCGAGCCCTGACCGATGCAGTGCCACTGGTTCGCGCCGAGGGCAAGGTCATTCATGCCGGGCGTCAGGTCGCCACTGCTGAAGGCCGTATCGTCGGACCGGACGGACTAATTTATGCCCATGCCACAACGACCTGCATGATTTTTGATGCCTTAAGCGACAAAGGTCGGTAACACCATGAAAGCATTCATTCTTGAGCGCTACGGCAAGAAGCGCGAACTGAATGCATCGATTCCTCTGGTCGGGTTGACCGCATGGCAAGCGCTCGTCGAGAAAGCCGAACTCAAGACTGGGCAAAAGGTCTTTATCCAGGCAGGATCTGGCGGTGTAGGCACCTTCGCAATCCAGCTGGCCAAGCATCTGGGCGCCAAAGTCGCCACGACCACGAGCTCGGGCAACGTTGCGCTCGTGAAGGGACTGGGCGCCGACATTGTTGTCGACTACAAAACTGAGGATTTTGGCGATGTCTTGCGTGACTACGACGTCGTTCTGAACAGCCAGGATGGCACGACGCTGGACAAGTCACTATCGGTTCTGAAGGGCGGCGGGCAAATCATCTCGATCTCCGGGCCACCGGACCCCGCGTTTGGCCACGAGATCGCGGCACCGGGGATCGTGAAGGTGGTCATGCGGTGGCTGAGCTCAGGCGTCAGGCGAAGAGCACGTCGTCTCGGCCTGAGCTATTCGTTTCTGTTCATGAAGGCGAATGGCGCTCAGTTGCAGGAGATCACCCGCCTGGTGGAGGAGGGGGTGATCCGGCCGGTCGTTGACAGAGTTTTCCCTTTCAATGCCACCAACGAGGCCCTGGCCTACATCGAGGCTGGTCGTGCCAAGGGAAAAGTCGTGATCAAAGTAAAGTGAACTTGGTGGCCCCTATTTACGAAGCAGCGATACCGATGCCCTTGAACTGACCCGTGGCGATTTTCTTTTCCCACTCGGCGGGGCCGGTGATGTGGACGCTAGTCCCACCGGCGTCCACCGCCACGGTCACTGGCATGTCGACCACGTCAAATTCATAGATCGCTTCCATGCCCAGGTCAGCAAAGCCCACGACTTTGGCTGCCTTGATCGCCTTGGACACGAGGTAAGCGGCGCCTCCCACAGCCATCAGGTAGGCACTTTGATGCTTGCGTATGGCTTCGATGGCTGCCGGGCCGCGTTCTGCCTTGCCGACCATGGCAATCAGGCCGGTTTGGGCCAGCATCATTTCGGTGAACTTATCCATGCGTGTGGCTGTTGTGGGGCCGGCAGGGCCGACTGCCTCGTCCCGGACCGGGTCAACCGGGCCCACGTAATAGATCACGCGGTTGGTGAAGTCGACGGGCAGGGGTTCACCCTTGGCCAGCATGTCCTGTATGCGTTTGTGAGCGGCATCCCGTCCGGTCAGCATCTTGCCGTTGAGCAGCAGGGTGTCGCCAGGTTTCCAGCTGGCCACCTCGGCTTTGGTCAGCGTGTTCAGGTCGACCCTTTTGCTTTTCTGGGTGTCTGCTTCCCAGGCGACGCTGGGCCACAAGTCCAGGCTGGGTGCCTCCAGGTAGGTGGGGCCGGAGCCATCGAGCACGAAATGTGCGTGACGCGTTGCCGCGCAGTTCGGGATCATCGCCACGGGCTTGGAGGCCGCGTGTGTGGGATACATCTTGATCTTGACGTCCAGTACCGTGGTCAAACCGCCCAAGCCTTGCGCGCCTATGCCCAACGCGTTGACCTTTTCGTAGAGTTCCAGACGAAGTTCTTCCACCTGGGTCAGGTTCTCGCCTTTGGCCGCTTTTTCCTGAAGTTCATACATGTTCAGGTCGTCCATCAGACTCTCTTTGGCGAGCAAAACGGCTTTTTCGGCGGTGCCACCAATACCGATGCCCAGCATGCCCGGTGGGCACCAACCTGCGCCCATGGTGGGGACGGTCTTCAAAACCCAGTCCACCAGGTTGTCGCTGGGGTTCATCATCACCATCTTTGATTTGTTCTCAGAGCCGCCGCCCTTGGCCGCCACGGTTACATCGATGGTGTTGCCTGGCACGATTTCCGTGAAGATGACGGCCGGCGTGTTGTCCTGGGTGTTCTTGCGGGCGAACAGTGGGTCGGCCACCACACTGGCCCTCAGGGTGTTGTCAGGGTGGTTGTAACCTCTTCTGACCCCCTCGTTGATGGCGTCTTCCAGGCTGCCTGTGAAGCCTTCCAGACGAACGTCCATACCCACTTTGAGGAACACGTTGACGATGCCGGTGTCCTGGCAAATGGGGCGGTGCCCCAGGGCGCTCATCTTGCTATTGGTCAGGATTTGGGCGATGGCATCCTTGGCTGCCGGGCTCTGCTCACGCTCGTAAGCCCGCGCCAGGTGAGCGATGTAGTCAGTCGGGTGGTAGTAGCTGATGTACTGCAGGGCCGAGGCGATGGACTCGATCAGATGGTCTTGCTGTATGGTCGTGGTCATGTGGTTGAGCTCGTCGAAGTAATGAAAGTGGGTTGAACGGGCGGCGGGCGGT
>JBEEJZ010000074.1:0-74132 GCA_041168905.1 Pseudomonadota bacterium | reverse complement strand
CCTTCCCCTGAAAAATGCGATCTCACCAACAACCAGCATCAAAGACGTGAGAGGAACCAAATGGGCTGATGGAGCGATTGGTGGAATGATTGCTCCTGGCGGAGACATGCAACATGCAGGGCTGACCGCACTTTTGTCGTCAGGCTATTGCAGTGCTGGTGGCTTCTTTGTGACAGAAGAAAACCTATGGCAATCAGCAGTGGTGTTCGCAGTTCGCCGCCTCATCAAACAAACTTGGCTCAATGACCGCGACCAGTTCCTGCAACCCACAGGCAAACTGACCGAGGAGTTCAAAACTGACTGCCTGCTATGGATGCTGTTCAACGGCAGCAACCTCACCTCCAGCGCCGACGGGTTGGAGTGGAACGGCAAGGCCTGGAGCATCGTCAACCACTTCATCCCGTTCACCGAGGCGGAAGTGGGCGCGCCCGACCGCTTTGAGTCCGACTTTATGGTGCAGTACCTGGCGGACAGGACCCTCTCCGCCGAAGCGCAGGCGGTGCGGGATGCTGGGCGCGTACTTTGGAGGGCGTATTTTTCAACTATTGACGTACGTGCCGTTCGCGACGAATACAAGCTCAACCGTGCCGACGTGGGCTGGTACCAAATTCGCAATGCGCTCAAGGCACGGAACGCCAGTGGTGACTCAGTGCCGGTAAGCTTTGCAAGTTTCGAACAGGCGTATCAAGCCTTGAGCGAAAAATTGCAACCTCAAGTCTTTAGCCTTGGCTTCTTGCGATAACTCATCACCAACAAAAAAGCCCCAGTCAATAAAGACTGAGGCTTTGTTTTTGGTGGGCCCCCCGTGAGTCGAACACGGCACCAACGGATTATGAGTCCGCTGCTCTAACCAAGCATGAGCTAGGGGCCCGGTATGGGTTGCAAGGCGCCAGATTGTAAGGGCGTGACGGCCTGCCACGACTGACCGGCCTTGACAGATGCTTTATCTGGGATGGCTCAAGGCGTTACTGACCAGGCGCGAAGTGATGTCCACGATCTGGATCATGCGGTCGTAGGCCATTCGGGTGGGGCCGATCACACCCAGCGTACCGACCACCTTGCCATCCACTTCGTAGGGCGAACTGACCACAGACAGGTCTTCAAAAGGCACCACCTGGCTTTCGCCACCGATAAATATGCGAACGCCCTCGGCTTGCCCCGCCACGTCCAGCAGACGCATGATCTGGGCCTTTTCTTCAAACAGGTCAAAGGCTCGGCGCAGGTGGTCCATGTTGCCTGAGAAATCGGTCACCGCCAGCAGGTTGCGCTCGCCTGAGAAAACTACCTCGTCACGGTCGCGGCTGATGGCCTCGGAGCTGGCCGCAACGGCCGCCTGCATCAGGCTGGCAATTTCGGCCTGCAGGGAAGCGACCTCGTTGCGCAAGCGCTCACGTACCTGGTCAATGGTCAAACCCAGGTAATGCGCATTCAGGTAGTTGGCGGCCTGCACCAGATGATCCTGGGTATGGTCTTGCTCGGTAAAGATGACCCGGTTTTGCACATCGCCCTCGGGCGACACGATGATGACGAGCACCCGGCGCTCGGACAGACGCAAAAATTCGATGTGCCGAAAGGCCGAGCTGCGCTTGGGCGCCATCACCACGCCAACGAACTGTGAGAGGCTGGACAACAGGTGCGCTGCATTGGAAATAACGCGCTGGGGCTGGTCTGGCGCCAGTTGATCGACCGAAATGCTGCCGGGCTGAGCGGTGAGCATGGTGTCTACAAACAGGCGATAGCCCCGCGCGGTAGGGATGCGGCCGGCAGAGGTATGGGGGCTGACGATGAGGCCCAGCTCCTCAAGATCCGACATGACGTTGCGGATGGTGGCCGGCGACAACTCCAGACCAGAGGCTTTGGACAGCGTGCGCGAGCCCACGGGTTGGCCGTCGGCGATGTAGCGCTCGACCAGCGCTTTCATTAACAACTTGGCACGGTCATCCAGCATGATCGAATTTTAGTGATGTAATTTGAAGATGCAGTCCAAATTCCAGCAGGTTGCCCTGATCGGCAAATACCAGACCATCGCCTCGGGCCGGTCAGGCCACGCGTCGCGCCACGCGCTGGAAAACATTGCCCATTTTCTCTATGACCAGGGTTGTGAAGTGGTGCTGGAAGAAGAAACCGCCAGTAACACCGGTATGACCGGGTTCAGAACGCTGAACCTGGAGGGCATAGGCGCGCAGTGCGACCTCGGGCTGGTGGTGGGAGGTGACGGCACGATGCTGGGGGTGGGACGGGAGCTGGCCCGTTTTGGCGTTCCCCTGATCGGCATCAACCGGGGCAGGCTGGGCTTCATCACCGACGTCGCACTCGAAAACTTCGAATCTGCCCTGGCACCTATGCTGCGCGGCGAGTACGAAGAGGACGTGCGCAGCCTGATGCAGGCCCGGGTCATACGCGACGGCCGCTGTATGTTTGATGCGCTGGCCATGAATGATGTAGTTCTACACCGGGGCGGAACCTCGGGCATGGTGGAGGTGAGAGTCGAGGTAGACGGCCATTTTGTGGCCAACCAACGTGCCGACGGACTGATCATTGCGACACCCACGGGCTCCAGTGCCTACGCCTTGTCAGCCGGCGGCCCTCTGATACACCCTTCGATTGACGGCTGGGTGCTCGTGCCGATTGCACCCCACACGCTCTCGAACCGACCCATCGTGCTCTCAGACTCCACCGAAGTGGTCATCGAGCTGGTAGCCGGACGGGATGCCAGTGCCAATTTCGACATGCAATCGCTGGCTTCGTTGCTGCACGGGGATCGCATCGTGGTCCGGCGGTCCGAGCATGTGGTTCGCTTTTTGCATCCCAAGGGATGGACTTACTTTGGCACGCTGCGCCAAAAACTGCATTGGAACGAAGGGGGCGCCTGAGTGGCCTTGAAGCGTATCGTCCTGCGGGACTTTGTGATCGTGCGCGAACTGGAGCTGGATCTTTCTGTGGGCTTCACGGCATTGACCGGAGAAACCGGCGCCGGAAAATCGATTCTGATCGACGCCCTGCAACTGGCCACAGGCGCGCGTGCCGAAACCAGCGTGATCCGTGAAGGCGCCGCTCGCACCGATGTCAGTGTGGAGTTTGACAGCACGCCTGCCCTGATCTCCTGGCTAGAAGACGCAGGCTTTGACGCAGCAGACACACTGTTGCTGCGCCGCACAGTAGACCAGCAAGGTAAAAGCCGTGGCTGGATCAACGGCAGCCCAGCCACTGCTGCTCAATTACGTGAGGTGGGCGAGCAGGTGCTCGACATACATGGCCAGCATGCCTGGCAAAGTCTGACCCGCCCAGATGCCGTACGCGGATTACTGGATGCCTACGCCCGGGCAGACACCGCCCCCTTGGCATTGTGCTGGCAACAGTGGCGCGCAGCGCAAAAAGCGCTGACTGAAGCCCGGTCAGCTCAGGACTCGTTGCAGAGCGAGCGAGAACGGCTGGCGTGGCAAATCGGGGAAGTCGACAAACTGGCGCCGCGCGCCGACGAGTGGGACGAACTCAACGCCGAACACAGCCGCCTGTCGCACGCCCAAGCCTTGATGGATGCGGCCTTTGGAGCGCTGCAGTTGCTGGACGATAGCGACATCAATGTTCTGTCCCAGCTCAACACCGCACAGCAGCAGGTCGAAGACCAGCAACACATCGAGCCTGCATTCGCGGCGATGAGCGAGTTGATGGCCTCGAGCGTGGCGCAACTGGAAGACGTGGTGCACAGCCTGCGTGCCTACCTGCGCAAAACCGAGCTGGACCCGGACCGCCTGGCCGAGCTCGACGAACGCATGGCACTCTGGATGAGCCTGAGCCGGCGCTACAAGCGCAGCCCCGAAGACTTGCCAGCCCTGCTGGAGCATTGGAAGTCCGAACTGGGGCGACTGGATGCAGCGGCAGACCTGGCGGCCCTGGAGGCCAAGGAGTCCGAACTGAAAGCGGCCTACATGGCGCAAGCCCAGACTCTGTCTAACACCCGCCACAAAGCGGCACCGCAATTGGCTCAGGCCATCACGCAGGCCATGCAAGGCCTGGGCATGGCAGGTGGCAAGTTTGAGGTCGCCCTGCAAAAAACCCCCGAGCCGCAGCAAAGTGGACTGGAAGACGTCAGCTTTTTGGTCGCCGGGCACGCCGGCAGCAGCCCCCGCCCCGTGGGCAAGGTCGCATCCGGCGGAGAGTTGTCGCGCATGGCCTTGGCCATTGCCGTCACCACCAGCCAGCTGGGCACCGCTCAAACCCTGGTGTTTGACGAAGTTGACGCGGGCGTGGGTGGCGCAGTGGCTGAAACCGTCGGGCGGTTGATGCAGCGGCTGGGCCTGGATCGCCAGGTGCTGGCGGTGACCCACCTGCCCCAGGTAGCGGCCTGTGCCGATCATCACCTGGTGGTGGCCAAGCAGCTGGTCGACCAACAAACCCACAGCACGGTTACCCCGGTGGCAGGCGATCAGCGCGTTGAAGAAATTGCCCGCATGCTGGGCGGCGAGCGTCGCTCTCACACCAGCTTGGCGCATGCACGTGAGATGCTGCAAACCACCTCGACTCGCGCATGAACGAAGTCACTTCGCTTTCCCAGGGAACGAGCAGCATGGAGCTGGTTCTGATCACCGGTATGTCCGGCTCGGGCAAATCGGTGGCACTGCATGCCCTCGAAGACGCTGGCTTTTACTGCGTGGACAACCTGCCCGCCGAATTATTGACGGCTCTCATCGACCTGGAGCAGACCTATCAGGCCACCCGGGTAGCAGTGGCCATGGACGTGCGCAGTCCCGCCTCCCTGCCCCAACTGCCGCAATTGCTGGACGCACTGCGCCAACGCGGCATTGCCGTGAAGCTGCTGTACCTGGATGCCACGACCGACATCTTGCTCAGGCGCTACTCGGAAACCCGGCGTCGCCACCCGTTGTCGAAGCACGACGCTGTGGGCACCGAGTCCGATCAACGCCGCGACTTGATGGATGCGCTGGAACTGGAACGCCAGCTCCTGGGAAATTTGCGCAGCCTGTCGCATGTGATCGACACCAGCATGATTCGCCCGGCTCAGCTCATGGGCTACGTCAAAGGCTTGATCAGTCTGAACGGAAGTCAGATGACGCTGGTGTTTGAATCGTTTGCCTTCAAACGCGGCATCCCCACCGACGCAGACTTTGTGTTTGACGTGCGCATGCTGCCCAACCCCCACTACGAACCCGAGCTGCGGGTGCTCACCGGGCGGGATGCGCCGGTGGCGGCCTACCTGAAGGAGCAGACCGACGTGGCCCGCATGCATGATCACATCGAGCAATTCCTGAACGATTGGCTGCACAAAATGGCAGACAACCACCGCAGCTACGTCACGGTGGCCATCGGCTGCACTGGGGGCCAACACCGGTCCGTTTACCTGGTGGAATTGCTGGAACAGGCCTTTGCCACAAGCTGGAATACCCTCAAACGTCACCGTGAGCTGGACGCCGTCTCGGCGTCGGCCAAGGCGCGCTGAACCGCCATGCCCGCTTACGCCTTCGAAGCCCTGACCACCGCCGGTGACCCACGCAAAGGCGTGATCGAAGCCGACACCGCCCGTGCGGCCCGCGGCCTGCTGCGGGCGCAGTCCCTGGTGCCGCTGGCCGTGGAGCTGTTGGGCGCAGACTCTGCCGGTACCAGTGCCCCCGGCACCTCGGTCTGGAACACCACGCTCTGGAAAAAACGGGTTTTCAACACCACCCAGCTGGCCATCTGGACCCGGCAGATTGCAGGCCTGGTGACCAGTGGCTTGCCCTTGGAGCGGGCGCTGACCGCACTGTCGGATGAAGCTGACAACGAAGCTGAACGTCATTTGGTGGCTAGTCTGCGCGCCGAGGTCAACGGCGGCACCGCATTTGCCACGGCGCTGGCACAGCACCCCCGCGAGTTCTCGGACACCTATTGCGCGGTGGTGGGTGCGGGCGAGCACAGCGGTAAGCTGGGCCTGGTGCTGGAGCGCCTGGCGGACGACCTGGAGCAAAGCCAGGCGCTGCGCTCGCAGCTGATCGGTGCCGCACTCTACCCGGCCATCGTCACGCTGGTGGCCATCACCATCGTCATGTTTTTACTGGGCTATGTGGTGCCGCAAGTGGCCGAGGTGTTTGCCGGCAGCAAGCGCGCCCTGCCCACGCTGACGGTCATCATGCTGGCCTTGGGGAATTTTGTGCGCCACCAGGGCTGGCTGATCGCCCTGGCGCTGATCGGTGCCGGCGTCGCCACTCGTATCGCCTGGCGCAGCGCCGCCTTTCGCGAGCGCTTTGATGCCACCTGGCTGACCCTGCCCTTGCTGGGCAAACTGTCCCGCGGCTACAACGCAGCGCGCTATGCCGGCACGCTGGCCATGCTGGCGGGCGCGGGCGTGCCCATCCTGAAAGCGCTGCAGGCGGCAGCCGATACCTTGTCGAACCGGGCCATGCGTGCCGACGCGCTAGACGCACTGGTACTGGTGCGTGAGGGTGCGCCGCTGGCCTCCGCCCTGGCCCAAAAGAAACGCTTTCCAGGTCTGCTGGGAATGTTTGCACGGCTGGGCGAGCAAACCGGCCAGCTCCCGGTGATGCTGGACCGTGCCGCCAGGCAGCTGGGCACCGAAGTACAGCGCCGTGCGCTGCAGATGGCCACACTGCTGGAGCCACTGCTGATTGTTGGCATGGGCTTGATCGTCATGCTGATCGTGCTGGCGGTGCTGCTGCCCATCATCGAACTCAACCAACTGGCACGCTAAAAATGGCTGCATCCCTCGCCGATCAATTGGTGGTGGCAATTGCCTCGCGCGCCCTGTTTGACTTCGAAGAAGAAAACCGGGTGTTTGAGCAGGGCGACGATCGCGCTTACATGGCACTGCAGCTGGAACGGCTGGAGCAGGCGGCCAAGCCCGGAGTGGCGCATTCGCTGGTCAAAAAACTATTGGCCTTCAATGAAGGTGCCAAGCGGGTCGAGGTGGTGATCCTGTCTCGCAACGACCCGGTGTCGGGCTTACGGGTGTTTAATTCGGCGCGCGCCAGCCAGCTGCGCATCGAGCGCGGCGTATTTACCAAGGGGCGCGAGCCCTATCGCTACCTGCGCCCCCTGCAGGCCAACCTGTTTTTGTCGGCCAACCCGGGCGATGTGCGAGCCGCTTTGAATGCCGGCTTTGCAGCAGCCACGGTCCACACCGGCTCGGTGCGGGCACGCGACACCTACCCCAACGAAGTGCGCATCGCCTTCGACGGAGACGCCGTGCTGTTCTCGGACGAGGCTGAGCTGGTGTTCCAACGCAGCGGGCTGGAGGCTTTTCAATCCCACGAGAAACGCCGCGCGACCAAACCCCTGCCCCCCGGCCCTTTCAAGCCACTGCTGCAAGCGCTGCATCGGCTGCAACAGGAAAGCACGCCGCACATGCGCATACGCACGGCACTGGTGACAGCCCGCAGCGCACCAGCCCACGACCGCGCCATCCGCACCCTGATGAACTGGAACATCGAGGTCGATGAGGCCATGTTTTTAGGTGGCTTGCCCAAAGGGGAGTTTTTGCGCGAGTTCGAGCCTGACTTCTTTTTTGACGATCAGGCCGGCCACATCGAATCTGCCGCACAGCATGTGCCCTCGGGCCATGTGGCCAGCGGCCCTGCCAATACCTGAGCACCATGACCCTGACCCAGAAATTCGCCAGCTTCAAAGTCTTCATCCGCAAAGTCTGGGCGCTCGCGAGCCCCTACTTCCAATCCGAAGAAAAGTGGCGCGCCCGCTTGATGCTGGCCGGCATCGTGGCACTGAACCTGGGCGGGGTGTATCTGCTGGTCCTGTTCAACGACTGGAACCGGCTGTTTTACGATGCCCTGGAGGCCAAGGACCAAGCCGTGTTCTGGCAGCAGCTGGGGCGCTTCACCTGGATTGCCTTTGCTCTCATCATTTTGGCGGTTTACCGCTTTTACCTCACCCAGCTGCTGGAGATGCGCTGGCGCGCGTGGATGACGCGGCATTACCTGCAGCGCTGGCTGGAGCACCACGCTTTTTACAGACTGGAGCTGGCCCGATTTGCCAAATCCAGCAATGGCGCTGCGCCGGACAACCCCGACCAGCGCATACAGGAAGATGTGAACCAGTTCACCAGCCAGTCCATCGGCCTGACGATGGGATTGCTGAATGCCACGGTCACGCTTGCCAGCTTTGTCGGCATCTTGTGGGGGCTGTCGGGTGATTTCGGTTTTCAGGTGGGCGGCCAGGAAGTATTGATTCCCGGCTTCATGGTCTGGATGGCCGTGCTGTACTGTCTGGTGGGCAGCGTACTCACACACTACATTGGCCGCCCCCAGATTGCTCTGAATTTTCAGCAGCAACAGGTGGAGGCGAACTTCCGCCATCACCTGGTTCGGGTACGCGAGTACAGCGAATCGATTGCGCTGGACAAAGGCGAAACGGTGGAACGCGGCCATCTGGACCTGCGGTTTTCCGAGGTGCTGAGCAACTACCTCAAGCTCCTGAAAGCCCAGAAAAGCCTGATCTGGTTCAACAGTTTTTTTGGCCAGGCCGCGGTGGTGTTCCCTTTTATCGTGGCGGCACCACGCTTTTTCAGCGGGGCCATCGCACTGGGGCAACTGATGCAGATCTCCAGCGCCTTCGGCCGGGTGCAGGACTCCCTGAGCTGGTTTGTGGATAACTACAGCAGCCTGGCAAGCTGGCGCGCCACCACCGACCGCCTGACCAGTTTTGAAGACAGCATGACCGCCTTGGCGACAGCGCCACACCAGCTGCAGGAAGAGGCGAAGGCGGACGAGGGCGCAAAACTGAATGCGCAGGGCCTGACGGTCGCCCTGCCCAATGGCGAACTGCTGATCAACCAGGAAACCCTGCAAGCGCGCGCAGGCGACCAGGTGCTGCTGCAGGGTCCATCGGGCAGCGGCAAATCCACACTGTTTCGGGCGCTGTCAGGCATCTGGCCCTTTGCGCGCGGCCAGGTCACGCGGCCAGCAGAAACCATGTTCATCCCGCAGCGGCCGTATTTCCCGGACGGCAGCTTGCGCGACGCGCTGGCCTACCCCGAGGCAGCCACGCGCTACAGCGATCCCGATTTGCGCCTTGCGCTGGAACAGGCCCAGTTGCCCCACCTCACCCAGGAGCTGGACACCCTGGCCGCCTGGGGCCAGAAGTTGTCTGGCGGCGAACAGCAGCGCCTGGCGCTGGCCCGCGTGTTCTTGAAGCAGCCCGCCTGGGTCTTTGCCGACGAAGCCACCAGCGCGCTGGACGAAGCCAGCGAACGCACTTTGTATGGGCGTTTGGTAGACATGGTCCGCAAGCGCCAGGGCGCACTGGTGTCGATTGCGCACCGCCCATCGGTGGCCGCCTTTCACGACCAGCGCTGGACGCTGGAACCCGAGCCCGAGGGCTCTGCTGCGCGTTATCGGGTCAGCAAAAACCGCTCGTAGCCTTTTTGCCGCAGGCCGCAGGCCGGGCAATCACCACAACCATAGCCCCAGGCATGGCGGTGGATGCGGTCGCCCAGGTAACAGGTATGGGTGTGCTCGATGATCAGCTGCACCAGCGCATCACCACCCCCGGCCACCCCCGACTGCTCGCCCAGCGAACGTGACAGAGCCCAGGTTTGGGCCTTGTCGATCCACATCAGCGGGGTCTCCAGCAAAAAGCGCCGGTCCATGCCCAGCGACAAGGCCAGCTGCATGGCCTTCATGGTGTCGTCGCGGCAATCCGGGTAGCCTGAAAAATCGGTTTCACACACGCCTGTCACCAGCACTTGTAAGCCACGGCGATAGGCAACGGCGGCAGCCAGGGTCAGAAACAGCAGGTTGCGGCCGGGTACAAAACTGTTGGGCAGACCATTGCTTTCCAAATTGAAGGCCGTATCCCGGGTCAGAGACGTTTCGCTCACCTGCCCGAGAACGGCCAAGTCCAGCAGATGGTCTTCGCCAAGCTTGGCACCCCAGTCGGGGAAACCGGTTTTCAAGGCCTCCAGAACTGCCAGACGTGCTTGCAGTTCGACATGGTGGCGCTGGCCGTAGTCGAAAGCGATGGTTTCAACGCGTTCATACCGGCACAGGGCGTGGGCCAGGCAGGTGGTCGAATCCTGACCACCCGAGAACAAAACAAGGGCTGAGGTGTGCATGCCGGCATCTTAGGCGATGCCACTGGGACCTCTGCCGGATGGCGGCGACGGGGCCTCAACGACCCGGGGCGACTAACGCGTCGTGGAGTCGGACGACGAACCGCCCGAGCTGGCCTTTGCCGTTTTGGCGATGGAGACCGGGTCATAGGTCAGCACCTCGTTGACTGCATCACCAGTGGGTGCGTTTTCAAGAGGCGTCACGGCCGCCACCTTGCTGGGATGTTCGGCCAGCAGCTCACTCACCGCCTGCCCGCTAGCCTGCCAGAGCTTGTGCAGGTGGTCGATCAACAGTTTGGAGATGGGCTCCGGCGGCGGCACTTCCTCTTTGACCGGTTCGGGCCGGGTGATGGTCCAGTCCTTGGGCGTGGTCGCAGCCTCCGAGCCGCGGCGGTTGGGGTCGGACACACTCCGGTAAACCGCCTCCCCTTCGCTGGGCTTATTGGCCTGATTCACCAGATTGATGACGCCGGACACTGGCTCCGGCGCCGAAACCACTGTGGGGTTGACCGGCGCCGTGGGTAGCACCCGGCTGCTGCCAAGCGAAGCCAACTCTGCGGCCACGGGGCGCACAGTGCTGGGTCGATCGACGGGCGGGATGTTCATTTTGGGTCCAGTGGCGTGGTTTAGGGTCGGTACAGGTCGGTAGAGGTAGCTTTTTCCAGTTGTCGTATCTTTCTTAACGGCAGATTTAGGGGGTTATTTAGGCCTATTTCAAAAATATTTTGAATTCACCGTCATTTCCTGGCTTGCAGGGCAAAGTCGCCCACCAGGCCGAAACTCCGGGGACGCGGCCACAACGGTCGGCGCCATCTCTGGCCCCGTACTGCTACACCGGCGTGCGGCAGGCATGGAGCACCGACCCCACAATGTCGTTGGGCCGGTAGGTGGTCAGCCCCTTCAGGCCCGCCCGCCAGGCTTGCAGATACAAATCCTTGAAATCTTCAAAAGGAAAATTTACGGCCACATTCACCGTCTTGGAAATGGCTGCGTCCACCATGGGCCGAACCGCCTGCATCATGGCAATGTGATCGCCAGCGCTCATCGACAGGGCACTGACAAAGTAGTCGGGCAGCGCACCCACATCACCCCCCAGGTCCCGGTACACGCGCCAGGCATGATCCTCTACCGCGTAGTCGGTGCGGCTACCGTCGGCTTCGCGCTTCTTGCGCAGGTATTGCCACGCAAAGGAAGGCTCAATACCGTTGGAAGCATTGTCAGCAAAGGCCAGACTCACTGTGCCGGTCGGCGCAATCGACAACAGATGGCTGTTGCGGATGCCATGGCGCCGTATGGCCTGCTGCAGGGCCAGCGGTAAACGGCTCGCAAAGGTGCCGGGAGCCAGGTAACCATTGACATCGAAGCAGGGAAAAACGCCCCTTTCCTGCGCCAGGGAGATCGACGCCGCGTAGGCGGCATCACGCATGTGTTCGGCAATGTGGACGGCCATGTCACGGCCCTCGTCCCGGTCGTAACGCAGGCACAACATGGCCAGCGCATTGCCCAGGCCGGTAAAGCCCACGCCGATGCGTCGCTTGGCCAGGGCCTCATCCCGCTGTTGGGGCAGGGGCCAGAAAGTCAGGTCCAGCACGTTGTCGAGTGCACGCACCTGCAGCGCCACCGCCCGCTCGAAAGCGACAACATCAAAGACCGGTTTGCCTTGCAGGCCAAATGGATGGCGAACGAAGCACGGCAGGACGATGGGCCCCAGGCAGCAACAGCCATAGGGTGGCAAAGGTTGCTCGCCACAGGGATTGGTGGCCTCGATAGTTTCGCAATAGCGCAGATTGTTGTCCTGGTTGATGCGGTCCAGAAACAGAATTCCGGGCTCGGCAAATTCGTAGGCGCTGCGTATCACCGCGTTCCACAACTCGCGGGCCGGCACAGTGCGGTACACCCACCAGCCGTCCTCGCGCTGAAATGCCCCAGCGTTCATCGCCGCAGCACCCGGCTGGACCCGGTGCACCAACGGCCATGGGCTGTCGTCGGCAAGCGCCTGCATGAAGGTGTCTGGCACCGCCACCGAGACATTGAAGTTGTTCCAGCGCCCAGGCGTGCGCTTGGCGGTGATGAACTCCAGCACATCCGGATGGTCGATGCGCAGAACGCCCATTTGTGCGCCCCGGCGCGCGCCTCCGCTTTCGGCCCTTGCGCAAGATTGATCAAAAACGTTGATGTGGCTGCATGGACCGGAGGCCGTCGACGCCATGCCGCGGACGGCTGCTCCCTGGGGCCGGATGCGCGAAAAGTCATAGCCCACACCGCCGCCGCATCGCATGGTTACAGCAGCTTCGCCCAAGGCCTGTTCTATGCCGGGATAGCCCTGCTCGTCGAAACCCTGGAGGCAATCGCCTACCGGCTGCACAAAGCAATTGATCAGGGTGGCAGCAGCATCTGTACCCGCACCGGCCGCATGCATGATGCGCCCCGCACCTATGGCACCTGCCTGAAGGTTCTCCAGAAAACGTTGCTCCCAGGCTGCCTGCTGCGCGGGCGCCTCCACCGAGGCAAGCGACCGGGCCACCCGGCGATACACGTCTTGAACACTGGTTTCACCAGGTTTCAGGTATTTCTCAGCCAGAACGTCCCGACTGATCGCCTGAGTGCCGAGCATCTTCGGGACTCAGGCCAAAACGGCCTGCCGCATGCCGGCAAACCAGCCACGCTGACGAACTCCACCATGGCCTCGGCTCCCACCCTGGGCCAGTTGTTTCAGGGTGCAGACCAGCACATCGTCACGGTCCGCCGCAGCGGCGGACATGTCCCTGTCAAGCGTGAATGTTGGGTTCATCGTGTCTCGCATCAAGTTACATACGGCGGCATATGCCACCTAGCGATGCTGAAGACGACGGCCAAACAACATATTGCGCCGCATCAAACAGACGCAGGGCAGCCCATCATCGAGGAACTCAGGCGAGCAACTTGCGCACGGGCGCGGGCAAGCCCAGGGCTGGCCAGGCGTTTTTAGCCACTCGGGTGCCGGGCAATTGCAAGTGGACTTCCCCGGGCGGCAGCGTCAGGCGCACCACATGCAGATGCAAGTCCTTGTGGGTCAACACATGGACAAAAGCCGGCTGATCCATCAGGTCATCGCGCCAGGCTGCCGGCACCGCGTCTACCAGGGCGGCTCGACTTTCAAACAGGGGCAGACAATGCAGGCCGGCCCACACGCCGGGCACCGGCCGCTGCGACAGCCACACGCCACCCTCGCTGTCCTGGGCATGTAACAACCAGAGCGAGAGGGCCGTGCGCTTGAGCTTTTTGGTCTTGACGGGATAGCGCTCGGGCTGGCCCTGCGCTCGGGCCACACACAAATCCTGCACTGGGCAGAGCATGCAATTAGGCTGTCGAGGGGTGCAGACCGTTGCACCCAGGTCCATCACCCCCTGTGTGTAACGTGGCATGGCGTGGTACAGGTCCTGCGTCGGCAACAAGCGCACGGCCTGAGCCAGCAGTGCCCGCTCGTTGGAAAGCACCGACAGGTCATCGTCCACGCCCAGAACCCGCGTCAGTACCCGCTTGACGTTGCCATCGAGGATGGCCGCACGCTCACCAAAACAGAGCGAGGCTACCGCAGCCGCTGTGCTGGGCCCAATGCCGGGCAGCGTCTTCAATTGTTCAGCTGTATGGGGGAAAACGCCGTCGTGTTCTGACACCACCTGCTGCGCGCAGCGGTGCAGATTGCGCGCGCGGCTGTAGTACCCCAGGCCACTCCACAGGCCCAAAACATCGTCCTGACTGGCTGCCGCAAGGGCGCGCACATCGGGAAAGCGTGCCAAAAAGCGTGCGTAGTAATCGAGCACCGTGGCGACCTGGGTTTGCTGCAGCATGATTTCTGACAGCCACACCCGGTAAGGGTCGCGTGTGTTCTGCCAAGGCAAATCATGGCGGCCATGCGTGGTTTGCCAAGCCACCACACGAACAGGCCATTCGGTATCGAGCTGAGTCGGGGTAGGCATGCCACTCATCTTTTTTGGCACATCGGGCAGAAGAAAGTGGACCGCTGTCCCTGGCGCAGGGCCTTGATCGGCGTGGCGCACACCCGGCAGGGCTGGCCTTCGCGACCATAGACCTGTGCCTGGAGCTGGAAGTAACCGTTCTGCCCCTGAGCATTTGAAAAATCGCGCAGCGTGCTGCCTCCGACCTCCACCGCACGCGTAAGCACCTCACGCACACTGGCGTGCAAACGAGCGACCCGGGCGCTGCCCAGGCGAGCCGAGCTGGTCGTGGGTCGTATCCCCGCCATGAACAACGCCTCTGATGCATAAATATTGCCCACACCCACAACCACCTCGCCCGCCAGCAAGACCTGTTTGATCGCCGCCTTGTGCCGCTTGAGTCCTGCGGCAAAGCCGGCCAGATCGAATTGTTCGCCTAAAGGCTCCACGCCCAGCTTGCCCAGCAACTTTTGAGCCGCAGGCGACTGTTCATGGGCCGCAAACACCACAGCCCCAAACCGGCGGGGGTCGTGCAAGCGCAGGGTGCCCTGAGTGGTCTGAAGTTCAAAGTGATCATGCACGCCAGGCAGCGGCAGTTCCACCGCAAAACTGAGGCTGCCCGACATGCCCAGGTGGATGAGCAGCAGTCCACGGTCCAGATCCAGCAACAAATACTTGCCGCGTCGGCGCACGCCCAACACACGGGAGCCTGTCAAGGTGGCCGGTTCCACTCCTAGAGGCCAGCGCAGGGGCTTGCCTAGGTGCGCAGCCAACACGGTGGCTCCAGCAATGCGCTGCGCAAAGCTCAGGCGGGTGACTTCAACTTCGGGTAATTCAGGCATATCAGTTGAGGTTTCGGTGAATAACGAGGCGCAGCCCTTCAGCCCTGCAGTGCACAAACGCAAAGGCTTGTCCGTGGCAGGGTAAGCCGAATGGAGACCCATCGCCACAGGCGACCTTGGATTATTATGGTTTGATGTTTTTACTGAAGCCTCTGGCACTCTTGACCCTGTCAGCCTGCACGCTGCACGCAGCGGCGGCACCCGCGTCCAACAAAGCCAGCGAGGCTGGACAAGCAAAGGTCGCTGTTCCCGCCATATCGAACTCTCGGCTCGACGGGGAGTTGTTTTACCTGCTACTGGCTGCAGAGTTGCGCGCCCAGGGTGGCGAACCCGCTGCCGCTTACCCTTTTCTGATGGATGTTGCCCGTAAAACGGGTGATGTGACCATCTACCAACGCGCCGTTGAGGTCGCCCTGCAGGCCCGGTCAGGAGAAGCGGCCTTACAGGCAGCGCGCGCCTGGCGCACAGCTGCCCCTACTTCGCGCGAAGCAAACCGCTACCTGCTGCAAATTCTCCTGGGCATGAACCGGCTTAGCGAAGCGGTGGAGCCCATCAAGCGTGACATTGCCTTGGTCAGCCCGGCTGAGCAGGCCGAGGCCATCACAGCTCTGCCGCGCCTTTTCAGCCGCGTGAGCAACAAGAAAAAAGCAGCCATGGTGGTGGAACAGGCATTGGCCGATCACATAAGCAACCTTCCCAATGCTCCCTCAGCTTGGACCAGCATAGGCCGCATGCGGCTCGATGCAGGGGACGTGGAGGGCGCGCTGGCTGCGGCTCGCGCGGGGCAAGCCGTGAATCCGCAGGCCGAAAGCCCCGCCATGCTGGCCCTGATGCTGATGAACGCAGTGCCTGTGCCCTCCGAGGTCCTGGTTCGCAAGCAGTTGGACGGGGCCAAGCCGTCGGCTGCGGTCAGGCTCGCCTACGCCCGCGTGCTGATGGGTGCGCAGCGCTACGAAGAGGCGGCCACGCAGGCGCGCATCCTCACGCAAGCTGAGCCCGAGCAGGCGCAGGCCTGGCTGATCGTCGGCACGCTGGCCTTGCAAAACCGCGACCGCGTGCAGGCAGAAGCGGCATTGAAACGTTATGTGCACCTGGTCGCCGATGAAAACGGCAAAGCGGCTAACACCGACAACGAAGCCGGGCTGGCGCAAGCTTATCTGGCACTGGCTGAAGTGGCCGAGCAAAACGGTAACCTGGCACAAGCCCAGACCTGGCTGTCCAAGGTGGACAACGCGGAAGCACTTGTTGCTGCGCAAAGCCGCAGAGCCTCCATCCTGGCGCGCCAGGGTCGCATCGACGAAGCCCGGCAACTCTTACGCAACCTACCGGAAAGAAACGACAGCGACGCCAGGCTGAAGTTGATGGCCGAAACCCAGCTTCTGCGGGACAACAAACTCTATGCGGACGCCCACGCACTGCTCCAGTCTGCGGTTGCGAGCAACCCACAAGACAGTGAACTCCTGTACGACCAGGCCATGTTGGCAGAGAAGCTGGGAGACCTGACCGGCATGGAGGCGCTGTTGCGTCGGGTCATCGAACTCAAGCCCCAATCGGCGCAAGCCTACAACGCCTTGGGCTACTCGTTGGCTGACCGTGGCTTGCGTTTGCCGGAGGCCAAGGAACTGATCCTGAAGGCCCTGACCTTTGCGCCCCGCGACCCTTACATTGTTGATAGCCTGGGCTGGGTGGAGTTTCGCAGCGGCAATCTGGCCGAGGCACAGCGCATTCTTCAAGGCGCTTTTGATGCCAAACGGGATGCGGAAATTGGCGCCCATCTGGGTGAGGTGCTATGGCACATGGGCCGGCGAGAAGCCGCCGTGGCGATTTGGCGTGAAGCGCAGCAGCTGGCACCTGAGAACGACACCCTGCTGGAAACCCTGAAGCGGCTGGGCGCGTCTCTGTGACGGTGGCTTCACGATTCGATCATTGGCACTCGATGCGGGTGCAGATACCACTGAGATGGGCCACCATCATCACTGCAATGATCATGGCGTTTTTGCTGAGCGCTTGCGCCCAGAAGCCGTTAAGCCCACCGGCTCAAGACCTCAGACTATGGCAAGGGCGTCTGGCCATCAAGATTCTGTCTGAGCCCGTACAGTCCAGCAGTGCCTCGTTTGAACTGCGCGGCGACGCCCGTGCAGGCAGCCTGACCTTTTTGACCCCGCTGGGCAGCACGGCCGCTTCCCTGCGTTGGTCCCCCGAGCTAGCCGAACTCCAAAGCCAGGGACAGACACAACAGTTTGACAACCTGCAGGCCTTGCTGGTCAAAACGGTAGGGACTGAGTTGCCGTTGTCAGCCTTGTTTGCTTGGCTGGCCGGCGAGGCAGCGTCCGCGCCAGGCTGGCAAGCCGATCTGCAGGCGTGGCCTGAGGGCCGGCTGACGGCCCGGCGCTCCAGCCCTGAGCCGGTCGTCGAACTGCGCGTAGCGCTGGAACGCTGAGCACACCAGTTGCAAGAAAGATAATCGCCCGTCATGAAAGCGATCCTTGACGTCCCGGCGCCGGCCAAACTCAATCTGTTTTTGCACATCGTAGGTCAGCGTCCCGACGGCTATCACCTGCTGCAATCTGCCTTCGTCTTGATTGACTGGTGCGACACCCTGCACTTTGAGCTGCGCCAGCATGGCCAGATCAGCCGAGAGGACCTTAGCACCCCATTGCCTGCGGACGACCTGGTGGTGCGGGCAGCACGCGCACTCCAGGCGGACAGTGGTACTCACCACGGCGTGCACATCGGCATAGACAAACGCGTTCCGGCCCAGGCGGGCATGGGGGGAGGATCATCGGATGCCGCCACAACCTTGCTAGCGCTGAATCAGCTCTGGAATCTGGGATACACACGCAGCCAGTTGTCGAACATAGGCTTACGCCTGGGTGCTGATGTGCCCTTTTTTTTGCTGGGCCAGCACGCCTGGGTGGAGGGCATAGGGGAAAAGGTCAGCCCACTGGAGCTGTCGCCCATGCACTTTCTGGTGGCAAAACCACCAGAAGGACTCGACACGCGAAAAATTTTCTCGAGTCCATCTCTCAAACGCGATTCAGAGCTGTCTATAATGACGGACTTCGCTGCAAACACCAGCGGCTTTGGCCGAAACGACTTGCAGCCTGTAGCTGAAGCCTTGTGCCCAAGCGTCAAAGAAGCTATCGATTGGCTTTCGACATTGGGATTGCAGGGCCGAATGACAGGTTCGGGTAGCGCGGTGTTTGCTCAGATGCGCCATGATGTTCATCTGCCTACAGCCCCTTTGGGCTATGCAGTTCGCAAGTGTCGTACTCTGGAGGCTCATCCTTTGGCGGGATGGGCTTGATGCGGTGGTATATCGGTTGACAGCAAATTGCTATCGACCCGTGTAGGGGAGTCGCCAAGTTGGTTAAGGCACTGGATTTTGATTCCAGCATGCGAAGGTTCGAATCCTTCCTCCCCTGCCAAATTGCTGAGTCAAAACTGAATTTTCAGATCTTGACAAATGCAGGCGCAAACACTTATCAATTGCTGGAATTCACATGCAGGTAGCACCCTCCCCTGATTTCATGGTTTTTACCGGCAACGCCAATCCCCAGTTGGCCTCGGACATTGCCCAGCATCTCAATATCTCTCTTGGTGCAGCCACAGTTGGTCGGTTTTCTGACGGTGAAGTCACTGTAGAAATCAATCAGAACGTTCGCGCTCGCGACGTGTTTGTCATTCAAAGCACCTGCGCGCCAACCAACGACAACCTGATGGAGTTGTTGATCATGGTCGATGCACTCAAGCGGGCATCGGCAGAGCGTATCAGCGCTGTGATTCCGTATTTCGGCTACGCACGCCAGGACCGTCGGCCTCGCTCGTCTCGCGTGCCCATCACGGCTAAGGTAGTAGCCAACATGTTGCAAGCCGTGGGTGTTGCCCGTGTGCTCACCATGGACCTGCACGCCGACCAGATCCAGGGCTTTTTTGACATTCCGGTCGACAACATTTACGCCTCGCCGGTTTTGCTGGGCGATGTGCGCCAGAAAAACTACGAAGACCTGATCGTTGTGTCCCCCGATGTGGGTGGTGTGGTCCGTGCCCGCGCATTGGCCAAGCAGCTCGGCTGTGATCTTGCCATCATCGACAAACGCCGCCCCCGTGCCAACGTCAGTGAAGTGATGCACGTGATCGGCGAAATCGAGGGGCGCAACTGCGTCATCATGGATGACATGATCGACACCGCAGGTACTTTGGTGAAGGACGCCGAGGTACTTAAAGAGCGTGGTGCAAAGAAGGTTTATGCCTATTGCACCCACCCCATCTTCTCCGGCCCGGCCATCGAGCGTATCAACAAAGGCAATGCGCTGGATGAAGTCGTGGTGACCAACACCATTCCGCTGAGCGCGTCTGCGCAAGCTTGCCAAAAGATTCGCCAGCTGAACGTGGCCCCCTTGATTGCCGAAACCATCCAGCGCATAGCCAAGGGTGAGTCGGTCATGAGTTTGTTTTCGGACCAGGACAAGTTGATCTAATCCGAACAAAAGTGGGCCTGCTGCGCTGATGGCGCCGGCAGGTCTTTTTTAATCTGAGTCGCACTGGTCGCGGTGGACTCTTTCAGGAGTAAGTTATGAAATTCGTCGCTTTTGAGCGCGCAAAGCAGGGTACGGGTGCGAGCCGCCGTCTCCGCATCACCGGTCGCACGCCCGGTATCGTCTACGGTGGCACCGGTGAAGCCCAGCTCATCGAGCTGGACCACAACTCGCTGTGGCACGCCCTGAAGAAGGAAGCCTTCCACGCCTCCGTGCTCGACATGGAAATTGCCGGCAAGGAAAGCAAGGTTCTGCTGCGTGACGTGCAGATGCACCCCTACAAGCAACTTGTCCTGCACATTGACTTCCAACGCGTGGAAGCCAACACCAAGCTGCACATGAAGGTGCCCATGCACTTCAGCGGCCAGGAAGAGTCTGCAGCCTTCAAGCTCGACCACTGCCTGATCACCCACGTGCTGACCGAAATCGAAGTCGCCTGCCTGCCAGCCGACCTGCCCGAATTCATCAATGTCGACCTGAAGGGTCTGGTCAAGGGCACGTCCCTGCACGTTCGCGACATTCAACTGCCTAAGGGCGTGACTGCCGTGACCAAGGGCAAGGAAAACCCCGTGGTCGTGTCGGTGGTGACGCCGGTTGTGGAAGAAGTTGCACCCGTAGAAGCTGCTCCCGCCAAGGGCGCCGCCAAAGGCAAGGGTAAGAAGTAATTCTTCTGCCCAGGCGCGCTCAGCGCCCTGCCGCGAAAGGCCCACCTCGGTGGGCCTTTTTGTTTTGGCACATATGGTTGGCACATATGGGTGACACATTTCGGTGCAGCATTTGGGCGATAGCCGCCACTGGATAATTCAGAGATGATCAAGCTGTTTGTGGGACTGGGCAACCCGGGTCCCGACTATGAATACACACGCCACAACGCTGGCTTCTGGTGGCTCGACCAAATTGCACGTGCACTGAACACAAACTTGGTGATGGACAAGTCCTACCAAGGGCTAGTGGCACGCACCAGTGTCAACGGGCAAAACGTCTGGCTGTTAGAACCGCAGACCTTCATGAATCTTTCCGGGCGTTCGGTCGGCGCCCTTGCCCGGTTTTTCAAGATCGCTCCGCAAGAAATTCTGGTGGCGCACGATGAACTGGATCTGGAGCCTGGTCAAGCCAAACTCAAGCTGGGCGGTAGCCACGCTGGCCACAACGGTCTGCGTGATATTCATGCGCAACTGGGCACCGATCAATATTGGCGCCTCAAACTCGGCGTCGGGCACCCGGGCGTCAAATCGGAGGTCGTGCACTGGGTCCTGAAAAAACCTTCCCTGGATCACCGCATCGCCATCGACCAGGCTATCGACCGCTCCGTCAGGGCTTTGCCACACCTTCTGGACGGCAGCATGGACAAAGCCATGCTGCTCATCCACACCAGCAAGCCTCCCAGACCCAAGCCGCCTCGGGCCCCAACTTCAGTCGAGAATACGGACACGACACCAGGGACGCCATGAAACAAACACCAAGCATCTTGTATTTCACAGCCATCGTCGCGTGCGTGTGGCTGAGTGCGGCGAGTGCACAGGCCCAACAGGTCTACCGCTGTGGCAACAGCTACAGCCAGACGCCTTGCGCCAACGCCGAGACCCTGGAGGTGCAAGACGCTCGCAGCGCACAGGAAAAGCGCCAAATGGACAAGCAAACCGCGCAGGCCAGCCAGCTGGCGGAGCAGATGCAGCGTGAGCGACAAGCTCAAGAAAAGAAAGACCTGGCAGCGAAGCCAGTAGGAAAGCCCACCGCACCGAGGGCACCATCGCCTCCCAGCCCACCCACAACGCCCCGCAGTGATGGCATCAACACGGTGCTGCAAGCTGACACGACGCCCCGCGCCGAAAAACCCAAACTGTTCAGGCCGCGCAAATCGGGAGAGTTCACCGCACTAGCGCCCAAGCCGCCCAAACCGGTGAAGCCGCCACCATCGTCCAAGCAACAAAAAAACAGGGACAACTAAAACAGACACTACCAGCAGACGGCCGGCCCGTACAAGGGAGGCTTCACCGTCCTACTGGCCTTGCAGGCGCCGGTATTTTTGCCACAGCGTTTCCTTGTCTTCCACAAAGGCGAGGTTCACTGGAATGCAGGCCACTGGGCACACCTGCACGCACTGGGGTTCGTCAAAGTGCCCCACACATTCAGTGCATTTATGGGGGTCTATTTCGTAGATATCCTGCCCCATGTAAATCGCCTCATTGGGGCACTCGGGCTCACACACATCGCAATTGATGCATTCGTCGGTGATGATCAGCGCCACGAGACACCTCGCAAAAGGCTTATGGCAGGCAGGCAGTTTGACATGGACATGCCTCAATTATCCCGCCCAGCGCGCCAGCACCGCCTGCGGCAGGGGCAAATGCCCGATTCAGTTCAGGGCTGTGCCTGACGCGCAGCCCCCAGTTTTTGCATCAAGCGGTCGCGCACCGCAGGCGAGACAAAGTTGTCCACCTCACCGCCGAGGGTGGCGATCTCCCGCACAAAGGTGCTGGAGATGAACTGGTATTTGTCGCTGGGGGTCAAAAAGACCGTCTCCACATCCGGCATCAGGCTGCGGTTCATGCCGGCAAGCTGGAACTCATAGTCGAAGTCTGTCACCGCACGCAGCCCCCGAACCATGGCCTTGGCCTTGCGGGCCACCACAAAGTCGCGCATGAGCCCCGAAAAGCTGTCCACCTCGACGCCGGGAAGGTGACTGGTGGCCTGGCGCACCATGTCCATGCGCTCCTCCAGCGAAAAAAGGGCTTTTTTGTGGTGCCCAGCCGCCACCGCCACGATCACACGGTCGAACAACTGGGTGGCCCGGCGGACAACGTCCTCATGACCCAGCGTAATGGGGTCAAAGGTTCCGGGGTAAACAGCAATCACATGGTTGGCCATAGCATCTCCTCGCAGCGCCAAATTATGTAGCGCGCTGCAGCAGATGCGCATGCACGGCGCCCGCCTTCAGATGCCGATAGACCACCAAGCCATACTCTGCCAGGGCCTCGTTGCTCCAGGCCTTGGGGGCCTCAAGGTAGACCCAGCCGTCTGGCGCTAGCGCCGTGGCCACAGCCTTCAGTGCAGTCTCGAACACAGGGGCATCAAAGGGAGGATCCAAAAACACCAGCCGGGTTTGTGCTGCGGGCAGGCTGCGCAACACCGACAGGCCATCACCGCGCTGCACCTGCACATTCGTAGCCTGAAGTTTGATCTGGGAGGCCTTCAGCTGGGCCACCAGGGCCGGGTCTTGCTCGACCAGCAGCACCTGTGCCGCACCACGCGACGCGGCCTCGAAACCCAGCGCACCAGTGCCCGCAAAGGCATCCACACAACGCCAGCCGGTCATTTCAGACCCAGCCAGGTGCGCAAGCCAGTTGAACAAGGTCTCGCGCACCCTGTCGGGTGTGGGCCGAAGGCCGGGCTTGTCGGCCACGGGCAGCTTGCTGCGTTTGAACTGGCCACCAATGATGCGTACCTCGCGCGGCAGGGTCTTGGGCCGCGCAGGAGCTCGCATGGGCGGACGGGAAGATGCTGTTTTTTTCATGGGCCTAGCTTAACGGCAGACACGCGCAGATCAGTCCGACGGGCCGACAAGCACCGTCACAAAGTTGTCCGGCTTCAAATGGCGCTGCAATGCCTCGCGGACCGCCGCGGTCGTCAGTTGTTCGACCTGGCGAGTCCAGGTCTCGAGGTAGTCCAGTGGCAGCCCGTACCAGGCCATGTTGGCTACGTTGTCCAGGAGTTTGCGGTTACTATCCAAACGCAAGGCAAAGCCACCAACCAGATTGGACTTGGCAGCCGCCAATTCAGCCTCGGTGGGCCCTTCGCGCACAAATTCCGTCACCACCTCATGCGCTAGCTGCATGGCCTGTGCCGCCTGATCTGGTCGTGTCTGCAAACTCACCGTGAAGGCCCCCGCATGCAGGCCGGGGGCAAAGGTGCTGGACACGCTGTAACTCAGGCCCCGTTTTTGACGGATCTCATCCGTCAGCCGAGACACAAAGCCACCCCCGCCCAAAATGTAGTTGCCCACAACGAGGGCAAAGTAGTCTGGATCGCCGCGCTTGAATCCAGGCTGTCCCATCAAAACATGGGTTTGGGCTGAGACCATGGACAGACGTTGCTGATGGCCCTCGGCCAAGGCAGGAACCTCGGCAACTGCAGACAAGGTGGGACAGGGCACCGATGCTGGCAGGCCAGCAAGCAACTGGCGCACCAGGGCATCGGCCTGCTCACGCCGAACGGCCCCCACCAGCGTGACCCGAGCTTGGCAAGGCACCAATGCGCGGCGATGAAAATCCCGCATGTCATTCGCGGATATACGCTGCAGGTGGACTGGCTGGCTGTCGTAGCCATAAGGATGGTTGCCATAAACGGCCTGGCCATAGGCGCGTGCCGCCACTGTCGCTGGACGGGTATTGGCCTCCTGTATCGCGGCAACCAGGCGCTCGCGCTCGCGCAGCCAAACGGCCTCTGCAAAGGTGGGCTCGGCAATCTGCCGTGCAGCAAGTGCCACCGCAGCCCCCAGCAAATCAGGCATGGTCAGGGTACGCAGGGAAACACTGAAGCGATCCAGCCCCGCGTTCACCCGCAGGGAGCCTCCCAAATCAGCCCAGGCGTCACTCAACGCACTTTCGTCCATACCCGACGACCCCGCGCCCAAGCCCTTGGACATCATGAGTGCCGTCACATCTGCCAGACCCGCCTGCTCCGCCGGATCACGGCGACTGCCTGCATCAAAGTCCAGCTGGACATCCAGCATGGGGATCGCATCACTTTCGACCAGAAACACCCGGGCACCCGTCGCCTGAGTCCAGTGCTGGATGGGAATACCGGCCAGGGCGGCATGAGAGAGGAGCCCCAGCGCACAAGCGACTGCGAATTCACGAAAGAGGGTCATGAGACATACCACCGAAGGTCTAGAACGGTTCACAGGCTAATGAATGTCAGTGGCGCAAGCCAGCCGGCGCGGCACGAGGAGAACGAGGCGCCGCATTGGCGGCGGGGGCCTGTGGCAGCAAAGTCGCCACCGTGAGTTGGTCATCACCAAAATAGCGGGCGGCCACTGCCTGCACTTGTGGCGCCGTCACAAGACGCAAGCGCTCAATCAAACGATCTTCGGCATCCAGCGGCAAGCCCTGCACCCACAAACTCCCAAGTTCCCGGGCTTGATTGAACAGCGAATCCCGCTTGTAGATATTGCCGGCAACCCACTGTGTTTTGACGCGGGCCAGCTCAGCAGAGGTGACACCCTCACGCGCCACCCTGGCCACCTCGGCACGCAAGGCGGATTCCAGGTCTGCGGATGTTTTGCCGGGCGCGGGTACACCGTTCAGGGTAAACAGCTGCGGGCCTCGACCCCATAGGCCATAGCCGGCCCCAGCACTGTCGGCCACACGATCGGCGGCCTGGGTCAGGGTGCGGCCCAAGCGCGCACCATCGTGGCCATCAAGCACGGCGGCGAGCACCGTCAGCGCCAGAGCATCCTCATCGTCGGCTCGCATGCGAGCGGGATCCACTGTGGTCAGGGCCGGCACCTTGTAGGCCAGTGTCACATAGCTTTGTTCGGCTGGCGCCTTGAAGTCCAGACGCCGCAGACCCTGCTGCTGTGGCTCGACCCGGGGTTTACGTGGCGGCACAGGCCGTGCTGCCAATTTTCCATAGATCTCCTCAGCCCAACGCCGCACCTGAGTCACATCGACATCGCCGGCCACCACCACGGCAGCGTTACCAGGCAGGTACCAGCGCCGATAAAAGGAGCGGGCATCGTCTGGCGTCAGCGACTCCAGATCGCTCATCCAGCCAACAATCGGCCGTCGGTAAGGAGACGCGAGGAACACCGTGGCGTTCAGAGCCTCGTGCAGGAGTGCTCGAGGCTGGTCGTCCGTGCGCAAGCGGCGCTCTTCCTTCACCACCTCCAGCTCCTTGGCAAACACCTCATCCGACCACTGATTGTGGGCAAATCGGTCTGCCTCGAGGCGCATGACATCCGGCAAGCGTTGGGCCGGAACCTGCTGGTAGTAGCCGGTGGCATCCCGACTCGTGAAAGCGTTCTCTCGTCCACCCAGGGCGGCCACCTGGCGGGAAAAATCGCCGGCCCTCACGCTGGGCGTGCCCTTGAACATCATGTGCTCCAACACATGGGCCACGCCACTGGCACCGTCGACCTCGTCCATCGACCCGACGCGCACCCACAGCATGTGCACGGCGGTAGGCGCACGGCGATCGGGTTTGACCACGAGCGTCATGCCATTGGCCAAGGTGAATTGCTGAGCCAGAACCGCGCCGGTCTGCGACACATCGGTCACCCCTTGAGCCAGGCTGGAGGTATTCAAACCTATCGAGATGACGATAGACAACAGCCCCGCCTGCTCCAGGCCCAGACCCCGTGGTCGGCCAGGAGGTCTTGCGGGGGCATCTGGCCAGTCCGCCCGGCACTGTTTCATAAAATGTCCGAATACTTCAAAACACCGCATGTTCAGCTTTTTCAAGAAAAAATTGGGAGGAGGCTCGCCGCCGCCCACGGCAGAGGTCGCAGCGCCAACGACTGCGCCTGAGTCAGCGCCGAGTATCCCCTCCGAGCCGATAACCGCGCGTAGCTCATGGATGAGCAAGCTCAAGGCCGGGCTGAAGAAAACCGGCTCCAGCATTGCAGCCGTCTTCACCGGCACCCAAATCGACGACGCGCTCTATGAGGAGCTGGAATCCGCCCTGCTGGTGGCAGACACCGGCGTAAAGGCAACCCAGCGCCTGCTGGATGACCTGAAGCGTCGGGTCAAGGAAAGCAAAACCACTGACCCACAGGCGGTCAAGGTGCTGCTGGCAGACGCGCTGACCGAACTCTTGTGCCCGCTGGAAAAGCAACTGCTGATAGGCCAACACAAACCTACCATCATCATGGTGGCGGGCGTTAATGGCGCTGGCAAGACCACCTCGATCGGCAAGCTCACCCACCACCTGGCCCACCAGGATGCCAGCGTGCTGCTGGCAGCGGCCGACACCTTTCGGGCAGCAGCACGAGAGCAGCTCAGTGTCTGGGCCACCCGCAACACGGTGGACATCATCAGCCAAGAAGGTGGCGACCCGGCAGCTGTCGCATTTGATGCAGTCAGCGCTGGGCGTGCACGCGGGAAAGACGTGGTGCTGGTAGACACAGCGGGACGCTTGCCCACCCAACTGCACCTCATGGAAGAGCTGAAAAAGATCAAGCGCATCATCGCCAAGGCCGACGCGGCCGCACCCCATGCCAGCGAGGCAGCGAGTGCACCGCATGAGGTGTTGCTGGTCATCGACGGAAACACCGGTCAAAACGCAGTGGCACAGGTCAAGGCTTTTGACGACGCACTGGGCCTGACCGGCCTGATCGTGACCAAGCTCGATGGCACCGCCAAGGGCGGGGTATTGGCTGCCATCGCGTTGGAGCGTCCGATCCCGGTCTACTTTATCGGGGTGGGCGAGAAAATCGACGAGCTCGAAACCTTCCACGCCCGCGAGTTTGCACAAGCGCTTCTAACCTGAGTCCAACCATCCATGTCGATCAATACCATACACCGCCGCCAGGCCCTTGCCGCGCTTGGCGCGGGACTTTCTCCCATTCTGTGGGCCCAAAATGCCCCGGGCTGGTCGGAGATCGAGCGTCAGGCGCGGGGGCAAACGGTGTACTTCAACGCGTGGGCGGGCAGCGAACAGATCAATGCCTACATACAGTGGGCAGGCAAGGAGCTGCTGCAACGCCACGGCATCAAGTTGCAGCATGTCAAGATCACCGAGACGGCCGAGGTCGTCAAGCGGGTGCGCAACGAAAAGGCGGCCGGCAGACTCACGGGGGGATCAGTCGATCTGGTGTGGATCAATGGCGAAAACTTTCTGGCCATGAAGCGTGAGGGCCTGCTGTTCGGCCCCTTTGCGGAAGCACTGCCCAACTTCCGCTATGTGGATGTGATCGGTAAGCCCACCACCCGCATCGATTTCTCAGAGCCGGTTCAGGGTCTGGAGGCCCCTTGGGGCATGGCACAACTCACCTTCTTTGTGGATGGCAAGCGGGTACCCCAGCCGCCGCGCTCCATGGCGGAACTACTGAGTTTTGCGAAAGCCCACCCGGGGCGGATCACCTACCCGCGTCCGCCAGACTTTCACGGCAGCACTTTTCTGAAGCAGGCTTTGCTTGAAGTCAGTGCGGACCGCAGTGCGCTATACAGCCCCCACTCCGAGGCGGCATTCGGCACATTGGCCACGCCTCTTTGGGCCTATCTGGACGCACTGCACCCCCACCTGTGGCGCGGTGGCAAGCAGTTCCCCAACAACGCCGCCGCCGTGCGCCAGATGATGGCCGACGGCGAACTGCTGCTGGGCATCACCTTCAACCCCAACGAGGCAGCCAACGAAATTGCGGCCAAGAGACTACCTGCGAGCGTGGTGAGCTACCAGTTCAGTGGTGGCACGGTGGGCAACACCCACTTTGTGGCCATCCCCTTCAACGCCCAGGCCCGGGAAGGTGCCCAGGTCCTGGCCAATTTTTTGCTGTCGCCCGAGGCTCAAGCCCGCAAGGCCGATATCGCTCAATGGGGCGACCCCACCGTGCTGGCGCTTGACACATTGCCAGCGTCTGAGCGTGCCCGCTTCGGCACCACATCAGCTCCTGGCCAGGTGGTGCGCCCCATGCCCACCCTGGCCGAGCCCCACGGAAGCTGGGTAGACCCCTTGGAACGGGAGTGGCTACGCCGATACGGCTGACCCCCTCACCTTCACCCCCCTGACACCTCACGCAACCAAGCCATGACCAAGCTGCTCCCTCACATCACCATCGAAAGTGCTCCCAACCCGACAGCGGCAGTAATCTGGCTGCACGGCCTGGGTGCCGATGGTCACGATTTCGCGGCCATCGTGCCGCAGCTGGACTTGAGCGGCTGCCGCCCCATTCGTTTTATCTTTCCGCATGCGCCCAGCATGCCGGTCACGATCAATGGCGGCTATGTGATGCCAGCCTGGTACGACATCATGGTGGCGGACCTGGTGCGACGCGAAGACGCAGCAGGCATCCGACAGTCGGCACTGGCCATTGAAGCCCTGATTGCGCAGGAGGTGGCACGCGGCATTGCGCCCGAACACATTGTGCTGGCGGGTTTTTCTCAAGGCTGCGCGATGGCTTTGCACACCGGGCTGCGCCATGAGCAAACCCTGGCTGGCATCATGGCCTTGTCTGGCTACCTGCCATTGGCTGACAGCCTGGCCAGCGAGCGCAGTGCGGCCAACCAGTCCACCCCCATCTTCATGGCCCATGGCACCGCAGACCCGGTGGTGGTCATCGGCCGCGCCGAAGCCTCGCGCGATGTGCTCGCAACGCTGGGGCACGCGGTGCAGTGGCACACCTACCCCATGCCGCACAGCGTACACCCACGTGAAGTCGCCGACATCAGCGCCTTTTTGCAAGCAGTACTGAGTTAGGCGCCCCATGGCCGGCGCTGCTGCGCGCACTGGGCGTCTGGTGAAGCCCGTACTGGCCATGCTGGCCTTGGTCACAGTACCCCTGCCCCTACTCGGGTCCAGTTTTTGGGCAATCCTGGAGGGATTAAGCATTACAGGCTGGCAGGCCCTTTGGGCGGACCCCCAAACCGGGGCAGCGTTGGCCCTGAGCCTTTTCAGCGGCCTGGGTGCCACCGCCCTGTCCCTCGGTTTGGCTACCTGGCTGCTGTCCCACAGTTTTGCGCGCCCACTCTGGGTACGGGTGGTCAACAGCCTGGCCCCGCTGCTGGCCGTGCCGCATGCAGCCTTTGCGATTGGATGGGTATTGCTGCTGGCACCCAGTGGCTGGCTGATGCGTGCCTTGTCCCCCTGGGCCACTGGCCACGCCGCTCCGCCCCCGTGGCCGACCACACAAGACCCCTGGGGCTTGGGCCTGACGATCGTACTGGTGGCCAAAGAACTCCCCTTCCTGCTCTGGGCCGCTGCGACCCAGTTACAACGTGCCGACGTGGCTAAAGACTGGACACGGCAATGGCAACTGGCGCGCAGCATGGGCTACACGCCGAGCAGTGCATGGTGGCGCATCGTGTGGCCACAACTCGGGCGTCGGCTGGCTCTGCCTGCTCTGGCCGTGTTGGCCTATAACCTGACGGTGGTGGACGTGGCCCTGATCATCGGCCCCACCTCCCCTCCCACCCTGGCCGTGCTGGCCTGGCAATGGCTGACAGATGCAGATCCCTTACGCAATGCCCAAGGCGCTGCTGCCGCGTGGCTATTGGCAAGCGTGGTGGCGCTGATTGCCTGGTTCGCTTGGCAACTGTCCCGGCTGGATTATTGGAAACAACGTCGAACGTCAGGCCATGGGGCCCAACTGCAGCATGGCGGGATGCAGTCATACCGGGCAGCGCCTGCATGTTGGCTGGCTCTTTTGCTTTTGTACGCCGGCGTGATGCTCGCGCTGATCATGGGCAGTGTGTCAGGAGTCTGGCCGTTCCCAGACCTCCTGCCCAGCGATTGGACCTGGCTGGCCTGGGCATCGGTGCTGGCCAGCACAGACACCCTGGGCAATACCTTGGGGCTGGGCTTGCTCAGTTCGGTCGCTGCCTGGATGTGGGCGATTGTCTGGCTGGAGTGTGCCCCCCCAACGTGGGACCGGCGACTGCAAGCCCTCATCAACCTGCCACTGGTGCTGCCCTCGGTCCTGTGGGTGGTGGGTATGCATGCGCTGGCGTTGCGCTGGCAGCTAGACGCTTCTCTGGCCGGCGTTGCTCTTTCACACACACTGGTTGCGGCCCCCTACGTCCTGCTCGTCTTGCGGCCGGCTTATGCGGGGTTTGATCCACGGCTGCGCCAGATCAGCGCCAGCATGGGCCATGGTGATGCGCTCTTTTTGTGGCGGGTCAAATGGCCACTGCTTCGGTCCGCGCTGGCCTACAGCCTCGCCGTTGGCTTTGCAGTGAGCGTGGCGCAGTACCTGCCCACCTTGTTCATCGGCGCGGGCCGGATCAACACTCTCACCACGGAGGCAATCACGCAGGCCGCCGGCGCCCAACGCTCGCTCGCATCCGCCTATGCCTGGTTGCAGTGGCTGCTGCCAGTCTTGGGCTTTGCGCTTGCCAGCCGGATCGGCCAATCACGGCGTTGGCGTCACCGCTAAATAGCCTACGCCCGAGTGCGATGTGAAGACTTTGATACCGCACAATGCCAGCCTGATGCTGAATCCATTGCTCAATCGCCCATGCACCTGAGTCTTCGGGTCGACACACTGGCCACACCACAGACCCTGCTCTTGCGCAAGCTCGATATTCAGGTGCCCGCAGGCTGCATCCACACCGTGATGGGTGACAGCGGCTCAGGCAAATCCAGCCTGCTGGCGGCGGTGTGCGGCACGCTGGATGCCAGCTTGCGTTTTGTGGGTGAAATCTCCCTGGACGGTCGGCGCATCGAGCACCTGCCGACCGAGCAGCGCCGGGTAGGTATCCTGTTTCAGGACGACCTTCTGTTTGCCCACATGAGCGTGGGGGAAAACCTGTTGTTTGCTGTTCCTCCGGGAGGCCGAATGGCACGCCAGGCCCGTGTGATGCAGGCATTGCATGACATCGAGCTACCCCACCTGGCCGAGGCCAATCCCGCTACCCTGTCTGGCGGCCAACGCAGCCGAGTGGCACTGATGCGGGCCTTGCTTGCCGAGCCTCAGGCCCTGCTGCTGGACGAGCCCTACGCCAAACTCGATTCCGCGCTGCGAGAGCGCATGCGGCAACTGATCGCTCAGCAGGTAAAAGTGCGCCAGATACCGGTGCTGCTGGTCACGCATGACACCCAGGACATCTCAGACCTGAGCCGTCTCACGCGACTCAGTCCCACAGACGCGTCGGTGGCGACACCGGCAGCTGCTTTTTCTCGCCCTCCACCCTCGATCAGGCGGGCCTGAACCATGCTGGATCGTCGCGTGACAGCCTTGATCAAGCCCGCCATAGACGCACTGGCACGCTTGCTGGTACGGTGTCACATCGGTGCCGATCAACTCACGGTGAGCGGATTTGTGCTGGGCCTGGCCGCCGCACTCTGCATCGCAAACGGAGCATTTTTGGCGGGCTTGGTAGCCATGCTGGTCTCGCGCCTGTTCGATGCACTGGACGGCGCGGTCGCCCGCTTGGGCAAGCCCACTGACCGGGGTGGTTTTTTGGACATTGCCCTGGATTTTCTGTTTTACGCCAGCATTCCGCTGGCTTTTGCCTGGGTCGACCCTGCAAACCATGCACTGGCAGCGGCCTTTTTACTGGCCAGTTTCATAGGCACGGGATCGAGCTTTCTGGCCTTTGCCGCACTTGCTGCCAAGCGTGGGATGACCAGCCTGGCGTACCCAGACAAGTCGTTTTATTTTTTGGGCGGGCTAACGGAGGCCACTGAAACACTCGCCTTTTTTGCCGCCATGTGCCTGTGGCCCCATCACTTTGCAACGCTGGCCACACTTTTCGCGACTCTGTGCCTGCTCACCACCGCCACGCGCATCCATTGGGCATGGCGGGCCCTGAGTACCCAGCCGCATCCAGGCGGGCACGGGGATAGTTAGACGTCCAGGCACCACGGGTCACACACTTGCGAGTGCTCAAGAGGGCCATTGCTGGCAGGCCTTCCAATGCAGTTCCCGAAACACTTTCTGCAGGAACTGACATGTTTGACCAAATTCTCGTGCCGGTAGACGGCTCTCCCACGTCGCTGCGCGCCATCGACAAGGCCATAGCACTGGCTAAAGCCTTCAAAAGCAAGGTCTCCGTGATCTCGTTCGTTGATCCCTATCCCTTGATGGGCATGAACGCAGAAATACCCTATGGCCAGGAGGATTTCCGCAAGGCAGCCAAGGCAGAGGCAGAAAAGGCCATCCATGTTGCCTGCGAACAGCTCACATCTGCCGGCGTAGAGACCCACGGCGAGGTCGTGGAGTCCCACACCGTCTGGCGAGGTATTTTGGAGAGCGCCGGCAAGGCCCATGCAGACCTGGTCGTCATGGGCTCGCATGGTCGCCATGGCCTGGAGAAGTTGGTACTGGGCAGCGTGACCCAGCGTGTGCTGCAACACGCGAGCGTGCCGGTGATGGTGGTACGCGGCGAATGAGCTGACACCCGGCTTTGAATTGCGCATGCTGTACCTGCTCGCTCGCAGGATCGCTTGCCTGCTGGCGGGTCTTGCCCTGGGTGGTTGTGCCAACCTGCTACCACGCGGCAGCAACGTCACCCCCACCCCTTTCGACAGTTTCGAGGAGGCCCGGGTCCAGCTTGAGAAGATCATCCCCTACCAGACCACCTTCGAGGAGATCAAAGCCCTGGGTTTTGACCCCGTGACCACTGCCAACGTCACCATCATCCCCTACCCCGAGGTGATCAGCCGGTTGGCACCCAATTCTGGCGTTCCCATGGAAGCACTGGACTCAGCAGTGCGCGACTGCATCCTGGCTCAAATGAGGTGCCGAGCCTATGAGTTTCGTTATTCACGCGAGGACAGGCGCCGCGTCGGCAATTTTTTGCTGGACTTCTTCAACATTCGCCGTACCGCGCACAGCACGGGCTGGCGCTTTCAGGGACTCATCGTTGTGCGCAATGGTGTCGTGCTGCTGCGCAACAGCAGCGGTGAGCCACATGTGGACTTTGTCGAGCAGCAAGTCAATCCCCTGGGGCCATTCCAATCGGGCGGGGAATTGGCCACGCAACGTGCCTTGCGGTAACACTCACAACTTGTCACAAGGCTTTTGGACTGATCGTTAGCACTCTCCACACAGGAGTGCTAACATTCCCTTATTAGAGAGAGGAGTTCTGGTATGTCTTATCAAACTGGAGTTTCTGGCGGCGCCCTGGCAGTCGCCAACCCTTGGGGTATGGTGCCGGCGTTAGGCAACCTGGACGCCTATATCTCGGCAGCAAATCGGTTGCCGATGCTGACGCTTGAGGAAGAGCAGGGCTACGCGCGCCGGTTCCGCGACCACAGTGATATCGATGCAGCGGGAAAGCTCGTCATGTCTCATTTGCGGCTGGTGGTGTCCATTTCTCGCCAATATCTGGGCTACGGCTTGCCCCATGGCGACCTGATTCAGGAGGGCAATGTTGGCCTGATGAAGGCGGTCAAACGTTTCGACCCTGAGCAGGGAGTGCGTTTGGTGAGCTACGCCATGCACTGGATCAAGGCAGAAATTCACGAGTACATCCTGAAAAACTGGCGCATGGTCAAGGTCGCAACCACCAAGGCTCAGCGCAAATTGTTTTTCAACCTGCGCTCGATGAAGCAACGCTTCAAGGCTGACGATGCTGCCGCCGACCTGGGCACGCACCGCGACACGCTCAACGACGAGCAGATTGACGCCATGGCCACCGAGTTGAAGGTCAAGCGCGAGGAAGTCATCGAAATGGAAACCCGTCTTTCAGGCGGTGATGTGGTGCTGGATCCGGGCCCCTCCGACGATGGCGAAGACAGTTTCGGCCCTATTGCCTATCTGACCGACGCCACCCATGAACCCGTGTCAGTGATAGAAAGTCACCAACGTGATGTGATGGCCACCGAAGGCATCAGCCTTGCTCTCGACACCCTGGACCCCAGGAGCCGCCGCATTGTGGAAGAGCGCTGGCTGAAGGTGAACGACGACAGCTCGGGCGGCATGACCCTGCACGACCTAGCGGCCGAGTACGGCGTCAGCGCCGAGCGCATCCGTCAAATCGAGGCGGCTGCGATGAAGAAGATGAAAAAGGCGCTCGTCGAGTTCGCCTGACCAGGGCGCGCCCTAGTCGTCACCGACCTGGGCGTTTCGGCCCTGCGCACCTCACGGCGTGGTGGCCAACAGTTTTTTGATATCCGCCGCCAATGGCGCTGCACCGCTACCGTAGCGGGTATACAGACGCAGCCGGCCCTGAGTGTCGTACACGTAGCTACCGGCTGAGTGGTCCATGGTGTAGCTGGTCGGGGTTTTGCCTTCCACCTTCTTGAAGTACATCTTGTAGTCCTTCGTCAAGGCAAGCAACTGTTCCGGCGTAGGTCGCAAGGCTAAAAAGCTGGCGTCGAAGTTCGTCATGTAATTCTTGAGCATGTCAGACTGATCACGCTCGGGATCCACCGTGATGAACAGCGGCTGAAGTTTGGTGCCATCTGCTCCCAACAAGCGCTTGACCTCAACGAGCTCAGCCAGGGTTGTCGGGCAAACATCGGGGCACTGCGTGTAACCAAAAAACACGACCACGACCTTGCCCTTGAAATCTTTCAGTGACCTTTGCTGCCCATTCTGGTCCAGTAAGGAAAAATCCTTGGCGTAGTCCGCTCCGGTCACGTCGATGGACGTGAATGCAGGCCCCTTGTCGCTGCAGGCCAGCAAGGCAGCGCACATGCTGGCACACAGCAGCACCCGCAACATGCGATACCAGGGGCCGAGGAGAGATTTCGTGATCAACATGCGCGCGGCCTCAGTAGATGTAATGATCCAGCAACAGCGCGGCAAAAAGCACGCTCAGATGAATCAAGGAGAAGCGAAAGGTACGACGCGCCAATTCATCAGAGTAGTTGCGCAACAGCGCCACCGCATAGGCGCAAAAACCAATGCTCAACACCACCGCAACCACCAGATACAACCAGGAACTCATGCCGTAGATAAATGGCAGCAGACAGGCAGCGAAAAGAACCAGGGTGTAAAGAAGAATGTGCAAGCGGGTGAACTCACTACCGTGGGTGACCGGCAGCATAGGTAGGCCGGACTTGCGGTAGTCCTCCACCCTGTAAAGCGCCAGTGCCCAAAAATGAGGCGGCGTCCACAAGAAGATGATCAGAAAAAGTATCAGGGCCTCTGGCCCGACATCGCCGCGCATGGCCGCCCAGCCCAAAACAGGAGGCATGGCACCTGAGGCACCGCCGATGACGATATTTTGTGGCGTTCGCGGCTTCAGAACCACGGTATAGATCACTGCATAGCCCACGAAAGTGGCGAAAGTCAGCCACATGGTGAGTGGGTTCACCCAGATATAAAGCAGCGCTGAGCCGATGGCACACAAAACTGCCGAGAACAACAAGGTTTGCTGGTTGCCGAGTTGCCCTTTGGCGGTGGGGCGCCAAGCGGTGCGCTTCATCCGGGCGTCTATTCCTTGCTCGACGATGCAATTGAAAGCTGCCGCAGCGCCGGCTACCAGCCAAATACCCAGGCATGCGACCGTAGCGATCCGCACCTCGCCCCATGTAGGCACACCAGGCACGGCCAACACCATGCCAATCAGCGCACAAAACACGATCAGCTGAATCACCCGGGGCTTCGTCAAGGCGTTGTATTGCCTGAAGACTGACAGAGGAACTTCCCCCGCCGTGGGCAGGGAGCTTGGTGTGGGCGTACTCATACGGGCCTATTTTCAGAGCTGGACGACTTCAACACGCTTGTGCTGGACGCTCGGTCAAATGCCGCAGTGGCGAGCATCAGCCGAGTCAGTGCCAAAGTCAAAACGACACACAAGGCAGCTGCACCGCCTGTATGTAAAACAGCGGCCAACAAAGGCCATTCGAATACCACATTGCTTACGCCGGTAGCGAATTGCAGCAAGAGCAGTAGAGCCAGCCAACGTGCCGTCGTTTTAAGGTCAGCATACGAGCGCAATCGATAAGTGAGCGCACCCAAGGCAGCAAAAACCACCAGTGCCATCAAGCGATGCACCCAGTGGATGGCGGTCAGGGCTGCAAAACTGATGATTTCGCCTTGGGAGGTCATCCCCAAAGGACGCCAGATCTCGAAGCCCTGAGACACGTTCATCGGCGGCCACCAGCCCCCTTGACAAGTCGGAAATTCAGCACAGGCCAATACGGCATAGTTGGTACTGACCCAACCACCAAGTGCAATTTGCACGGTCAGCAGGCCCAAGCCAGCCATAAGCCCGAAGCGCAGTCCTCGCCCAACCCCAACGAACTTGGCAGTGGCCGGGCTCACCTGCCTAGATTGCTCACCCTGCGCCACTTGAACAGCCAGCAACATCAAAAGAACGATGCCGCCCAAAAGATGTAACGTCACAATGGCGGGGAACAACTTCATGGTCACAGTCAGTGCGCCAAAAGCGCCTTGCAGACAAACCCAGATCAAAGTCAGGGTTGACCACCAAGGGCTGAACAAGGGCGCGGCCCAAGCACCGCCCGCACGCCGACCTTGGCGATACAAATACCAGCTACGGATGGCCTGAAACAATATCAAGACCCCGACAGCAGTCGCCAAGTATCGATGAACCATCTCTATCCAGGCCTTGCCATATGTGACAGGTCCGCTGGGCAGCGCGGCCTGTGCCGCTGCAATCGGCGATGCGGCCCCTAGCGGACTGGCACTTCCGTAGCACCCAGGCCAGTCTGGACAGCCCAGGCCCGAGTCCGTCAATCGGGTAAAGGCGCCAAACAACACCAGGTCGAAGGTTAAAAACAGGGTGAGAACGGCCAAACCGTGCGACAGACTGGCCGCACCTTGGCCACGATGCCTCCACCACACCCAGACCAATGGCACGATGGCGATCACCAATCCCGCCAGCATAACCATGGCCAGAGGTGATAGGTTGTAAAGGTCGGGAGTGTTCATCTTGTCTGTGCCGATGTCATGCCCGGCACTAGCGGCCCGCCTGATCCCAAGAGGCGGAAGCTCTGAGCAAACGCTCCAGATCCCGCTTGGCCTTGGCAGCGCCCTCTGTTGTCAAATGGGCGGGGAAGCGCATCATCCAGTTGCCCATGGGGTCCACGACGTAAAGGTGATCCGACAGTTGCTGGCCCGAAGCGGGCTTCAGCCACTGCTCCAGCTCCGCACGTTGAACGCGCAATACCGTCGCATTTTGGAGTCCGGGCGCAATCTTCTCTGGCAGTACAGCAGCGTCGTCAACGAGCCATACCCGTTCAACACGGTCCTTTTCCTTGCCCAAGACCTCCCGCAGTTGTCGCTGCAAATACAGGTTTTGCTCACATGAGGCATTGCAAGCACCACCCGCTACGCTAACGATCAACCATTGCCCCTTCAGCTGGCGCAGGTTAAATGCTTGTCCTTGTGGGGTGGTGGCGACGATGTCTGGCGTGGTCCGTTGCGGATCGATCAATGTCCCAAAACTACGCGCCGAGTCTGGCCTCACCACATAGTAAGTGAAGTAGGAGGCAACGACGGGTGCCGCGCACACCAGCAAGACAAGCAACATCTTCCGGCGCCCACTGAGCGTTCGACGTTCATCTCCCGCGACAGAGTCTTGCGGGCTTGGCATGGCATGAACCGTCAGGCTCAAGGGTTGATCATTGTTTTTTCGCTCGGAATCTGACAATTTGAAACCAGACATAAAGAATGAAGGTCAGACCGCTAAGTCCAAACCATTGAAATGCGTAGCCGTAATGTTTGTCGGCGCTACTCGCAACAACCAGCCAATCGCGCTGCAGACCTTCGGTACTCTCACCGGTCTGCTGAACACTTTTATCCAGCAGCTTCAATCCCGTTTCCGCCGCAAAGGAAGCCAAGTCCAGATTTTGCCGGATCAGCCCAGCATCTGCTGTACCCAATTCATAAAGCTTGGACGGAGGGGGGACTAAGCGCCCCTGTATCACTATTTGGCCGTTGGGCGTCTCGATCTTTTGCACCTGCACACGATCAACAAAGTTACGCGGCAACCATCCTCTTTGCACCAGGATACTGTCCTGTGTGCCGTCCAGGGTGAATGGCGTCACCACAAAGAAACCCGGACGCCCATTCATTTGCCTGTTATCCAGATACACCGTTTTTGCAGCCACCCATTGACCGGTAAGTGTTACCTTGCGCTGATCACAGACTGCGTCGAGAGACATTACCGACAGGTCCTGGATGCTTAATGCAGGCATCGTCTGACACAACTCCGACTGCTCGGCGAGTTGCTCCTTCATCGAAGCTCGCTGTAGTTGCCAACGCCCCAGCAGCACGGTACCGACAAGCACCACAGAGGCTGCAATAGAGACCAGCCACAGGCGACGTACCTGGTTCACCGGATAATCCTGTCTATGAAAATCATCGTCACCATTGCTTTTGCAGCTATTGTTTGTAGCCTGGGTTTCGCTCTTTGGTACATGCTGAAAGATGGCACCGGCACCCAACCTAAAACCAACAAGATGTTCAAGGCACTTGCCCTGCGCGTCGGCTTTTCAATATTGGTGTTCTTGTGCATTTTGATTTCCTGGAAGTTAGGTTGGATACAACCCACTGGCATCCCACGAGGTGCCTAGACAGACTCGAGCAGATGGTCATTCCAGGATTAAAAAAGGCACCCTTGGGTGCCTTTTTCCTGTCGGGCTGAGTGAATTACATCCAATAGACGAGGATGTACAGACCCAGCCACACAACGTCCACAAAGTGCCAGTACCAGGCTGCACCCTCAAAACCAAAATGACGTTCTGCTGAGAAATGGCCCTTTTGCAAACGCAAGGTAATGAACAGCAGCATCAACATGCCAACAAAGACGTGGAATCCGTGAAAACCAGTCAGCATGAAAAAGGTCGAACCGTAGATGCCAGACGACAGCTTCAGGTTGAGCTCTGCGTAGGCATGGTAGTACTCATAGCCCTGCACAAACAGGAACACCACGCCCAGCAGGACAGTCGCCCACATGAATTTGATAGTCTTGCTTCGATCGCCGTGTTGCATCGCATGGTGAGCAATCGTCAAGGTCACGCCAGAAGTCAGCAACAGAGCAGTGTTGATCGTGGGCAGCCAGAACGGTGTCATGGTAGTGAACGGCTCAACGATGCCGGCTGGCGATGCAGTCATACCGGCTGCCAGGCTGGGCCACACGGCCTTGAAGTCTGGCCAGAGGAGCGCATTGTCCAGGCTACCCAAGGCAGGCACCGAATGCGAACGGGCCCACCAGAGCGCAGTGAAAAATGCACCGAAAAACATCACCTCAGAGAAGATGAACCAGCTCATGCTCCAACGGAACGAGAGATCGATCTTCCGTCCATATTGGCCACCCTCGCTCTCAGACACGGCCTCACTGAACCATTGATACAGCACGCCTAACCACCACAACAAACCAAATATCAGAGAGTACTTACCCCACGCCTCACCATTGATCCACTGGCCGGCGCCCAGAATCACAAAAAACAGGCCAATCGCTGCAAAAACAGGGTGGCGCGACGGACCGGGGACAAAATAGTAGGGCGTTGTGCCGTGTGTCGTTGAACTCATATCAGCTCCGTTACTTTCAACTCTTACAAATGACCAGGATCCGCAGCCTCAAGCGGCAACAGCCCAATTTACCAAAACAACCAAGCCCACAATCAACATCGAGACAGCGATCAAAGCTGCTGCAATCACATGAAAGGGATTCACTCGGGCGAGGTCATCCTGAAATTCACTACGTTTGCGAATTCCTAAAAATGACCAAGCCACCGTTTTCATACTTCGCAAGAACGATGCGCCTGAGGAGTTCATGCCCCCACTCCAAGCAAATTTTGCGTTACCGCCGCCTGCTGCCCCTTGGGCGCGGGTGGTGTTTTCCCTCCCACCTCAAAGAAGGTGTAAGACAGCGTGATGGTGGTAACGTCTTTTGATAAGCGCGGGTCAATCACAAAGGCAACAGGCCAGGTTTTTTTCTCACCCGGCTCCAGTGTGTATTGGCTAAAACAGAAGCACTCCAACTTATTGAAGTGCGCAGAGGCCTGCTGAGGCGCATAGCTGGGAATAGCCTGCGCAGACATTCGCCGATTTTGCACGTTCTGAAATTCATACATCACCGTCGTCAATTCACCGGGGTGAACTTGCATCGACCGTGTCGCAGGCCTGAACTCCCATGGACCACGACTGTTGGCATCAAACTCGACCGTGATGGTCCGAGTCAAGTCCACCTGAGTGTTGGCCGGTGACTTGACTTTGGTGCCAGGGATGTCGCGCTCGCCCATTGCCAGCACGTTAATGCCGGTCATCTCGCAAATCGCTTTGTACAGCGGCACCAAGGCATAACCAAAGGCAAACATGCCTAGGGTGATGACAGCCAGCTTGCCGACCATCGTCAGGTTAGCCTGTTGCAGTTTCATGACTCAGTGATTCAGCAAGATGATTTTGCCGACAAAGCCCAGCAAAAACACCAGTGCAATAGAAGCAAGAATCCACGCCAGCTTCAAGTTTTTTTGCTTTTGCTCGGGGCTCATTTTTGCCTTGATTTTCAATTCAGAATCAAGCAATCACCTTGGTCGCTGTCGCGTCCAGCTTCGGAGGTGTTTCAAAGGTATGGAAGGGTGCTGGTGAGGGGACTTCCCATTCCAGACCTTCTGCTGCTTCCCATGGCTTTTGAACGGCCTTTTCACCTTTGCCCATCATGGTGGGCAAGACAATGAACAAGAAGAAGTAAACCTGCGCCAGACCAAAAGCGAAAGCACCCACGGTCGCAACTGCATTGAAATCAGCAAATTGCATGGGGTAGTCAGCGTAGCGGCGCGGCATGCCAGCCAAGCCCAGGAAATGCATGGGGAAGAATGTCACGTTAAACGCAATCAACGACCACCAGAAGTGAATCTTGCCACGCGTCTCGTTGTACATCACACCTGTCCACTTGGGGCACCAGTAATAGTAACCAGCGAACATGGCATACAGAGAACCCGCCACCAGCACATAGTGGAAGTGGGCCACCACGTAGTAGGTGTCCTGCAATTGGATGTCAATGGGCGCCATGGCCAGCATCAACCCGGTGAAGCCACCCATGGTGAACACAAAAATGAAACCGACTGCAAAAAGCATGGGGGTTTCAAAGGTCATGGAACCTTGCCACATGGTGGCAATCCAATTGAAGATCTTCACTGCCGTGGGCACAGCGATCAACATGGTGGCATACATGAAGAACAACTGTCCGGTCACAGGCATGCCAGTCGTGAACATGTGGTGTGCCCACACAATGAAAGACAGGATGGCAATAGACGAGGTTGCGTAAACCATCGAGGCATAGCCAAACAGCTTTTTACGTGCGAACGCGGGAACGATCTGGCTGATGATGCCGAAGGCCGGCAAGATCATGATGTAAACCTCAGGGTGGCCGAAGAACCAGAAAATATGCTGGTACATCACTGGATCACCACCACCAGCAGGGTTGAAGAAGCTGGTGCCAAAGTGACGGTCGGTCAGAGTCATGGTGATCGCGCCAGCCAACACAGGCATCACTGCAATCAGCAAATAAGCTGTGATCAACCAGGTCCAGGCAAACATCGGCATCTTCATCAGCGTCATGCCAGGAGCCCGCATGTTCAACACGGTCACGATGATGTTGATGGAACCCATGATGGAAGAGGCACCCAGAATATGCATCGCAAAGATACCGGCATCCATGGACGGACCCATCTGCAATGTCAGAGGTGCATACAAGGTCCAGCCCGCAGCCGGGGCACCGCCGGGCATGAAAAAGGACAACACCAGCATCAAGGCAGCAGGAATCATCAGCCAGAAGCTGAAGTTGTTCATGCGCGCAAAAGCCATGTCTGATGCGCCAACTTGCAATGGCAACATCCAGTTAGCAAAACCCACGAAGCCAGGCATGATGGCGCCGAACACCATGATGATGCCGTGCATGGTCGTGAACTGATTGAACAATTCAGGGTTTGCGACCTGCAAGCCGGGCTGGAACAGCTCAGCGCGGATCAACAAGGCCAAGACACCACCCACCATCAACATCGCGAACGAGAACAGCAGATACAGCGTTCCAATATCCTTGTGATTGGTGGCATACACCCACCTGCGCCAGCCGGTTGGGGCATGATGGTCGTGGTGGTCGTCATGGGCATGATCGTGATGGTCTAGTACTGCACTCATGGTGTTTTCCTTCTCAAGTCTCAAATATACGGCGTTGACTGAGCGCTTTATTTGCGCGCAGCCAGAACTTCAGCGGGCTGCACCAACTGACCCGTTTTGTTCGACCAGCTGTTCTTGGTGTAACTGATCACAGCCGCAATATCGGTGTCGTTCAGCTGCTTCCACGCCGGCATGGCGCCATTGTTTTGACCATTCAGCAAAACTGCGATCTGCTTGCTCTTGTCCGCGTCCAGGACCACAGCTGCAGCGTCAAGCGGCTTGATAGGCCCCGCGCCCTTGCCGTTGGCCTGGTGGCAGGCAGCACAGTTAGCCGCATAAACCTTTTCGCCGCGCTTCATGATGTCGTCCAGCGTCCAGACCTTGGAAGGATCGTCCATCTTGGCAGCCATTTTTTTGCTTTCGTCAGACACCCACTTGGCGTAATCCTCGGCACTGACAACCTTGACGTGGATGGGCATGTAGGCATGCTCCTTGCCGCACAGCTCAACGCATTGACCGTGATAGTCACCAATCTTTTCAGCACGGAACCAAGTGTCACGAACAAACCCAGGAATCGCATCCTGCTTGATACCGAATGCTGGCACCATGAACGAGTGAATCACGTCGTTCGCAGTGGTGATCAATCGAACCTTGCGCCCCACCGGCACCACCATGGGGTGGTCAACCTTCAGGAGATAGTCCTCAACATCCTGACCCGCCTTGGGACCACCCGCATCAGACAGCGCACGATGGCCAGCATCCAGTGTGGACAGCACAGAAATGCCCTCACCCTCACCCTTGAGGTAGTCATAACCCCATTTCCACTGCATACCAGTGACCTTGATGGTCAGGTCCGCATTGCTTGTGTCTTTCATGGCCACGATCACTTTGGTCGCCGGCAGGGCCATAAAGATGACGATGATGAAAGGGATGATCGTCCAGATCACCTCAACGGTGACGGACTCATGAAAGGTTGCAGGCTTGTGACCCTTGGATTTACGGTGCTTCCAGATGGAATAAAACATCACACTGAAAACAGCCACAAAGATCACCGTGCACAAGATCAGCATGAACCAGTGCAGCCAGGCCTGCTCTTCAGCAATCTTGGTGACCGCTGGTGCCAGGTTAAGCTGCCGCACTGCCGGGCCTCCCGGCAAATCGCCGACGGCGTGGGCCGACGAAAACGCCACAGAACCACCCCAAACAGCTGCCGCGGACAGCAGTGAAGCCGATTTGTTGAAAATGCTCTTCATCATGTTCACTTCTTCATCACTAAGTAATTAACCCAGGCCCCGGGCACCCAACACAGCACGACAGGCACACCGCTAAACGGCACGCAAAGCCGCTCGAATTTCTTTGGCAAGCACTGGCCTGAGCTCCGGGCGCAAATATCGCCCCACACTCACAGACCGCCCATGCCCCGACACCACAACAAGAGAACCCGACACATTTTGGGGCTCCACACGCACCCAGTCCCGAGAAAACTCTGACCGCTGCAGCCGCCCGGCTCGCTCAAGCTCCACCACCAGCGTGGCGTTTTCGAGCACGATCCTTTCACCGTCGGCAGCATGCCTCGCATACATCACAAAGGCAACACCCACAGCCAGCAACTCCAGCCAGGCAAATGGCATGACCAGTGTCGCGCCCCGCCACCAGAAGGCCGCAGAGATACCCAGCGACACCACGGTCAATGATGCGTACATCCAGCACAACTGACGAGGCGTCACAGAACAGTTCCTTTTCAAGAACCACTGCACTTTTTCGCCCTGAACAGTTGCAACACTAAACGCCTGGGAGGACACGCTTGATTCCTAATCAACCGCCATAACCCATTGATTCTGGCGCGCCTAAGGTAAATGCCTTGTTACAAGTTTTTGATTGTAATCCACCCCCAGGACCCCAGCCCGAGCATGGCCGCACTTCCTCCGCAGGCCTGGTTGCGCTAATGGCGCTTATTGCGACTCAAGCTCTCCCGCATTTGATCCAGGGTCAATGTTGTTTGCGGCTGCACGCTGAGACGTGGCGCCGCTTTCAGCGCATGACCGTAAATGACCTCGAAGGTCACCGACAACCGACCATCTGCACCCGTGAGGCGCGACCGGAGCTCCCGATGCAACTGATCTCGCCAATGGCGCCCGCGCAAGGCGGGAAATCTGTCCCGATGCAAATTGCGCCCCAGCGCACGAAGCTCCTGCAACAAGCGCTCCGGGGTCTCGAAGCTCAAGGTGATTCGCTCCATGTCCATCACCGGCTCGGCGAATCCCGTTTGGACGAGCATGTCACCCCAATCGTGCATATCCGTGAAGTCGTGAGCGGGTGCCGGCCAATTCAAGTCGGCAAACAGCGTACGGAGTTCTCGCAATGTGTCTGGCCCCAGGCAAGAAAACATCAAAAATCCGTCAACGGCCAGCAAGTTCTGCCAGCTTGCCAGCAAACTCTGAGGCTGAGCAGACATGTGCAACGCCATATTGGCCCACAACATATCCGCTTTGCCAGGCGCAGGCATCTGAAAACGGGTCTTTGAGCCCAACCAGCGCTTGGGCGTCCACCAAGGCTTTTCCAGTGCCGCCTGGACCGCTTGGGCATGGCCAGAGTCGCTCTCTATCACAGCGCAGGCAGCCTCGGGATAACGGTTGCTCAGCGCCTGGTGAATATGGAGCCCGCCCCGCAACGGCTCCCAATGCACCCAGGACTTCGGCTGCAACGTGATCCATTGCAAGCGCTCTTCCATCCTTCGCGCAACCTCTTCGTGCAGCCAGGCTGACTCCACTCTGTCAGCTACCGCATCGTGTGCGGGGCTCAGCACAGCCCATCGGCGGGCGGCCAGGGGGTCCAACGAGGGAGGATGTTCAGGCTTCATGTTGACGTGAAATATGGAGCACCAAGTATATTGATCGCATGCTCTTCAAGCGCCTACGAGGTTTGGCCGCCCATATTCCCAGCACATGCAAGGTGTGCGGATCCTGGCCGTCACAAGCAGTCTGCGAGGCCTGCGTTGCACGATTTGCCCAGCCGGTTCCTCGTTGCAAAACCTGTGCACAGTCGGTTCCCACGGGGGTCCTACAGTGTGGCGAATGCCTACTATCACCTCCCGCACTGGACGCATGCTTTGCGGCAGTGGCATACGCCTACCCTTGGGCCAGACTCATCATTGACTTCAAGTTCGCGCAGCAGCCGGGCCACTGTGCCAGCCTGTCCTTGCTCTTGCGCAGCGCGCCCTGGGTGGAACCCGCCATCGACAATGCCCATTTCCTCATCCCCATGCCCTTGTCCGTTCATCGACTCAAGGAGCGCGGCTATAACCAGGCCTCGCTGCTCGCCAGGCAGCTGTCCGCCAGCAAAACCCGCGACAACATCCTGTTGCGCCTGAAAGACGTAGCCCACCAAAGCCAGCTGAGCCGCGCGGAGCGCCTCAAGAATGTGAAAGACGCGTTTGCGGTGGATCCGCTGCTGGCAGCACAGCTAAAGGATCGGCGCGTTGTTTTAGTCGATGACGTGATGACCACAGGTGCGTCGCTGCACTCAGCCGCACTTGCGCTGCGCGCTGCGGGCGCCAGCCACGTCACAGCGCTGGTAGTGGCTCGCACCGAACTTTAAGCATTCATTCACGACATGCCATTTGGGCTTGAAAATACAAAGCATGTTTCACATCGTTCTTGTCGAGCCGGAAATCCCCCCCAACACCGGCAACATCATCCGTCTGGCGGCCAACACCGGCTGCACCCTGCACCTGATCGAACCCCTGGGCTTCTCCATGGATGACAAACACATGCGCCGTGCAGGTTTGGACTATCACGAATACGCCACCCTGCGCAAGCACAGTGACTGGGCCACCTTCCTGGCGACCGAACAGCCACCATCAGAACGTCTGTTTGCACTGACCACCAAGGGGACCGGCAAGGTGTACAGCACCCAGTTTCAAGAAGGAGACTGGCTGGTTTTCGGTGCCGAGACACGCGGGCTCAGCGACGCTGCGAGATCCAGCTTTGCACCCGAACGCTGCCTCAAGCTCCCGATGCGGGAAGGTCAGCGCAGCCTCAACCTGTCTAACGCGGTGGCCGTCACGGTCTTTGAGGCCTGGCGCCAACAGGGGTTTGCCTGATACAGGGATACTTTCAAGCAAACCGGTGCTTGACGCGTCAGGCAAACAACCCGACAACCCCATAAAAAGGCCATCGACATGAATTTCAGTGACATGAAGATTTCTACTCGCTTGAAGCTAGCATTCAGCCTGATCGCCCTGATGCTGATACTCATGGGCAGCATCACCCTCTTGCAGACCAGCAAACTGCACGACAGCCTGATCGACGTCACCGAGCGAAGAATGGAAATTCTGCGGGATCTGGGCCACCTGCGTGACGAGATCAACCATCAGGCTAGAGCCTCTCGCAACGTGGCATTGATGACCAAGGCGGGCGACATCAGGCAGGAGCTGGAGCAAATCCAGAGCTCACGCAAGGCGGTTGACGAAATCATGGCTCGCCTGGACAAAGACATCCATTCAGAAAAAGGTCGGAAGGTGCTTGCACGGATGGTCGAACTCCGCAAAGACTACAAAACCCACACCGATCGGTACCTGGCGCTGATTGAGCAGGAGAAAAAAGAGGAGGCCATCGCACTCCTGCTGGACGATGTCCGCCCGATCCAGCTGGCCTATTTTGAAGCCATCAAGGAGGAAACAAGCAATCAGGATGAGACCACCGCCCAGGCCAGCCACGATGCGGAAGCCGCCGCCGGCGCCATCGAAATGACGGTGTGGGCGACCGGCTCACTGTCTCTGACGATGTCCATCTTGCTGGCGATCTGGATCATTCGCGCCATCACCCGCCCCATACAGAAGGCAGTGGATGTGGCTCGCGCTGTGGCTGGCGGCGACCTCACCCTGCAATTTGATGCCAGTGGCACCAATGAAACTGCCCTGCTTTTAAAGGCCCTCAGCGACATGCAAGCCAGCCTGGCGAAGGTCGTCGGCACGGTGCGCAGGGGCGCCGAATCGATAGAAACCGCAAGCGCCGAAATTTCCCAAAGCAACCTGGACCTGAGCGGGCGTACTGAACACCAGGCCAGCGCCCTGGAGCAAACGGCTGCGTCCATGGAGCAACTGGGTTCCACAGTCAATCAAAACGCCGACAACGCCCGGCAAGCCAATCAACTCGCCCAAAGCGCCTCAACGGTGGCCGTGCAAGGCGGGACTGTGGTTGCTCAGGTGGTGGACACCATGCGCGGCATCAGCGACTCCAGCAAAAAAATCGCCGACATCATTTCCGTGATTGATGGCATCGCGTTTCAAACCAACATCCTGGCGCTGAACGCGGCCGTCGAGGCAGCGCGTGCAGGCGAGCAAGGGAGAGGCTTTGCGGTGGTCGCAGGCGAAGTCCGAACCCTGGCGCAGCGCAGCGCCGAAGCTGCCAAGGAAATCAAAACCCTGATCACCGACAGCGTTCAGCGCGTGGACCACGGCTCGATCCTCGTCGATCAAGCTGGCGCCACGATGAACGATGTCGTCAACAGTATCCGCCGCGTCACGGACATCATGTCCGAAATCAGTGCAGCCAGTGTTGAGCAGGGTTCGGGGGTCTCGCAAATTGGCGAGGCTGTGACCCAGCTGGACCAAGCCACGCAACAGAATGCCGCCTTGGTGGAAGAGATGGCTTCTGCAGCCTCCAGCCTGAACACCCAGGCTCAAGACTTGGTGCAGGCGGTGGCGGTATTCCGCCTGGACGCCAACGGATCACATTTTGTGGCAACAACCCGAAAGCCCGGCCCCACCACGCAAGCCGTAGCCGCCCCCAAAGCGGCGATCAAACCCAAACCCCTGAGCAAACCCAAGACAGTCAAAGCGCTCGGCCATGCGCCAGCCGCCTCAACCTCCATATCCCCAAGCAAGGGAGGTGACGAAGGTCAATGGGAAAGTTTTTGACTACTGTTTGTTGGAGTCAGCTACGCTCGAATTCTCGGGATCGTCTTTGCCGGCGGCCCGATGCACCTTTGCAAACGTCAGAATGATTTCGCGGATCAGCTTGCGCTCTGGGGCAGGCAGCTGCAAAAACGCGTCAAAGGTTTCGCGCTCAAGGTAACCCGCGCCTTCATCCCAGCGGGCTTTATGCTGCTGCAGCGCCTGACGCACGTCTTCGCCGAAACGCAGCACCTGTGGCTCGACCTTGAGGATTTCCGCCAAGGTCAATAGCTTGTCCTGCTCCGGGATAGCTTCGCCCCGCAACCAGCGCGACACCGCCTGAAAGCTCACAGAACGACCCCAGTAGCGGGCGTTGAACTGATTCAGCAACACCCCAGGGCGCGGCTCCATGCCGGCAGCCATCATGGCATCTCTCAGACGCTGGGCAAATTCAATCTTTTGGTCCATGCCCCAAAACTAAATTTTGGTGGCATAAAAATTAAACCTTGTGTTGTACGATTGATTCACTCATTAATTGAATGATTCATTCAACCATTGCAACCGGCGGGAGGCTGGCGGCAATGGCGCACCACACCATGCCCAAGTCCCTACTAGAACAACTCCCCGAGATCGTGGCCAACGGTCGCAAACAAGCCGAAAAAATCCTGGAGGGCATCGAAAGCCGTCACCGCGTCGGTCTGCAAACCCGTGAAGTCGTGCTGCCTGCACGCGACACCAAGGCACAAGACTGGATCGCCCAACAAAGCCGGGCCAGCCAACGCGAAGTGTTTGCACCGGGGCAGACCAGCTTGCTCGACAACCCGCAAGCCACGCTGGGCGCTGTGCCTGAAGCGCCTTGGGCCAACCGACTGATTTATGGCGACAACCTGCTGGCCATGGCGGCCTTGCTGGCGGGGGACGAAAACACGCCGAGCCTGCGCGGCAAAGTCGATTTGATTTACATCGACCCACCTTTCGACTCCAAGGCCGACTACCGCACCAAGGTCACTTTGCCGGGTGTGGAGATCGAACAAAAGCCCACCGTCATCGAGCAGTTCGCCTATTCAGACACCTGGAGTGACGGCACCGCCTCGTACCTGGCCATGATCACGCCGCGCTTGATCCTGATGCGTGAACTGCTGGCCGATACCGGATCCATTTATGTGCATCTGGACTGGCATGTGGGGCATTACGTGAAGCTGGTGATGGATGAGATTTTTGGGAAAAAGAATTTTCGCAACGAAATCATCTGGCACTACTCTGGCTGGAACAAGCAGCTTCAAACAAGCTTCGAAAAGCGGCACGACACTATGTTTTTATACGGCAAATCAGAAGCCCAATACTTTGCGTCGTACTTTGAAAAATGGGAATCCAAAGAAGAATACGTAAAAAAGAGAAAGCAAAAAGTTCACATCGATTCCGATGGCCGAGACTATGTTCTATCAGATGCAGGCAATGGCGAGCGCATCAAGCGTTACCTTGACGATGTAATGAAAGAAGGTGTGGTCGTTGATGATGTTTGGCACATCGACAAACTTAACAACTCTGCGTCGGAATCTGTTGGCTATTCAACTCAAAAAACAAAAGAACTGTTGGGCCGCATCATCAAAGCGTCTTGTCCCAAAGGAGGGCTGATCGCTGACTTCTTTGGAGGATCAGGGACGACAGCTGCAACTGCCGAAGATTTTGGTCTTCGATGGATCACTACAGATCTAGGCAAACCATCCTGCATGATCATGCGCAAACGCCTGATCGATCAAGAGGCCAAGCCCTTCCTCTACCAAGCCATTGGCGATTACCAGGTGGAGGCCGCCAAAGCCACGCTGGGCCGTGACTTCCGCATCGGTGATTTGTCGCAGATCGTGTTGTCGCTCTATGGCGCCCTGCCCTTGCCGCCCGATGTGAACCCACAGCGCAACCTCGGGCAAATCGCAGGCAGGGCACTCGGCGCAGGCCGTGGCAGCTAAACCCTGGTGCTGGCCGATTCACCCAACAAGCTCACCGGCATGGCCACACTCAAGAAAGCCATCGCCCAGCGTGACAATTTGATGGGCGGCTGGGACCGTGTGGTGGTGCTGGGCTGGAACTTTGAGCCGTCGATTGGCGAGACCATCACCGCGCTCAACGACAACCGCCTAGAAGTGCTGGTGATCCCGCCCGACCTGATGGACCGACTCAAGAAAAAAGGCGGCATCGACAAGCTGCGTGGGCAAGTGCGCTTCTCGTCGTTGCAATACCTGACCATCGAGCCCATCACTCGCAAGGCCTCTTCAGATGCAGCGGAAGAAACATTGACCGTGAAGCTCAAAAACTACGTGCTGCTTTCGCCCGAAGCGATCAACCTGGACGACGCCAACCGTCAAGCGTTGCAGCAAGTGGCCAACAAGGAGCCGCTGGCTCTGATCGAATATTGGGCGGTGGACCCTGACTACGACGGCAAGGTGTTTCGCTCGGTCTGGCAAGACTACCGGGGCAACACGGCCAACGATGCCGATGTGCTGCGCGTCGTCACCCAAGCACAAGTGACCGTGCCTGCCAAGGCGGGGCCACGCAAGGTGTGCGTGCGCGTGGTCGATGTATTTGGCTTTGAGGCTGAGGTGGTCTCATCCGTCTGACGTTCACCTCCTGTCATGCACAACAGTTCAGCGCTTCAAATCCCTGTAGAAATTCTCATGCGGCCCCAAGGCCTCCAAATAGATCAGGCGCACGGCATCTTCTCGGGTGTAGCCCAGCAGGTACAACTGGCCCTGGCTGCGAAACTTGTGTACCCACAATTGACCCAAATCGCCTTTTTTGCGCTCACCCACGTCAGGGTTTTCGGCCACCGTCGCCACAGCCGCATCGGTGTCGGCGATCAGGCTGGCCTGGGTCAGCTTTTTGTACACGCGGGCAAATCGCCGCGTTTGCTGCACCTGCCAGCTCATGCCTGCAAGCTGGCCCGACTGCGAGGGATAAAAGGTGTGCTGTCTTCTCGTGGTTCGGCCAGACTCATGAGGCTTTCGGCGATGAAAGATGCAGGCAAATCGGGGTTATCCAAGGCAGCGCGCCCCACTTTGGCCCAGAACTCGACCTGCCCCTGTACGGTGCGAAATTCTGCCTTGGCGGCCGCACGGGCAGCACCAACCAAAGACTCGTCAATGCGCATGGAAACGGTGGTCATGGTGTGCCTTTCATGAATTACCACAATTGTAGTCAAACACGGGGGTTGCCGCATTCACATGCACCCAAGCACCTTCTCCATAGCCCCCAAGACCTTATTCGACATCGACCCAACCCATCCAAATGACCGACTCAGACAAGCAACTGGCCCTGGCCACAGGCCTGACCGCCAAGACCAACCAACTCTGCCTGGGGCTTGAATCAGGCGCGGCAGACATTCTGGAACTGGTCACGCCCACCACCGCCGATTTGCTGGCCTGGTGGTTTGGCGAAGACATGGTGATGGCCCGAGGCAGCCTGAACTTTCACGCCGGGCAAAAGCAGGCCATTTTGAATGCCATCGTGGCGCATGAGGTGCTGGGCGCAGACCTTGACCGCTGGACGCTGCTGGACCTGTACCGCGCCGCCGCACCCGATGCGTTGCTGACGGGCACACGCTTGAACGAAGTGTCTGCCGACAAACACGGGCACCCAAAGTATTGCCTGAAGATGGCCACGGGCACGGGCAAGACCTGGGTGTTGCAAGCACTGATGATCTGGCAGCTGCTGAACAAAACCGCTGCACTGGCCGAAGGCATGGACGACCCAAGGTTTACGCGCCAGTTCATGGTGGTAGCACCGGGCTTGATCGTTTATGAGCGCCTGCTCGATGCGTTTTGCGGCAAGCTCGTTCCGGGTGGGAACGGCTCGCGCAACTTCGCCAGCTCCGACATGGCCAAGTTTGCCGACCTGTTCATCCCCGAGGCTCACCGCGAATCGGTGTTTGCCTTTGTGCGTGGCAACGTGTGCAGCAAAAACGAGATCGGCCTGAAGGCCACAGGCAACGGCATGATCGCCATCACCAACTGGCACCTGCTGGCCGAAGGCGATGTGGCTGAGGACATTGAAGAAGTCGAAACGCTTGGCGCACCACTGGCCCCGCAGGATGTGGTGGCCCAAGTGCTGCCGCTCACACCCGGCCGCGCCACGGGCAACAGCCTGGATGTATTGGACCGCCGCTATGCACGCGGCAATGTGCTGGAATTTTTGGCGCAGCTCCCCGAGCTGATGGTGTTCAACGACGAGGCCCACCATATCCACGAGTTCAAACGCGAAGGCGAAACGACAGAGGTGGAATGGCAAAAAAGCCTGAGCCGCATCGCCCAAACCAAGGGCCGCCGCTTTGTGCAGGTGGACTTTTCAGCCACGCCTTACAACGATGTGGGCTCGGGCAAGAACAAGCGCAAGGTTTACTTCCCGCACATCGTGACCGACTTTGACCTGAAAAGCGCCATGCGTGCCGGGCTGATCAAGTCGCTGGTGCTGGACCGCCGCAAGGAAATCGGCGCATTGCCGTTGGAGTTCAAGGCCGAGCGCGACGAATCGGGCAACCCGGTGCTGAGTGAAGGCCAGCGCGTCATGCTGCGGGCGGGCCTGGCCAAGCTGCGAAAGCTGGAAAAAGACTTTGCCACCATTGACCCGCATCGCCACCCCAAGATGCTGGTGGTTTGCGAAGACACCACCGTGTCGCCGCTGGTGACCGAATTTTTGCGCGACCAGGAAGGCTTGCACGAAGACGAGGTGATGACCATCGACTCGGGCAAGAAAGCCGAGCTGGGCCCCAAGGATTGGGAGCCCGTGCGCGAACGCCTGTTCAGCGTGGACCACCACGCCACGCCGCGTGTGATCGTGAGCGTGCTCATGTTGCGCGAGGGCTTTGACGTGAACAACATTTGCGTCATCGTGCCGCTGCGATCCAGCCAGGCGCAGATTCTGCTGGAGCAAACCATCGGGCGTGGCTTGCGCCTGATGTGGCGGGATGCGGAATACAACGACATCAAACGCGAGAACCGCGAACTGATCGAAGCCAGTAAAGAACCGGGCAGCTTGCTGGATGTGTTGTCCATCGTGGAGCACCCTGCGTTTCAGTCCTTCTATGACGATCTGATCAACGAAGGCCTGGCGGGCACCACGGGCGATGACGAAGGCGACGACACCTCGGCCACGGGTGACGTGATTGCCGCCGAACTGCGCGAAGACTTTGAGGCCTTTGACTTCGGCATCCCGTTCATCCTGCAAGAAGCCGACGAGTTGCGTGATCACAACCCAATCGATGTGACCACCCTGCCCGCCTTCATGGCAATGACGGCGGACCAGCTCAAGGGCATGCTGGGCAAAGGCGACACTTTTGTCTCGCAAGACCTGCAGAGCGCCACGCTGTTTGGCGATTACCGGGTGGATGGCGCGGTGATGAACGTGAGCGGGTACAACGATTACCTGTCGCGCCTGACACGGCGCATCAGCCAGGCCCTGAGCGAGCCCTTATCCAAATTTTCCAAGGGCAACAAAATCGCCACACACTTGGCCAAGCCCTATCTTCAAGTGAACACCGCCGAGCTGACAGGCTGGATTGACGACTACGTCTGGACGCAATTGTTTGCAGGCACCTTCAACCCACTGCAAGATGAAAACTGGCGCTTGCTGCTGTTGCAACCCGTGGTGGACCACATCACCAAGGTGTTTGCGGTAGGCCTGCTTGAATCAGAAGAAAAGCACACCACCGGCCAGACGGAAGTACATCTGCGGTTCTTGAGCGAAGTGCCCAAGCTCATGGTGCGCGAAAGTGCATCGCTGGAAGTGTCCAAATGCATCTACACCCGCCTGGGCTGGCCCAGCCGCAACGGCGGACTGGAACGTGTCTTCATTCACTGGGCACAAGCCGACACGCAAGTGCTGGCCTTTTGCAAGATCAGCGAAAACCGCCACACCTTTGCCCGCCTGCGCTACGTGAAAGACGACGGCCTGCCCGCCTTTTATTCACCCGACTTTCTAGTACGTACCGCAGGCGCGGTGTACCTGGTCGAAACCAAAGGCCAGGAACAAACCATCCACCCCAACGTGCAACGCAAACTGAAAGCGGCGCTGGCCTGGTGCGAGCGCATCAACAACCTGACAGAAGAACAACGCTGTGGCCCGCCATGGCATTACGTGCTGCTGGGAGAGTCGGTGGTTTATGAGTGGCAGGGCAAAGGTGCGCGGTTGGCGGAGCTGTTGGACTATGCGCGGCTGCGGCCGATCGGGGGTGCATCCCTGCAGGCGAAACTGCTTTAACTCAGCTCAAACCATCCCACAACAACTTGATACCCGTCAGCAGCATGCCGGCGTACAGAAAGCGATAAAACCACAGCTGACTGATACGCCGCGCCAGACGCACACCGATCCAGACGCCGATGGGTGCCAGCGGTAGCAAAACCAGCGAGGTCGCCATGTTGCGCAGGTCTAGCAGCCCAAGTACGCCATAAGGAATCCACTTGGCGAGGTTGATGAAGAAGAAGAAAAACGCCATGGTGGCAGTGAACTTGACTGGCGTCAGGCGCAAAGGAATCACGTAGGCATTAATGGGGGGACCGCCCGCATGGGCCACAAAGCTGGTGAAACCCGAGGTCGCGGTCAGGATCGCACCCAGCCACCGGGGTGGCGGTGCGCTGTCGGGTCGTGGCGGGAACAGCAGGCGCTGGGCCAAAAACAGCAGCGTGAACGCTCCCACCAGACCCGCCACCGTGTGGGCATCCAGCAGCTTGAAGAGCAAGGCACCCAGCACAATGCCGGCCAAGCCAAAGGGCAGCAGAAATTTCAGCAGGGCCAGGTCAAAATCCTTGCGAAAGGCGGCCATGCCCAACACGTCCATCAATAACAACACCGGCATCAGGATGGCGGCGGCCTCTGGCACAGTTACGGCCAAGGCCATCATCGGGACGGCCAGCGAGCCAAAGCCAGCACCAAAGCCACTCTTGCTGACCCCCAGCAACAGCACCGCAGGCACGGTGACAACATAAAAATAAGGGTCGGTGATGATGGGCAGAGACATCGACGGATGTTAGCGCGCGACAATCCAGATCATGCTCATTCAACCGTCTCAAGCCGATGTCCGCCGTTTTTTTTGCACCGTGTACGCCAAGGGGCTAAGCGGCGAGCCCATGGAAGCCATCGAAACTCTGGCCCACCTATGGATTGAAGATCACCCGGAGCATCACGCCGAATTGTCTGATGTGGAGGCAGCGCTACGGAACATGGGAACCAGCGCCCCGGGTGTTACCAGCGCGTTTTTGCACCTGTCAATGCACCTGTCGATCAGCGAACAGTGCAGCATCGACCAGCCCCGGGGCATAAGACAGGCGGTAGAACTGCTGGCCAAAAAACGCAACTCGATTCACTTGGCGCACCATGAGGCCATGGATTGCCTGGGCAAGATGATCTGGGAAAGCCAGCGCGCGGGTCGTCCGCCGGACGGTGAGGCCTATATAGCCTGCGTGCAGCGCCACGCGACCAAAGACTGACACCCCCTGGGGCAAAGCAAACAACAGAGCCAGTCCCCCAATGCAAAAAGCCGCATCAAGTGCGGCTTTTTGCATTGGGCGGATAAACCGCTCAGCGGAATTTGCTTTGTGGCACCACTTTAAGTTCAGATGGCAAAGAGCTCAGGTAGGTAGCCATTTCCTTCAGTTCTGCATTCGAGAACTGCTTGGCTACCCCGCCCATCACCGCATTGCCACGACCGACCGGACCGCTGCCCTCGGCCTTATAGGCCTTCAAAGCCACAAAAAGGTAGTCGGCATGCTGCCCGGCAATCTTGGGGTAGGAAGGATCAATGGGCTTGCTGAAGTTGTCGCCGTGGCACGACACACAAGCGCCTTTTTGCAACAGGGCTGCGGCTTTGCCAGATGCTTCAGGGGCCTTGGGCAGCTCCGCAGCACCAGCCACCTTGCCGCTGGCTTCGTAGTAGGCAGCCACGTCGGCGATGTCTTGTTCAGTCAGGGTCTCGGCAATGCCGCGCATGGAGGGATGCTTGCGCTCACCTTTTTTGTAGGCGGTCAATGCAGACACGATGTAACCAGCGCCTTGGCCGGAAATCATGGGAACCTTGTGGATTTCAGGAAAACTGGCCTGATAGCCCTTGATGCCATGGCATCCTATACACATGGCAACTTTGGTTTCACCGGCTTTGGCGTCGCCCGCAGCATGAGCGGGAACGACTGCAACCAAGGCGGTCAGCAGGGCGGCGAGGGACAAGGTCAGTTTGTTCATTTTGCGCGGACAATCCACCGGTGGGGTTGGTATAAATCGACTGCGGGATTATATCGACCCCCATTTAGCCAAATTGCCACCACCTTCGACCCAGCGCACAGGGCAAAGACACCATGAAGTTTTCAGGATCTCCCGATTACGTCGCCACGCAAGATCTGCTCTTGTCGGTGAATGCCGCCATCACCCTGAAGCGACCTTTGCTGGTCAAAGGCGAACCCGGCACCGGCAAAACCATGCTCGCGGAAGAAGTTGCCAAGGCCATGGGCATGGAATTGCTGCAATGGCACATCAAAAGCACCACCAAGGCCCAGCAGGGCCTGTATGAATATGACGCAGTGAGCCGCCTGCGCGACTCCCAGTTGGCCGACATCGAGGGCAGCGAACGCGTCAAGAACATTCACAACTACATCGTCAAGGGCGTGCTGTGGCAAGCCTTCACTGCCGACAAGCCCGTGGCGCTGCTGATCGACGAAATCGACAAGGCCGACATCGAGTTTCCCAATGATCTTCTGCGCGAACTCGACCGCATGGAGTTTTATTGCTACGAAACCCGCGAACTGGTGAAGGCCAAAAACCGCCCGCTGGTGTTCATCACCTCCAACAACGAAAAAGAACTGCCCGACGCATTCCTGCGGCGTTGCTTCTTTCACTACATCAAGTTTCCCGAGCCCACCACCATGAAGCAGATCGTGGATGTGCACTTCCCGGGCCTGAAAGACGAGCTGATCACGGCAGCGATGAAAACATTTTTTGATGTGCGCAATCTGCCGGGGCTGAAGAAAAAACCGTCCACATCCGAGCTGCTGGACTGGCTCAAGCTCTTGATGGCGGAGGACATACCGCTCGAAGCCCTGCAAAGCCAGGACCAAAAAGTCAGTGTGCCACCGCTGGTGGGTGCGCTCCTGAAAAATGAGCAGGACATCACCTTGTTTGAAAAACTGGTGTTCATGAACCAGCGCAACCGTTAATCACACACGACAAGCAGAGCGATCACCATGGCGAATTCATTGATTATTGAGGGCCTGTCCGACGCGGTCGGTTTTGTGGGCGGTGCCTTGGCAGGCTACTGGGCAGGTCAACTCCTGGGCGTCGACGTCTTCTCTGAGGGCTACAACAACGCCAGCATCGCGGGCATCGTGCTGGTGGGCCTGGGCGGCGGCCTGGGCTTGCAGGGGGCGCGGCGCTGGTACCGGCGTAACGACAAAAAGAACAACTGAGTCAGGAATCGAACCATGTCTTTTGTAGAACCGGTCACCCTGTCCATGAACGGCGTGCGTCTGGAGCCGATGTCGATGGCGCATGAGCCCGGTTTGCGCGCCGCAGCTGCGGACGGCGAGTTGTGGAACATCCGGGTGACATCGGTCCCCGAGCCTCAGCAAACGGCTGCCTATATCGAGACAGCCCTTCAAATGCGGGCCGACGGCAACCGGTTTGCCTTTACCGTGATTGACGAGGCCAGCGGCCGGGTGTTGGGTTGCACCAGTTACCACGACATCGTGCCGGCCATTCGTCGGGTCGAAATCGGCTGGACTTGGTACGCCAGGAGCGTGCAGCGCTCGCACGTCAACACCACCTCCAAGCTCCTGCTGCTGACGCATGCCTTCGACACCCTGAAGTGTGGCGTGGTGGGCTGGCGCACCGACAACTACAACTTTGCGTCGCAACGGGCCATTGAGCGACTCGGCGCCAAAAAAGATGGCGTGATCCGTGGCCACGCCCTGCGCCGCGACGGCACCGTGCGCGACACCGTGATGTACAGCGTGTCTGCCGGCGAATGGCCGGAGGTGCGGGCACACCTGCAGTATCTGCTCAAGCGCCACCAGAGCTGACAGGCAGCATGCTGATCGATTTTTTCTACACCCTGCGTGCGGCCAAGGTGCCCGTGTCGGTGCGGGAATTTTTGACGCTGCTGGAGGCACTGCAGGCCGACGTGGTCGGGCCGCGCAACCCAGATGCCTGCACCATGGACGACTTTTATTTCCTGGCCCGCACCGCGCTGGTCAAGGACGAGAAGCACTATGACAAGTTCGACCGCGCCTTTGCCGCCTACTTCACGGGCGTGGAGATGCTGGCCGACTTCACCAAAGACATCCCTGCAGAGTGGCTGCGTCAGGAAATGGAGCGCCTGCTGTCTGACGAGCAAAAAGCCAATGCCCCCAAGCTCGACTGGGACGAGCTGATGGACACGCTGCGCAAACGCCTGGAAGAGCAAAAGGAACGTCACGAGGGCGGCAGCAAGTGGATAGGCACTGGCGGCACCAGCCCCTTTGGACACGGCGGCCACAACTCACAGGGCATCCGCATTGGTGGCAAAAGTCGCAACAAGAGCGCGGTCAAGGTGTGGGATCAGCGCGCCTACCGCGACTACGACGACACCCAAGAGCTCGGCACCCGCAACATCAAAGTCGCTTTGCGCCGCTTGCGTCGTTTCGCCCGCGAGGGTTCGGCGGAAGAACTGGACCTGCCCGACACCATCCGCGCCACCGCCGCCAATGCAGGCTACCTGGACATCAAGCTGGTGCCCGAACGACACAACAAGGTCAAGGTGCTGCTATTGATGGATGTGGGCGGCACCATGGACGAGCATGTGGCCCGGGTCGAAGAGCTGTTTTCAGCGGCCAAGGCCGAGTTCAAGCACCTCGAGTTTTATTACTTTCACAACTGCGTCTACGACTTCATGTGGAAGCACAATCGGCGCCGATTTGCCGAGAAGTTCCCCACCTGGGACATCATCCGCAAGTACAACAAGGACTACAAGCTGATCTTCATTGGGGACGCCACCATGAGCCCTTATGAGATTTTGCAACCCGGCGGCAGCGTGGAATACAACAATGAGGAAGCCGGGGCCGAGTGGCTGCAGCGCTTGATGGACGCTTTCCCGCACTTCGTCTGGATCAACCCCGAACCGCAAGGCGTGTGGCAATACCGCCAAAGCATCGGCTTGATCCAGCAAATCGTGCAGCAGCGCATGGTGCCGCTCACCCTGCAAGGGCTGGAGCAGGCCATGCGTCTGCTGTCCAAGTAAACCCGTCATCAGGAAGAGACACTCGCCGACTCATGATCCTGCAGCGCCGAGCACGCACCACCCTGCTTCAAAAGCTGGCTCTCTTGCCAGCTTTTTTTGTCGGCTTGTTTTTCTGTGCCGGTGCATTGCGCGCCCAACCCAGTCAGCCCTCCCCTACAGCGTTTGAGATCCACATCGAGGCACCCGCTCAGGTGCAGGAGTTGCTGAGCCGGCACATGGAACTGTTTCGCTACCGCGAGCTCACGGATATCGACGAACAGGAAATGGCCCGCCTGCTGGAAGCCGCCCAAGCCAATGTGCAAGATTTGCTGGCAACTCTGGGCTACTTTGCACCGACCGTGCAGATCCAGGCCACCGCCCCGGCCAACGCAGGCACGCCACGTGAGGTGCGAGTGATGGTGACACCGGGCAACCAAACCCGCATCACCGCTGTGGAAGTGGTGTTTGAAGGCGCTGTCGCGACAGACACCAATGCACTGGACCAGCGCGCCGACATTCAGGCCTTGGCACAGGCGCGGCTGGGTCGCGCTTTCACGCAGAGCGACTGGGATCAGATCAAGGCCCAGGCCCTGCGCCAGCTCAGCAGCGTGCGTTACCCTGCGGGTCGTGTGGCCTCCAGCCTCGCCGACATCGACCCAGTCACACACAGCGCCCAACTGCGCCTGGTGCTGGACTCCGGCCCGGCCTATCAACTAGGCAATCTGCGCATCACCGGACTGTCGCGCTTCGATGTGACGCTGGCCGAACGCCTGGCACGCCTGCCCCCGGGCCAGGACTACCGCCAGGAGCAGCTGCTGGCAGCGCAACAGCGCCTGACCGACAGCGGCTTTTTTGACTCCGCCCTGGTGTGGGTAGACACCGCCGGCGATCCGGCACAGGCCCCGGTGCACATACAGCTGCAAGAAGCCAAGCGCCAAAAAATGGTGGTGGGTCTGGGTGCCAGCACCGACAGCGGCCCCCGTGTGTCGCTGGAGCACACGCATCACCAGCTGCCGGGCCTGGGCTGGCGTTCGGTGTCGTCCCTGGTGCTGGACCGCGACAAAAGCGCCTTGCAGGCCGAGCTGACCGCACCACCCGATGCCGACCTGTGGCGCTGGTCCACCTCGGCCCGGGCGCAGCAAGAAAGCGCCGGCGGCACCGACACCACCAGCCAGCGCTACCGGGCCGGCCGCACCCAGCTGGGTGACAACATCGACCGCAATCATTACCTGCAGCTGGACCGGGCACGCAGCAACACCGACGGTGTGATCAGCGACGCAGAGGCGCTCACGGCCAACATGGCCTGGACGCTGCGCCAATTTGCCGGCTTGCCCTTTCCTTCGGCCGGCCAGGGCCTGGGTATCGAGCTCGGCATCGGCAGCACCCTCGGTGCCAATCGACATCCGTTTGTCAGAACGCAGGCCCGCTGGCTGGGCCTGTGGCCCCTGGGGCCAAGTCAAGGGCGCCTGGCAGCTCGAATGGAGGCCGGCATGGTGCTGGCGGCGACCGACGCAGAGTTACCCACCACACAGCTGTTCCTGACCGGCGGCGACACCTCGGTGCGCGGCTATGCCTATCACAGCATCGGCGTGCCGCAGGGCGACGGGCATGTCAGTGCAGGGCGTCAGCTGGCGGTGGGGAGCCTGGAGTGGCAGCGCCCCATCCGCTGGAATGAGCAGCCGAGCGATTGGGAAAGCACCCTGTTCGTCGACGCGGGTGGCGTGGGCGCGCCCGGTGAACCCTTCCAGACCCAGGTGGGTGTGGGCACCGGCGTGCGCTGGAAAAGCCCGGTGGGCCCCCTGCAACTGGACCTGGCCTATGGCGCAGCGCTGCAAAAGTTTCGTCTGCACCTGCGTGTGGGGTTCGCGTTTTGATCCTCCGCCCCCTCACCTGGCTGGCCAGGCTACTGGGTCTGGCGTGGCGTGTGCTGGCGCTGCCCGCCGCGCTGCTGACCGCCTTGCTGGTGGCCTTGTGGCTGTGGACCGGGCAAGAAAATTCACTGGGCACAGCCCTGCAGTGGGCCGGGCGCCGGCTACCTGCAGGCCACAGCCTGAGCGTGCAAGGTGCGCAGGGCTCGCTGCGCGGCGGCGGCCAGATTGCCGAACTGCGCTGGCAAAGTGGCGAACGCTCAGTCACTGCACACCAGCTGCGTCTGGCATGGCAGCCCCTGAAATTGCTGGATAGACAACTGGTGGTCGATCAGTTGAGCGCTGAGAAGCTGCAGCTGAACTTGCCTGGCAGTGACACGCCCCTGCAAATTCCGCAAGACCTGCAGTTGCCGCTGCGAGTCGATGCCCACCTTCAGGTCAACGTCTTGAGTTGGCAAGGCTCGGACGCACCCGATGAAGCCGTTGCACCACAAGCCAGCGCGCTGGTCGGCCACTACGGCTTTGACGGCACCCAGCATCGCCTAGCGCTGACCCAGGCGCACCTGGCAGACGGGCAATATCAGGGGCAGATCGAGCTTGGGGCAACGGCACCGCTGCTGCTGAAAGCATCTGCCCAAGGCGAGCTTCAAACGCAGGTGCCGGGTAAAGGCCGGCCGCTGACACTGACCGCCGCAGCCGTTGCCACCGGGCCCCTGGGCGGCGCAGACCCCCGGCTACAGGTGCAGGCTTCCTTGCAAAGCCAGTCCGCCATGGCCACCGGCGCCATGCAGGCCACGCTGAAGGCCCAATGGCAGCCCGGGGCGGCGCAGCCTCTGTCGCAACTTGAGGCTCGGTTTTCTGGGCTCAACCTGGCGGCACTCTGGCCGCAGGCACCGCTCACCCAAGTCACGGGCCAAATACAAGTTCTGTCTGTGCAGGGGCCGGCAACCCACCCATTGACATCCACCTGGCAGGCAACGGGACACATGAGCAACGCCCTGCCCGGCCCTTGGGACCATCAGCGCGTACCCTTCAAAACACTGCAGCTGGACCTAACGCACGACCAAGGCGCGTGGCGCATCAACACCCTAGACGCTGGCGTTGACGGCGGCCGGATCCAGGTGCAAGGCCAGTTGTCGACCGGCAAGATGGGCACAAGGGGCACGCAGCCCAGGTGGGAGGGCCGCGCAGAGGTTCAGAGCCTCAACCCGGCGGCCTTGCACAGCCAGTTGGCACCAGCCCGGCTGCAAGGCAAGTTATCAGCCCACACAGACGACCAGGGCCTGGCCTTTCAGGCGCAGCTCAACACCGCCACGTCAGCGCCCTCACCTGGCCCGGTGCCGGGACTGGGCCTGCGGCACCTGCAGGCTCAAGGCCACTGGCAGGCTCCGTGGTTGCGCGTGTCAGCACTGACCCTCAGCACCGGCGATGCCAGCCTGAGCGGCACGGTCAACGTCCACACGCAGGCACTTTCGGGCCAAGGCGATCTGCATCTGCGCCTGCCCGGCACACAGGCCTCCGTGCAAGGCGATCTGGCCCAGCAGTCTGGCCAGGGCACGGCCCACATCCAGGTGACGGACGCGCAAGCAAGCCGGCGGTGGCTGGCCGCGCTACCGGGCATGCCCGAGGCGCTGGCACCGCTGCGCACCCAAGGCCAGGCCACCCTGACATTGGGCTGGGCGGGCGGCTGGCGGCAGTGGCAAGCCGGCACGGGTGGCGATCTGATGCTGGACGCGCAGCTGCAAACACCCCAGCTCACCCTGCAAACCAGCCCAGAGGCCCCTGAATGGCAGGCCCGAGAGGTGTCCGTCACGCTGCGCGGCCATCCACAGGCGATGGATGTGCAGTGGCGGGGCCGCCTGCTCACGGCTAAACAGGCCCTGCACCTGAACAGCCGAGCGCAAATTAGCCGCCTATCCGCTGGCAACTGGCAGGCCCAGCTGGCGCCCACCACCGTGTCCTGGCAAAGCGGGCGGCTGAGCACGCCCTGGACGCTGAGCACGCAGCAGCCACTGGTCGTGCGTGCAAGTGCCCAGGGGCGCGATTTCAGCGTCACCGCCGAGGGCGCCCAGGCCCAGCTTGCCGGCCCTCTGCCCGGTTCGGTGACGGTGCAGTGGCAGCCTATGCGCTGGCAACACACCCCAACCCAAAACCTCATCCGTAGCAACGGCCGGGTGATCGGCATCCCCTTGGCGTGGCTGGAAAGCTGGGGCCAAAGCGGTGTGCCCGCCACCACCTTGCGCGGCGACATGCTGGCCGATGGCGCGTGGCAGCTGGAACTGGCCGACACCCTGAAGGCACAGCTTTCACTGGAGCGCAGCCGGGGCGACTTGCGCCTGCAAGCTGGTGATAAGGACGCGGGCCTGGAAGCCGGCATCCAGGTCGCCCGACTGTCGCTGAACGTTGAGGGCACACAAGCACACGCCCAGTTGGATTGGGACAGCCTGCGCGCCGGGCAACTGCAGGCCGACGTGCGCACCGAGCTCAAGCACGACGCCGACGGCTGGCACTGGCCTGCGCAAGCCCCGCTGGCAGGGCAGGTGCAGGCTCGACTGCCGCAGCTGGGCGTCTGGTCGGTGCTGGCACCACCCGGCTGGCGGGTGCGTGGCACGTTGAACTCCAACATCACCTTGTCTGGCACACGCGCCCAGCCGCTCTGGCATGGCGACTTGAACGCAGACCAACTGGCCCTGCGCTCGGTGGCCGAGGGCATTGAGTTCAGCAATGGCGAGCTGCGAGCCAGCCTCAATGGTCAGGGCATGGACATCCAGCACTTTCGCCTGCTCGGGGCCGGCGGTGAGGGTGGCGGCGAGCTCACTGCCACCGGTCGGGCCCGCTGGGCCACCGCACCGGGCGCAGCCGCACCAGATGCCGGCCTACAAGTGACCCTGGACGCCAACGCACGCAAGCTGAAAGTATCCGCGCGCGCAGACCGGCGCCTGGTGGTGTCGGGCCAAATGCGCGTTGCCTTGACCGCCAGACAACTTCAGGCCCGCGGCAGCCTGCGCGCCGACCAGGCACTATTGATGCTGCCCGACGAAGACACGCCCGTACTTGGTGGAGATGTGGTTGTACGCACCAACCGCCCGCCCGCAAGCGCCTCCCAGCCCAGCGTCAGCACCCGTGCCAACGCGGCATTTGAAACCGACATCGACCTGGCTCTGGATGCGGGCGATGACTTTCAGGTGCGCGGGCGCGGGCTCAGCACCCGTCTGGCCGGCAATGTGCGTCTGGTGCGCGCCACCAAAGACAGTGCCCCGCGCCTGAACGGCGAATTGCGCACCGTGCGCGGCACCTACAAAGCCTATGGCCAGCAACTGGACATCGAGCAAGGGGTCTTGAGATTTACCGGACCCTACGACAACCCCGGTCTGGACATCCTGGCCCTGCGGCCCCATCTGGTCGTGAAAGTAGGCGTGCAGGTCACAGGCACAGTCTTGTCGCCACGGGTGCGCTTGTATGCCGACCCCGAACTGCCCGAGGCCGACAAATTAGCTTGGCTGGTGCTGGGCCGCGGCGCAGCCAGCGGGGGGGCAGAAGCTGCCGTGCTGCAGCAAGCGGCCATGGCCCTGCTGGGCGGCGCCGGTCGCCCGCTGAGCGGGGGTTTGGCAGAAGCCCTGGGCCTGGACGAACTCTCCTTCAGGGGCGCCACTTATGGTGATGCAGGCACCACCACCGGCGCCACCGTCACCCTGGGCAAGCGCCTTTCCAGGGATTTTTATGTGGCCTTCGAGCGCGGTCTGGCCGGCACCGCCGGCACGGTCTACATCTTCTACAACCTGTCTCGCCGCCTCACGCTGCGCGCCCAGACCGGTGAACAAAGCGCCATCGATGTGATTCTGACTGTGCCCTACGACTGACCCCGGGCCAAGCACGGCCAGCCCCTACAATCCCGCGTCCCTCGCCATAGTTCAATGGATAGAACGAGTGCCTCCTAAGTGCTAGATGTAGGTTCGATTCCTACTGGCGGGACCAAGTTGCGAGATCATTCCGCTCCGAACTTGGTATCAAACTGAATCCCTATTTTTTGCAGTAGCGGCGTGGGCAACAGACCACCGGCGCAAACGATGACCGCATCGTTCGGGTAGGACTGCGTCTGGCCATCGTGCTCTATCACGACCTCGCGGTCGTGAATCGACTTGACCGCAGACTTGAGCATGACGGTCAACCGCCCAGCCTGCTGTTGCTGCTCCAGCAGCATTCGGTTTTTTTGCTTCACACGGGAGAATGCTTCGCTGCGGTACGACAGAATCACCTGTGTGCCCTTCTGCTCCGAAAGGGCAATCGCCGCCTCCAAGGCACTGTCTCCGCCGCCGACTACAAGCACGGACTGGCCTTCGTATTGGGCCGGATCAATCAAGCGGTACGTGACCTTATGAGTTTCCTCCCCTGGAACCTCGAGCTTGCGAGGTGTTCCACGACGCCCCATGGTCAACAAGACATTGCGGGCTGTGTAACTGCCTCGATTGGTACGGACCACAAAACTTCCGTTGTCCCGAGTGATCTCTTCCATGCGTTCCCGAAATGCAATTTGCAGCCCGGTTTTTTCGACCACCCCTTGCCAAAAGGCCAATAACTTCTCTTTTTGCACCTCACCAAATTTGACGGTTCCAATGACGTCAAGGACCACCGGCGCCGTCATTGCAATCTTCTGACGAGGGTAGTGATACACCGCCCCACCCAGAGAATCCTCCTGCTCTAGGATTTTGTAACGCAGTTTGTGATGGATAGAGGACAAGCCTGCAGACAAACCAGCCGGCCCACAGCCCACGATCACCACGTCAAAGTCGCCTTGACCACCTGTTTTTTTTCGTATGGAGTCGATGGCCTGGCGCCCCTGCTCGGCGGCTTTGCGAATCAAGCCCATGCCCCCCAACTCCCCGGCAATAAAGATTCCGGGCACATTGGACTCGAAATCGGGGCCTATATTGGGTATGTCTATGCCACGTTTTTCCGTACCAAAGACCAGTTTGATGGCATCAAAAGGGCAAGCGGCTAAACAGGCACCATGTCCAATGCAAGCGGCAGCGTTCAGCAAAACCGCCTTACCGTTAATCACCCCCAGTGCCTCCTCGGGGCAGGCCTGGGCGCAAGACCCCGACCCGATACAACGAAAGTTGTCTATGACCGGATGCAGCGATGGCGGCTCGGTCAGTCCCTTCTCGACAGAGTCCTTCAGTTCAGCCGTGTTGGAACCCTGAATCCGGCTTTGGCGCTTGAGGTAGAGGAACAGGATCATGCCAATGATCCCGAGATACAGGTACTGATAAGACATATTTCAACAAACGATCACACGCCACCCCAGGCCGGGTGCAAACCCAGACTCACTGCTTGACAAGGTCCTTGATCACAACGGCGACATCACGCGCGCCCACTGGAACGGAATTAGAGGCGCCGGAGAGGTCGCCTTTTTCGGGCATCGCATTGCCACTTTTGCTGATGCGGGCGCCTATCACCACGCGCCCGGCCTTGGACAAACTGCCTGCAGGGGACATCGCCATGCTGTCGTCCAGGGTGAATTGAATAGGCAAATCCTTGACCTGCTTACGCAAAATGGCCAAGGGCATGCGACCACCTTCCGCAGCTCGCGCAAAAATAAAAACGGTGTCGGTAGGCTGGGCGTTTTTACTCAGGGCCGCATCCAGGGTGACGGTTCCACTCACAGTTGAGCCCGCGGTGATTTTTGTTCCTGCGTCTTTGTCTTGCGCCCCTACGTCAGGCAGACCCGCCAAGCGTCGGGCTTCGCCAAGGCTGGACTGAATCTGCGCAATCATGGGGTTGCCGGAAGGACCGGCTTGCACGGCCTTTTCCCAGTGCCGCGTGGCCCCTGCGTAATCCTTCAAAGTAAAAGCATGAGTGCCAGCAAGGTAAAGTGCCTTGATGTTGGCAGGGTCCTTTTTGAGGGCCCGCTCCACCAGCTTGATGGGCTCGCCAGCCAAATCCCCCTTGCTCTTGACTGCCAGCGCATCCGCATAGTCCGCGAGCAAAACAGGATCATCACCTTGCAAGGCAAGGGCCTTCTTGTAGGCATCCAGGGCCTCAGGATTTCGCCCTAGCACGCTGTAGGACCGTGCCAACATGGCCCAACCCGGACCATCCTTGGGGTTGTCTTTGAGCTTGGCAGCCAGACCGTCGGTCATGGCGGCAATCTGGTCAAAGTCTGTGGAATGAGGTTTTGCATCCTGCCCGCCACTCGCAGCACCGGCTTCGGCGACACTGTCCTGTGCACTCCCCTCATTTGGCCGACCTACCAAGCCGTACCCCACCACGGCCACCACCAGTACGGCAGCCGCGAGGCCGAGCCAGAGGCGTTTGGATGCCCCCACACCCACGGGTGCAACAGTGGGCCCGGTAGCTACTGATGGCGCAAGCTCAGGCCCTGTATCGGACAACACACAGTCCAGGATGCGGCGTTCCAAGGTCTGTCGCCCCTCCTCAAAGGCTTGCGCAGTCAGGGTGCCGGTCGCGTGCAATTCTTCAAGTTGTCGAAGTTGACGTTTCAAGCCTGCCAAATCTGCTTTAGGCGGGGTGGTTTCTGGATGTGGGATGGACATATTCAAAATATGGAAATGGCAGCTAGCCGCACGGGTGCTGAAGGATGGGTTTCAGGACGCATCGTTTTTGGGAATATCGACATCATCTGCCTCAAAGGCATCGTTGGGCAAACGGCTACGTCGACGAAGGGAAAGGTACAGGGCACCCAAGCCCAAAACCAGGAGCAGACCCGGACCAAACCAGAGCAGCATGGTCGTGCCCTTGACCGGGGGACGATACAGCACAAAATCACCATAGCGAGCGGTCATGTAGTCCAATATTTGCTGATCTGTTTGCCCTTGGCGCAACAAATCCAGCACTTGATTACGCAGGTCAACCGCCAAGCCGGCATGGGAATCGGCAATGGTCTGGTTCTGGCACACCAGGCAACGCAATTCGCTGGTGATACGAACCATACGCGCTTCCAGCAAGGGATCTTGCGCAGCCAACGCGGCTTCTTTGGCATGAGACCCCAAGCCTATTGCAAGCAGGATCAGCACCATACAGAACGTCTTAACCATTGAGTTGTCTCACCAAAGGTTCGATACGATTTTGAATGACCTCAGGAGTCAGGGGCCCGATATGCTTGAACCGAATCACGCCCCGCTGGTCGATGATGAACGTTTCGGGCACGCCATAAACACCCCAATCGATGCCGACTCGACCGTCCGCATCAAACAAGGATGCCACATACGGGTCACCGTAACGGGCCAGGTTCTGCAAACCCTCCACTCGCCCATCCTTGTAATCCAGGCCATAAATCGGCAGCACCTTGCGCCTGGAGAAGTCCATCAGCAAGGGGTGCTCCTGCCGACAGGCGACGCACCACGAGGCCCACACATTGAGCATCCACACTTTGCCAAGCAAGTCGTCACGTCGAATGACTGCTGCAGGCTCATCCAATCGGGTGAGCTGGAAACCAGGGGCAGGCTTGTCAATCAAAGGGGAAGGGACTTCGCGTGGGTCCAGTTTCAAGCCGGCACCCAAAAACACAGCGAGTCCGATGAACAAAAGCAAAGGCAGCAGGTACTTGACGTATTTCATGCGCTCACCCCTTGATGGGTCGATTTCTTGCCCCTGTACCGACGATCTGCAACCGCCAGCACCCCTCCCAAAGCCATCAGGAGGCAACCACCCCAGATCCAATCAATGAAGGGCTTGACGTAAACGCGGACGACCCACGCTCCGCCGTCTACCGGCTCACCCAGAGACACATAAAGATCTCGTGTCACACCCGGGCTGATGGCAGCCTCGGTCATGGGATTTTGCTGAATACGATAAACGCGTTTTTCCGGGTACATCTCGGTCACTACATTTCCGTCACGACTCACAGTCAAGTGCCCTCGCGCAGCCGTGTAATTGGGGCCTTGAATGTCGCGAACACCTTTGAATGTGAAGGTGTAACCTTGCACGGTCGTGCTGTCACCAACCGCCATGACCACGTCACGCTCAAGCTCGTAAGTTTTGACCATGGAGACGCCAAAACAAAACGCAGCAACCCCCAGGTGAGCGATCAACATCCCCACCAGGGCTCGCGGCAACTGGCGCAATTTGCGCCAGGATTCCATCCGCGATGTACCGTGTGGGCGAGTGCGCTCCCACAGGTCTGTCAGCACAGATCCAACAATCCAATACGCCATCCACAAGCCAACGCTTGCAACCAGGGACACCTGCCCCGCATACCATCCGGTCAGGATGGCAGCGACCAAGGCCACGCCCGCCGCCCAAATCAAGCGCCTGAACAGGTCAGGAAGCTCCGCCTGCTTCCAGCGTGCCAGAGGCCCGACACCCATCAAGAAAATGGCCGGTGCCATCAGCGGAACAAATACCGTATCGAAATAGGGGGGGCCCACAGAGATCTTGCCCATCCCCAAGGCGTCTAGAAACAAGGGATAAAGCGTTCCCAGCAAGACAGCGGCTGCAGCCACCAGCAGCATGACATTGTTGCCAAGCAAAGATGATTCTTTGGACACCACGGCAAAACGTGAGCCCAATCCCACCGTCGGAGCCCGCCAGGCGTACAGGGACAACGAAGCACCCACCACTACCGACAGAAAGACCAAAATGAACAGGCCGCGCCGCGGATCCGTGGCAAAGGCATGGACCGAGGACAAGACCCCGGACCGAACCAGGAAAGTACCCAACAATGAAAGGGAGAACGCAAGAATGGCGAGAAGAACTGTCCAGGACTTGAATCCTCCACGCTTTTCTGTCACAGCCAATGAGTGGATCAGCGCCGTTCCCACGAGCCAGGGCATAAAAGAGGCATTTTCAACCGGGTCCCAGAACCACCAGCCGCCCCAACCGAGCTCGTAGTAGGCCCAAGAGCTGCCCAGTGCAATACCTATGGTCAGGAAGGCCCACGCTACCGTGGTCCACGGGCGGGTCCAACGCGCCCAGGTGGCATCCAGGTTGCCCCCTATCAACGCCGCGATGGCAAAGGCAAAAGCCACTGAAAAACCGACATAGCCCATGTACAAGAGGGGGGGGTGAGTCACCATGCCCATGTCTTGGAGCAATGGATTGAGGTCGCGCCCGTCTGGCGGTGCGGGGAACAAACGGTCAAATGGGTTGGACGTGAGCAGCATGAACAGCAAAAAACCCACGGCGATCAAACCCATGACAGCCAAAATCCGTGCAAGCACCGCCAGCGGCAGGTGGCGACTGAAGCGCGCAACCGCCACCATCCAGACAGCCAGCATCATGACCCAGAGCAGCAAGGAGCCCTCATGTCCACCCCAAACGCCTGCAATGCGGTACTGCAAAGGCAATGCAGTATTGGAGTTGGACGCCACATACAGCACAGAAAAATCGTGCCGAACGAAGGAAATCACCAGCATGGCAAATGCCAGCGCAACCAGTCCACACAGGACGTAGGCCGCAGGACGGGCGATCGCCATCAGATCTGCACGGTCGCGCTGGGCACCTAGTAGCGGCACAACGCCCAGCACCAGGGCCACTCCCAGAGCCAACCAAAGAAAAAAATGTCCAATTTCCGGGATCATGGGCGCTGCTCCACTGGCTGTGACGAAGTTGGTTTTTGATTGGCCTCACCCGCCTTCTTCAGAGCCTCCGCAGCTTCTGGCGGCATGTAATTTTCATCGTGCTTCGCCAGCACTTCTTTGGCCTCGAATACGCCGTTTTTCAGTTGCCCTTGTGCAACGACGCCTTTACCCTCCTTGAACAGATCAGGCAGGATGCCACGGTAGCGCACCGGCACCTCTTGTACGGTGTCAGTGATCCGGAAGGAAACATCCACCCCCTCGCGTTTGACGCTGCCAGCCAGAACCAGGCCGCCCAAGCGAAAGGTTCTGCCCGCCTCCGGGCTTTTAGTCACAATTTCAGAAGGCGTAATAAAAAAAACAATATCACTGCGCATCGCATTAAAGATCAGGGCTGCTGCAGCCCCCACCACCGCAACCACCCCCAAGGCAATTGCCAGCCGCTTATGACGAGGTTTCATCCAACATTTCTTTCGAATATTCTTCAATGATTTGGTTCACCGCCGCCCGGTGCCGCGCACGCGCAGAAAGTGGTTCCGCCAACATCCACAGGGCAATGGCGCCATAGGAACACCAGACGTAGAGGCCGTAGCCGCCCATGGCAAAGAAATCGGATGCACTGTTCCAGTTCACCTTAGCCCCCCCCCATCAGAAGTCACACCACGAACCCAGTCCGTATCCTTCTCGCGCTCCAGCACGATGGCCCGAGCCCGTGTGAAAGTAACCGCAAAGGCATAAGCCCAAAAACAGAAGGTCATCAACAGCATGGCCGTCAACATGGTTTGAGCCATCTTGGGTGCGGCGGTCATACTGATGGATGCGCCCTGGTGCAGGGTATTCCACCACCGCACCGAAAAATAGATGATCGGCACGTTCACCGCACCTACGATCGCCAGCAAGGCGCCCGCCTGATCGGCACGGCGTACGTCATCGATGGCTTCCACCAGGGCCATGTAGCCCAGATACAAAAACAGCAAGATCAACTCGGAGGTCAGGCGGGCATCCCACACCCACCAGGTGCCCCATGTGGGTTTGCCCCAAAACGCCCCTGTCCACAAGGCCAGGAAAGTGAATGCGGCACCCGTTGGTGCAATGGCTCGTGCGAGCATGCTGGCCAAGCGCGCCTTGAACGCCCAACCAATAGCCGCCCAAGCAGCCATCGCTAGATAAAGAACCATGGACATCCAAGCCGCAGGAACATGTACAAAAATAATGCGGTACGACTCCCCCTGCGTTGCATCGGTGGGAGCGACAAAGAAGCCCATATACAAACCCGCCACCGCCAGAAGAATGGCCAGCCCGTACAGCCAAGGCACCACCACGCCCGTCAGGCGGTAAAACCGCGATGGTGCTGCGAATGTAAAAAAGCGAGGCAGTTTCGCCATGCGTCTCATCGTTAAATTGAAATTTTCAGCGCTGAGGCTGTGACCAACGGCGCCCCGACCAAGGACAAGAGTAGCAATGCTGCCAGCAACGACAGATGGCCGCCTGGGTCAAGGCCCACACTTACCGCAGAGACAGCGCCCGCTCCAAATATCAGTACAGGCACGCACAGGGGTAAGACGATCAGCAGAATCAGTACCGCACCATGTCGCAATCCAAGCGTCAGAGCCGCCCCTATTCCCCCCACCAAACTGAGGATGGGAGTACCGATCATCAGACTCAGCGACAACATGGAAATCGATGTGAATTGCATATCGAACATCAGCCCAAAGAGTGGGGCCACCATCACCAAGGGCAATCCGGTCAGCATCCAATGTGCACACGCTTTGGTACCAGCCAAAAGTATCGCCGACTGCGGTGAAAGCAGCATTTGTTCCAGCGAGCCGTCAGCATGGTCACCACCATACATTGCGGGGAGGGAGAGCATAGACGACAACAAGGCACAAACCCAAACTATGCCGGGGGCAATCGTTCTAAGCGTTTCCATTTCGGGCCCGACACCCAGGGGAAATAAGCTCCCCGCAACGAGAAAAAAAACCAACGGTAGCAAAGCGTCTACTGGCCTTCGACTCGCGAGTTGTAGGTCCCGCCTCAGGACAGCAAGCATCACAGTTGAACTCATAAGGGTGCGCTCTGTCCTAGTGTCAACACCTCAGGAATGTGCCCCTCCAGCCTCAATGGGATGTGACTTGTCATCAAAACGCAGCCCCCACGATCGAGGTGCTGACGCATCAATTGCAACACTGTTTCGATAGCCAAGGGGTCCAGAGCATCAAGTGGTTCGTCCAGTATCCAAATACCGTTACCTGGATCTAGCGCCATTCTTGCCAAAGCCACACGCTTTTTTTGCCCCTGAGACAGGCTGCGCACGGCAACATTTGATCGATGCAAGACCCCGAGCAACGCCAAGGCCCCCCTTAAGGTACTCATCGAATGTTTCAAACCACGCAAGGTAGAGAGAAACGACAAGGCCTCTATCGCAGTCAGGTCATCTTTCAAGCCGGTTTGATGACCCACAAATAACAATTTGGATCGGAAATCTGTGCACTGGCTCAGAGATTCTCCGCGCCAACGAACCTCCCCTTCATCAGGTTGTGACAATCCAGCCACCACCCGCATCAGACTGGTCTTGCCTGAACCATTGGCCCCTTTCAGCCATAGCAAGCGCCCTGCATACAACTGAAAACTCAAAGCGCTGACCAACTTTTCAGTCCCTCGTCGGACTGAAATACCCACAACGTGCAGTTCAGGTACCGTCCCTGAACTAGAAGTCAAATCTCGCCCCCAAAAAGTAAAAAAGTCGTCGAGCCGACTCTGTACGCGTCGGACCTTGAGTACTCGCAATTTCGTAAGACACCTCGGACTCAAGGGATACGCGCTTTCCGGCCTTGTAGGCTACGCGCAGGCCTGGTGTCCACCGATTCGTGGTGTTTCCCATCGCGTCACTTTGTGTGTAGAAGCGAAGTGCGGGCATCCACTGCCAATCTGCGGCACCTGTCATATTGTTGTAGGCAAGCATCTTGCCCGTATAGGTTGGCCCCGTCATTAGATTGAAGCTAAATACGTGGGTGTCACGCTCAGAATAGAGGTTGCTTCCAATCAACTGTGCCCCAGCGCTCCACAAATCACCTGTGCTGGGTTGCCCATTGGGCAAGATATTCGGCACAGGCAAAATTTCACCCACACTCGTGTAATTGACATTAAATCCGGTTTGCCAGTGTTCGTTCACCGGCAAGGTCAAGCCCAGCGTCGCTTGCGCCTGGAAGGCTGTGATGTCGTTTACCCTGTTGCGTAAAACGGCAAGATCGTAAAGATTGAGCAAGCCGATCACGGTGCGTGACGGGTCAGCAAAAGTAGGATCTTGGTAAAAAAGCAGGTTTCCCAAGGATCGCATCGGAACGGCTCGATAGTCCGCAAGGAAGTTCACCATCGCGTTGCCAGGTAGCTGCCAGGAGCCTTGTACCGATGCGATATTCAAGCCCTTAATCTCCACATCGTAGTCGAGCTGACCAGATACAAAAACGCCTTCCCGGAAATGGCGTAACTCCAGCCCCAGGGCACGCCGATCAATTT
>JBEEJZ010000073.1:0-9988 GCA_041168905.1 Pseudomonadota bacterium | reverse complement strand
ACAGTGCCGTGCACCCTGCCGTGCAAATGGCGGTGCAGGGCATGGCCTTCAGCGCCAGCGGGCTGGCCTCGCCGGCGGCACAGGCCTTCCCTTTCAAGGGCCAGGCGCAAATGGGCAAGTCGCGCTGGCAATGGTCTGGCGAGAGTGATCTGAGTTCCGCCCGGGTGCAGCTGTCTTTGAGCACGCTGCCCATCCAGGCCATCTCGCCTTACCTGAACGATGTTGTGACTCGCCCCCTCTCGGGCGACCTCTCGATGCAGGGCCAGGTGCGCTGGCAGGCAAAGAACGCCAGAGGCGACATGGGCCTGGAAGTCGATATCGCCCAGCTGAATCTGGACCGACCGACCCTGGGTGCCGTGGGTCAACCGGATGCGGCCCTGCGTCAACTCGTGGTGTCCAAAGTGCGCGCGAACCTGGCCACGCGGGAGCTTTCATTGGGTCGCATCCACGCCATCCAACCCCAACTGGAGATCAAGCGCGATGCCCAAGGGCGCTGGATGTACAAGAACTGGCTGGCCGCCCGCCCGGAAGGATCTGCACGCGCATCAGCTTCGGCAGCATCAAAGGCCTGGGATGTCCGACTGGACGAACTCTGGGTGGATCGTGGAACGGCCCAGCTGCGCGATGCCATGGTGGGTGCAGACCTGTCGGTACAGGACTTTGCATTGCGCATGGGCCATTTGAGGCCGTCGTCCGTGCGCTCCGTTGCCACGCCCATAGAAAGCAGTCTGCGACTGCTGACAGCCCAACACGACGGCGGACAGCTGCGATTCAACGGACAGTTAAAACTGCCGGTGTCAGGCCCGACACCCCAGCCCCTGGCACTGTCTGCCCGCCTTGATGCCACCGACCTGCCCGTCCAGGCCGTCGAGCCCTACCTGACCCATCTGCTCAACTTTGAATTGTTGAAAGCGGAGTTGAATTACGGTGGCGACCTTGCCCTGCAGCTGGCTCCCGAGGGCTTGAAGCTGCGCCTGACGGGCGATGTGTCCATAGACGATTTGCGAGCCAGCACACGCAGTCCCACCGAGCCCCTGCTGGACTGGAAAACCTTGCAATTACGGGGCGTCCAGGTGGAAGTAGCCCAGGGTGCCCTCAACAGCCTGACAGTTGCCGAGACCGTGTTGTCTGACTTCTTTGCACGGATTGGCGTTGCTCCGGATGGGCGTATCAATTTGCAGGACTTGCTCAGAGCCGATGCCGCTGCCCCGGCCCAAGCTGCGGATGCCGCTACCCCCGCAATCAACTTCGGTCCCGTGCGGCTGCAGCAAGGGCGTGTGGATTTTTCAGACCGTTTCATCCAGCCCAATTACAGCGCCCGGCTCAGCGACCTCACGGGCAGCTTGTCGGCGTTTTCGAGCCAGACCAGCAGCACCGAGGCCACGCCCCGCCTGGCAGACCTGGCCCTGCAAGGCCGCGCCGAAGGGAGCGCCACCCTGGCTATACAAGGCAAGCTGAACCCACTTGCACGCCCGCTAGCCCTGGATGTGCGAGCCCAGGCCAAAGATCTGGAGCTGCCGCCACTGTCTCCTTACAGCAGCAAGTACGCTGGCTATGGCATCGAGCGTGGCAAGCTGAGTCTGGATGTCAATTACCGCGTGGAGCCCTCCGGCCAACTCACCGCCAGCAACCAGATCGTGCTGAACCAGTTAACCTTCGGCGAGCGCATCGAAGGCAGCCAGGCACCCAGCCTGCCATTGAAGCTGGCGGTCGCCCTGCTGTCCGACAGCCAGGGCATGATCGACATCAATGTGCCCATCAGCGGCTCCATCAACGAACCCCAGTTCCGCCTGTGGCCCCTCATTGGGCGCGTGATCGCGAACCTGGTCACCAAGGCCATCACGGCACCGTTTGCCTTGCTCAGCGGCGGCACGGCAGACAAGGAGGCCCAGCAAATCGATTTTGCGCCGGGCAGCCCCGAACTGAGCGAGCAGGCCACTGCGCAGTTGAACAAACTGGCCTCAGCCCTGCGTGACCGACCGGCACTGCGCCTGACTGTGGAGGGGCAAAGTGACCTGACCAGTGAAGCGGGCGACTGGCGTCTGCGCAAGCTCCATGCGCAGGTTCAGGCGGAAAAACGGCGCCAGGCCATCAGTGCCGGTAAATCCGTGCCCGAGGTGGTCAAGGTCACACCCGAGGAATACACCGCGTTGCTCAAAGAGGTCTACCGCCGGTCCGACATTCGCAAGCCCCGCAACCTGTTGGGCCTGGCCAAGGACTTGCCGCAAGCCGACATGGAAGCCTTGCTGCTGGCGGCCATGAAGGTTGACGAATCCCACATGCGCGAACTCGCTCTGGCGCGAGGGGTCGCGGTCAAGGACTATCTGGCCAGCCAGAAAGTGGCGGCGGAGCGTTTGTTCCTGGGTGGCACAACCTCAGCCAGGGCCGAGGGATCACAGAGCAAGGGTAGCATTGCCTTGCTCAAGCTGTCCACGCAGTGACCCCAGCCTGACTCACACCACCAGCGGGTCCTCATCCATGGCTTCCAGCTGCTCTTCGAGCATCTGCACCTGGCCTTGCCAGTAGTCGCTGGAGCCAAACCAGGGGAAGTGGCGCGGGAAGGTGGGGTCGTTCCAGCGGCGGGCCAGCCAAGCGCTGTAGTGAATCAGGCGCAATGTGCGCAAGGGTTCGATCAGTGCAAGCTCGCGGCGGTCAAACTCCCGAAACTGCTCGTAGCCGTCGATCAGGCAGCCTAGCTGGTGGGCACGCTGCTGGCGCTCGCCACTGAGCAACATCCACAAGTCCTGCACCGCAGGGCCGGTGCGGGCGTCGTCCAGGTCCACAAAGTGCGGGCCGGGGCCGGCGCTGGCCGGCACATCGGTAGGGGTCCACAAGATGTTTCCGGGGTGGCAATCGCCATGCAAACGAAGACGGGCGATAGCATCAGCGCCGCTCGCCGCTGCTGTGCCGCACAAGACAGGGCAGGCTGCCACGCGATCCAGAGCCGCCTGCGAAACACGAGCCCAGGCCGACTGCACATCCAGTGGCACCCGCTCATGCTCCAACAGCCAGGCTCGGGATTCATGACCAAAGCTGTGCAAATCCAGCGCAGGGCGATGCACAAAAGGCTGCGCCGCCCCCACGGTGTGGATGCGAGCCAGAAAGCGGCCGATCCACTCCAGCACCTCGGCATCGTCCAGCTCCGGCGGGCGTCCACCCCGACGCGGACTCACGGCAAAAGCAAAGTCGCCAAAGTGATGCAAGGTGCCGCCTTGCAGCACCAGCGGCCCCACCACCGGAATTTCGGCGTTCATCAGCTCGGCAGAAAAGCTGTGCTCTTCCTGGATTTGCGCGTCTGTCCAACGCTGTGGCCGGTAAAACTTGGCCACCACCGAACGGCCGTCGTCCAGTTGCACCTGGTACACCCGGTTTTCATAAGACGACAGGGCCATCAGCTGGCCGCTGCCCTCCAGCCCGATGCTCGAAAGGGCATCGAGCACCGCATCGGGGGTGAGGCGGTCGAAGGGGTGGGGCGCGTCGTCTGGGGCTACGGTGGCATTCATGCGCGCATTGTCGCCCTCGGTGGTGGCAGGACAAAAAAGCCCTATGCCGCTGCCGATTTCACCGAAAATTGCGCTCTTTTCGCGTTTACACCCCACCTCATCATGAGTTTTCCGGACCGTCCACGTCTGAATGCAGTTGCCGGTCCCATCCTGGGCGAGTTTTTGCTGGGTTACACCGTGGCCATCATCGGCCTGTGGCTGGCCTCGCACACCTCCGATGGCGCCGCTGGCAGCCTGGGTCTGGCCAGCCAGGTGCTCGAAGCTCTGTCGGTGGTGTTTCGGGTGCTGGCCATCGGCATGGGGGTGGTCATTACCCAGGTGCTGGGCGGGCAGCAGCTCGACCTGGCCAAGCGCACCGCGCTGTCCGGGCTGGGCGCCAGCACCTACGCCGGGCTGGCGGTGGTGGGCGTGCTGGTTTTCGGCAACGACTACATCCTGGACGTGCTGAATGCACCCGACGAAATCCTGCCGTTGGCCGGGCCCTACCTGGCACTGCTGGCACCTGCCGCCCTACTGGAGGGCTACAACCTCACCATGGCGTCCATCCTGCGGGCGCACCTGCATGTGCGTGAATCCCTGTATGTGATGGTGGCCATGCACCTCACCCACCTGGCGCTGGCGGTGCCGCTGATGCTGGGCGTGGGCGACTGGGACGGCTTTGGTCTGTATGGCTTTGCACTGGCCATGCTGGTCAGCCGCGCTGTGGGGCTGTGGGCGCACCTGTGGCTGTGGCGCACACGCATGCAACTGGTGCCTACCCTGGGGAGCTGGTGGCGGCTGCAGGCGCGCCTGCTGGCACCAGTGCTGCGCATCGGCGTGCCCGGCGCGTCTGCAGAGCTGGGCTACCGTGCTGCTTTTCTGGTGTCGCTGTCGGCCACGGCCCGGCTGGGCGTGGTGGCACTGGCCACCCACTCCTACACCCTGCAACTGCTGCGCTATGTGTTGCTGATCAGCCTGGCCATCGGCTGGGCCTGCGAGATCATGGTGGGCCGGCTGGTGGGGGCGGGCCAATTCCGCCAGGCGCAGCAACTGGTGCGCAAGGGCGTACGCAATGGCCTGGTGGCCTCGGGCACCCTGGCCATAGGCGCTGCGATGGCGGCCCCCTGGCTGTTGCGGGTGTTTACTAAAGACCCACAGGTCATTCATGCGGCCCAAGTGCTGCTGTGGATCGGTGTGCTACTGGAAACCGGCCGCGTGTTCAATCTGATCGTGACCGGTGCCCTGCGGGCCACCGGGGATGTGATCTTTCCGGTGGTAGCCAGCGTAGGCTCGTTTGCACTGGTGCTGGGGTTTGGTTCTTACTATCTGGGCCGCCGGCTGGGCCTGCCCGGCATCTTTCTGGCCTACGCCGCCGACGAGTGGGTGCGCGGCCTGCTGGTCATGGCCCGCTGGCACTGGAGCGGCTGGCTGCCCCATGCCCGCGAGTCGCAGCGGCGGGTGAAGGGGGATTGAAGGGCAACCGGCAAAATCAAGCCGCCAAGCTCAAGGTTTGCGCCATATCCCTCCAGCCGCAAACCTGGACACCTTCGCGTTCGTAACTGTTTGAACCGCCGTACACGATGACCGCTTCCAGCCCATCAGACTGAGCAAATTTTTGCCATTTTTTCAAGCCGTCGGGCCAGTCTGATGCGTAGGTGCTGCCGGACTTGATCTCCACCGGCACAAGCCCGGCGGACGTCTCGATAAGGATGTCAACTTCGTGACCCGTGCTATCGCGCCAGAAATAGAGGTCCAAGGGGCGACCCGCGTTCAGTCTTTGCTTGTACAGCTCGCTCACCACCCAGGTTTCAAACAAGGCACCGCGTGCAGCATGTGTCTCCAGTGTTTCGGAGTTACGGATACCTAAAAGCCACGCGGCCAGCCCCGAATCCAGAAAATACAGCTTGGGTGTTTTGACGAGACGTTTGCCAAAGTTGCGGTGATGGGGGCGCAGCAGGGTGATGATGTAGCTGGTCTCCAGGACGCTGAGCCACTGCTTGGCGGTCACGGCGCTCACGCCGCAATCCGCACCCAAAGACGCCAGGTTGAGCAGTTGTCCGGTGCGCGCCGCACACATTTTGACGAAGGTCTGGAACTGCCCGAGGTCCCGAACGGCGATCAGCTGCCGGACATCCCTTTCGACGTACGTGGCCATGTAATTGGCAAACCAGTCCTGTGGCGACACGGGCCGGTCAAAAAGTGCTGGGTAGCCGCCTAGCAGCAAAGCCTGGCTCATGGCCCCAGACAAATGGCCTGAGGCGGCAAGCTCTTGGGCACTGAGCGGCAACAATTCAACACGCCCCACACGTCCGGCCAGCGACTGCGTCATGCCAGCAATCAAGTCAAACTGCGCCGAACCTGTCAAGACAAAGTCGCCCATGATCTGACGCTCATCCACCCAACCCTGCAGCCAGGACATCAGCTGCGGGCAGCGCTGCACCTCGTCCAGGATGGCTCCTTGGGCAAATCGACCCAGAAACCGTTTGGGATCGCCAAGCGCGAACTCCCGCTCCTCGGGGTTTTCCAGCGACACATAAGGCTTGTCCTTAAAAACGGACTTCGCCAGCGTCGTCTTGCCGGACTGGCGCGGCCCCGTCAGCGCCACGACCGGGAAGCCATGGGCCAATCGCTGCAATGTAGGCGCCGCCGATCGGGGGATCATTTGCAAATCGAAACTTGAACTTTAGATTTGTAGATTTTACAGATGTCGTCAGGACAGCCACCGATGTATGCTTTCCCGCGTCTCATCCGGCGGCAGCCGCACCGCCAGGGCACAGAAAAACGGGCTCCATGACGAGGGGCCGCGATGTGCGAAAGGCGGCCATGGTCCGCCCTCACCCCGCCCCACAACACTTCTTGTACTTCTTCCCGCTGCCGCAGGTGCAGGGGTCGTTGCGGCCGGGTTCAGGGGCTTTGAAGACGGTCTCCACGCGCGGGCCGATGCTGCGCCAGAGTTCGCGCAGGTCGTACACGGCCCAGACGGCTTCGGCAAAGGCGTCAAAGCGCGACTCGCTGACGCTGGGCGGGCCGTCGTCGCTGAACACGCTCAGGGTGGGCTCGTCTTCGTCGTCTTCGGTCAGGGCCACCAGGGCTTGCAGGCTTTGGTCCAACGCCTTGGCGGCATCACGGTCGCGCGGTGGCGTCCATTCGTCAGGCCAGGCCTCGACGGCGTACATGAAACCCACCGCCCACACCTGGCCAAACGAGGGCAGGTCCTGGCCTTCCATCTCGGCGCGCTCGGCCTCCGGCAATTGAGCGATCGCGCCGCGCACGTCCATTACCTCGGGGTGGTAGGCGGCTTCGTCATCCAGACGGTCCACCTTGGCATCGAGCCCGGCCACCACTTCGTTCCAGCGCCGCGTCCACAGTGCCATGAAAGCCTCGGCTTGTTCGGCATTGGCAAATGAGCCTTCGCCGGGTTCGTCAGGGGTGCCTATGTCCAGCAGCACCGGCAAATATTCCGAGGCCGGAATCACTCTGCGGCAGCACACCAGCGCCGCCATGAAGCCCTCGCAAAACTCCCATTGCGGCGTTTCATCAAAGCGACTGCGCAGATCGTCGAGGATGTTGTCGATCTGATCGAAGTCGTCAGGGCTCAGGGCCTCGGTGGGCACGGGGGTGTCAGGGGCAGAGGTCATAAGGAGTGCGAGTGGGAATGGGGTTGGGAACGGTATGAGGGTAGGAATGGCGGGCCGGCGGGGCAGCGGTCGAGTTTATCTATCATGAACCCTCCAATCCCTGCCCCAGGCCGAAGGAAACGCCATGACCGACTGGTTTGAACCCTTTGAACAGCGCCGTATTCAATGCGCCGGCGTGCACATCAACGCCCATGTCTCCCCCGGCACGCCCGGCCAGCGCCCGGTGCTGTTGCTCTTGCATGGATTTCCGCAAACCCACCTGATGTGGCGACGGGTGGCGCTGGCGCTGCAGAACGACTTCTACCTGGTGATGCCCGACCTGCGCGGCTACGGCGACTCCGACCAGCCGCCGGGCGAGCCCGACCACAGCAACTACAGCAAACGCGCCATGGCCCAGGACATGGTGGAGGTGATGAGCGCCCTGGGCCTGCATCGCTTTGCCGTGTGTGGCCACGACCGGGGCGGGCGTGTGGCCCACCGCCTGGCGCTGGACCACCCCCAGCGGGTGAGCCGCCTGTGCGTGATCGACATTGCGCCCACACTGGACATGTACGCGGCCACCGACTTCGCCTTTGCCCGCGCCTACGACCACTGGTTTCATCTGATCCAGCCGGCACCGCTACCTGAAATCATGATTGGCGGCTCGCCACGCGATTACCTGCATGCCAAGCTGGGCGGCTGGGGCAGCGGGGGCCTGGCCCACATCGAGGCGCCAGCGCTGGCCGATTACGAACGCTGCTTTGACCGACCCGAAACCCGCCACGCCATGTGCGAGGACTACCGGGCCAGTGCAGGCATCGACCTGGACCACGACCGAACCAGCCGCGCGCAAGGCGACAAGATCGCCTGCGACACCCTGGCGCTGTGGGGCGCCAAGGGGGTGGTGCAGCGCCTGTTCCAACCCCTGACGCTCTGGCAGGCCCAGTGCTCGGGCCAGGTCAGCGGCCAGGCCATGCCCGCCGGGCACTTCATTCCCGAGGAGCTGCCCCAGGCCACCGCCGATCAGCTGAGAGCCTTTTTCCAGACCACAGAAAGTCACCATGCTTGATGCCCTCGACCGCCTGATGCCCGTGCGCTACGGCGCTTTTGTCTTGAGCGTGCTGGGTCTGCTGCTGGGCTTGATGGCCCAGTGGCAACAAGGCGGCAGCTCGACCCTGGTGGTGGTTTGCGCGGTGCTGGTTGGCATAGGCGTGTACGACCTGCGGCAGACCAAGCGCTCGGTGCTGCGCAACTACCCCATCATTGGGCACTTGCGCTTCATGCTGGAATTCATCCGGCCCGAGATCCGCCAGTACTTCATTGAGAGCGACAACGAGGCCACGCCCTTTTCGCGCGCCCAACGCTCGCTCGTGTACCAGCGCGCCAAGGGAGAGCCCGACAAGCGGCCCTTTGGCACCCAGCTCGATGTGCACGCCGAAGGCTATGAATGGATCAACCACTCGGTGGCCCCCACGCAGCTGGCCTCGCACGACTTTCGGGTGCAGGTGGGAGCACAGCGCGCCCAGCCCTATTCGATCAGTGTGTTCAATATTTCGGCGATGAGCTTTGGAGCCCTGAGCGCCAACGCCATCCTGGCCCTGAACGCCGGTGCCCAGCGCGGCGGCTTTGCGCACGACACCGGCGAGGGCTCGATCTCGGTGCATCACCGGGTCCATGGCGGCGACCTGATCTGGGAAATCGGCTCGGGCTACTTTGGCTGCCGCACATCGGATGGCCGTTTTGATGCCGACAAATTTGCCGCCAATGCCCGCGAACCGCAGGTCAAACTGATCGAGTTGAAACTGAGCCAGGGCGCCAAACCCGGCCACGGGGGCGTGCTGCCCGGCCCCAAGGTCACACCCGAGATTGCCGCCGCGCGCGGTGTGCCGGTGGGCGTGGACTGTGTCTCGCCCGCATCACACAGCGCCTTTTCTACACCCATCGAGATGATGCAGTTCATCGAACGCTTGCGCGAGCTGTCTGGCGGCAAACCGGTGGGCTTCAAGCTGTGCATCGGCCACCCCTGGGAGTGGTTTGCCATGGTCAAGGCCATGTTGGCCACCGGCATCACGCCCGACTTCATTGTGGTGGATGGGGCCGAAGGCGGGACCGGTGCCGCGCCACTGGAATTCACCGACCACGTGGGCTCGCCCTTGCAGGAAGGCCTGATGCTGGTGCACAACACTCTGCGCGGCGTGGGCCTGCGCCAGCACATCAAACTGGGCTGCGCCGGCAAAGTGGTGAGCGCGTTTGACATGGCCCGGCTCATGGCCCTGGGTGCCGACTGGTGCAACAGTGCGCGCGGTTTCATGTTTGCGCTGGGCTGCATCCAGGCCCAGCACTGCCACACCGGCGCCTGCCCCACCGGCGTGACCACGCAGGACCCCTGGCGCCAGCGCGCCCTGGTGGTGCCCGACAAGGCCGAGCGCGTCTACAACTTCCACCGCCACACGCTGGAGGCGCTGCGCGAGCTGACGCAGGCCGCGGGCCTGCCGCACCCGGGGCAGATCACCGCCAGCCACATCGTGCGCCGCACCGGCACGCACGACGTGCGGCTGCTGGCCAACCTCGTTCCCCTGGTGAAACCCGGCGCGTTGCTGGCCGCCGAACGCGGCGATGCGGGTTGGCCCCATCCCGTGTTCGAGCGCTATTGGTCACAAGCCACGGCCGACAGTTTCCAGGCAACACCGATGGCCGCCTGAGCGCTGCCACAATGGCGGCGAGCCATGCCCGCGACCGCCGCCGCCACTGTCGTCATCCTCTGCCCCGAGCCCGCGCTGGCGCTGCAGTGGCGCGAGCAGCTGATGGCCGCCAACACCCTGCGCGTGGCCGGCATCTCCAACGCGCCCGGCTCGGTGCGGGCGATGGTGATGCAGCATGGCGTGGACC
>JBEEJZ010000072.1:0-2560 GCA_041168905.1 Pseudomonadota bacterium | reverse complement strand
GACCGACGATGGAGAAGCTTTGGGTCAATCGATGGCCATCATTGAGTATTTGGACGAGGCCTACCCCAACCCGCCCCTGCTTCCGTCCACCCCCAGTGAACGAGCGCATGTGCGTGCGCTTGCACAAGTGATTGCTTGCGACATTCACCCATTGAACAACCTGCGGGTTTTGCAATACCTGACGCAGCAACTCAAGGTGGATGACCAAGCGAAAACCCATTGGTATCACCATTGGGTACGCCTTGGGCTGCAAACCATTGAGCGTGAACTTGAAAAGTTTCCAGCAACCACCTACTGCTTCGGTGAGACCCCGACGATGGCCGATTGCTTTTTAGTGCCTCAAATTTTCAATGCGCAACGTTTCGGGGTGAGCGTCGCCGACCTGCCAAAAATCATGGCCGTGCACGAGGCATGTGCGTCACTGCCTGCTTTTCAAAACGCACACCCATCCGCTTGCCCCGATGCGGTTGAGGTTGTTCACCCATAGACGCATCCCCATTTATATTTGCTAGATATTGGCACGATCATGCTAATATCTAGCAATGTCTATCGCCTCCGCGTTGTTCAGCGACAGCCAAACACGCCTTTTGCCTTGGCTGTTTGGCCAGCCTGAGCGCAGCTATCACTTGAGTGAGCTGCGCCGTCTGACGCTGCTGGGCAGCGCTACGCTGCAACGCGAACTCAATCGGCTGGTTGACTCACAACTGGTGCTGTCCACACGCGTGGGCAACTTGCGATGCTTTCAAGCCAACACCCAAAGCCCGGTATATGCAGAGCTAGTCGCCATCACTCGCAAAACCATGGGTGCTGCACCGCTGTTATTAAAAGCCTTGCAGCCTATGTCTTCGCGCATCAGCCTTGCGCTGATTTATGGTTCCGTTGCTAAAGGCACCGACACGGCACAAAGCGATGTGGACTTACTGCTTGTTGGCAAGGGCCTTGTCTTGAGTGAAATTCTCCAATTGCTACTTCCCATCGAAGAGGCACTGGCTCGCAAAATCAATCCCACCTGCTACACGCCCAGCGAATACGCCAAGCGTTTGGCAGAGCCCGATTCATTTGCGAATCGAGTCTTGGCGCAGCCCACGCTGCCTTTGATGGGAGAGGTGCATGGCAGCTCACAACGCTCTGGAGAACTTGGCTCGAATCGGGCAGCTCAAAGCTGAACCGCGCAACGACACAGAGGTGCGACGCATGCTTGACATGGCCAGTACGCGTTTGGCCGATGCACAAATTAGCAGCCTCTCGGCGGAGGGCCGATTTACCAGCGCGTACAACGCAGCCCATGCCGCAGCCCTAGCCGCACTGCGCTGGCACGGCTACCGCAGCGAAAACCGATACACCGTGTTTCAGTGCCTCGCCCACACTCTGAACTGGCCCGCCCACCAATGGCGCGCTTTGGATGTGGCCCACCAAAAACGCAACTTGGCTGAATACGAGGGCTATTTGGAAATTGAGGAATCACACATTGAGGAGTTGTGTTCGTTGGTGACGAAACTGATTGATGATTTATGTGCGATAACAAATGCATCGTAAAGATCAAGCTGCGATTGCGGATTTGTCAATCAAAGTTCAGTGTGAACGACTCTTGGGCAGCGATAGCGGTCCATCCCATTGGGCTGTCCATGAGCCGCTGTCAGCCAGAAGCAGGCGCTCTTCCATGACTGCTCTCGTGCACTCGCTCCAAGCCCAAATTGCACCGATGCAGAGTTGGCTTCTACATCTACTCTCAGCGAACGGCTCCCTCATAATTTCGGCACGAGCTTTTGTATCAGATTGGCGGCGACTGACATCACTTAGAGTACAGATATATGAATGAGGCTTGGATTCTTCAAACGTCTGAAATTCGGCGTCCGTTTTTGCGGGCGACCTGGGTCCCCCTTCGTGCGTCGCTAAACAACGAGCAGGGTAACGTGAAGGAAATTGGGTATGTCGGGGACGTATTCGCTTGCGGCTCCGTTGCCTTTCCCAAACAGCATTGCGAACTCGCCGAGCGTTTAAGTTGGTGCGACATCGGAATTGGGCACACCGTTGCGCCGTACGCATACTCGGACGGCCGTTATTCGCCAATCGATGAGTATCAGTACAGCGATAAGGAGCCCATTGGGGTCAACCTCGTTTTCGAGCATCCGCAGCCTGTGGTCGGCGGCCGGCAGTGGATCTTGAATCCCGATTTGGTTGTTGCGCTTCGCTTGATTAAGGAGGGACCGAACTGGGTCAGGCCGGAAGAGGACTTTGTCGTGGTCGCCCGAGAGATAGTGGACAGTGATGGCAGCCATCGCCAGATAGAGATCAAGCGCGAATTCCTCATGGACTATCTAGCCGCGCGCGACCTGTCCCTTCGCCTTTCCTATTACCGCCAGCGTGTCGAGAACGTAGCCGACCTCAAAGGCAGCCCGTATGCCGGCTTGAACGAGATCCAAGAGCAGCCTGAAGGTGGGAGGTACGAACTGCGCATCAAGGAGCTGAACGCCGTGTTCGGCGGGAGCTGGGCGTCGTTTCGAGTGTGGCGCACCGACGTCGACGGGGAGGAAGACGCTCCGGTCATGGGGCCTGAGAC
>JBEEJZ010000071.1:0-9470 GCA_041168905.1 Pseudomonadota bacterium | reverse complement strand
AGCCTTGGGCCAGGCTGTGGCGGCCCAACTTTACGCGGGCGGTGCGATCGGCAGCATGCCGGTGGCCTGAAACGCGCTGCACCTTTGCTGTAAAACGGGATTCGCTGCGCATGACACGGGTTATCGTCACGCGCCCCCTGCGTGAGGGCCAGCCCTGGCTGCAGGTGCTGCGCGCACGCGGCTGGGATGCACAGGCGCTACCCTTGATTGAACTGGGCAGGGCACCAGATCAGACATCCTTGACGGCCGCCTGGCAAGCCCTGCAGACACCCGGCAGGACATATCAGGCCCTGATGTTTGTCAGCGCGGCGGCTGTGGATGGCTTTTGGGCCGCGCGACCTGCTACTGACCCCACATCCTGGGGTGATGGCAAACGTTCGATTCGGTGCTGGGCGACCGGCCCGGGCACCCGGCGTGCCTTGCTGGCCGTTGGCATTGCTCCTGAGCAGATTGATGCTCCATCTACCGAGGCGGGGCAGTTTGATTCAGAGGCTTTGTGGCAGGTCGTTAGCACCGGGCTTCGCCGGGATGCTCGTGTTTTGATCGTGCGGGGTGCCGACGCCGTGCCTGGTTCGGTGGATACCCTGGGTAGCTCGGGCGCAGGACGTGACTGGCTCGCACAGCAGTTGCGGGCCGCGCAAATTGAAGTGGATTTTGTGGTGAGTTACGTCAGGGCTCTGCCGGTTCTTGATTCCGCTCAGTGTGCGCTGGCCCGACAAGCTGCAACAGACGGATCGGTATGGCTCTTCAGCAGTTCTCAAGCTCTGCAGAACTTGCAGCGGATATTGCCTGGTCAGGACTGGTCGATGGCGCGCGCGGTGGCGAGTCACCCGCGAATTGAAAGGGCAGCCAAATCGGCCGGGTTTGGTGCAGTCAAACTTGCGCGTCCGGTCCTGGATGAGCTCATGGCGTCGATAGAATCCCTCGCATGACGACCGGCTCCACCACAGACACATCTCCGTCTTCTTCGGCCGAGTCGGACGCTCTGCCCCCTGGTGGCAGGCTCGCGGTGGCGGGAAAGTCCGCGCTCTGGCCGCGCCTCATGGTCGTGGTCTTGCTGCTGGCCCTGCTCGCTGTGGCCCAGCTGTGGATGCGCCTGGGGTCCATACAGGAGCAGCTTGCCCGCCAAAGCGCGGATGCGGGTGCTCAGTCGGTCGAAGCGCGTGCGGTGGCACGCGAAGCGCTGGCGCTGGCGCAGGAGTCTTCCGCTCGTCTGGCCATCACCGAAGCGCGTCTGAGTGAAGTCGCGCTGCAGCGTACGCAGCTCGAGGAACTGATGCAAAGCCTCTCCCGTTCGCGGGATGAAAATTTGGTCGTTGACATTGAGTCGGCCATCCGGCTGGCTCAACAGCAGGCGCAACTGACCGGCAGTGTGCAGCCCTTGCTGGCGGCACTCAGCACCGCCGAGCAGCGCATCACTCGGGCGGCGCAGCCCCGACTCACGCCCATCCAGCGAGCGTTGGCCCGAGATGTGGCCCGCATCAAGGCCACAGCCTTGTCAGACACGCCAGCTCTTCTGGTCAAGCTGGATGAACTGGTTCGGATGGTGGACGACCTGCCCTTGGCCAATTCGGTGGCTTCAGTGCAGTCCCTTGCAAGTACAGCGCCAGCCTCCGCAGAGGCAGTGACACCGGCCTGGTGGCGTCAGGCCCTGAGCATCCTGGGTCAGGAAGCCGGCAAGCTGGTGCGTGTCAGCCGCATCGAATCGCCCGAGGCGGTGCTGTTAACCCCCGAGCAGTCCTTTTTCTTGCGCGAAAATTTCAAGCTCAAGCTCCTCAATGCACGTTTGGGTTTGCTGGCACGTCAATTGGACGCTTCGCGTGCTGACCTGGGCGCAGCAACGGTGGTTCTGAGCCGCTATTTCGACAGTGAATCCCGCAAAACCATGGCTGCGGCCACCCTGCTGCAGGGCATACAGGCACAGATGAAGACGCTGGAGCTGCCGCGGGTGGACGACTCCTTGTCCGCGCTCGCTACTGCGGCTGCGGGTCGCTAGGGATTGGCCTGATGCGTAGTGCCATCTGGTTTCTTTCGCTTTTTGCCCTGGCGGTCGCGGCAGCTCTGATGGCGGGAAATAACGAGGGCACCATCACCGTGTTTTGGCCGCCCTATCGGGTGGACCTGTCGCTCAATATGGTGGTGCTGTTGTTGCTGGCCGTTTTTGTGACTTTGCATCTGGGCCTGAGAGCCTTGTCCGCATTGTTTGCCATGCCTGCACAAGCCCGCCGCTGGCGCCTGCAGCAGCGGGAGCGCGGCATCTTGGCGGCGTTGCTCGACACCATGTCCCTGATGGCTGCCGGTCGTTACGTGCGGGCGCAAAAATTTGCTGAACAAGCGCTATCACGTCAGGCGCAGCAAGATCAGGGTATCGATCTTCCTGCTTATGCGGAGCGCCTGCGAGCGGTGTCTCACCTGCTGGCCGCGCAAAGCGCCCAATCGGTCCAAAACACCTCAGAACGAGAGCGTCATTTTGGCTTGGCCATGGAGGCGGCTCGCGACGTGCCGGAGTTGCGGGAGGGACTGCAATTGCGCGCGGCGCAATGGGCTGTTGCAGACCGTGAGGCTGAAGGGGCGTTGGCCTGGCTGGGTGCGCTGCCGCAAGGGGCAGCTCGGCGTACCCTGGCTTTGCGCTTGAGGCTTGAGGCTTCTCGCCTAGCGGGCAAAACAGAACTTTCCATGGAAACGGCCCGCTTGTTGTCCAAGCACCGCGCCTTTTCTGAAACCGTTTCCCAAGGCGTGTTACGCAGCTTGGCGCTGGAATGGATTGCCACCACGCATGATGGCCCCCAGCTGATGGCGGTATGGCAAAAATTGGATGAGTCTGAGCGGCAGTTGCCTGAAGTTGCCTGCGCAGCTGCCCGGCGCCTGATGGCCCTGGGCGGCAGTCCGACATTGGCCCGGGAGTGGGTTTTGCCCTTGTGGCATCGGATCGTGCGAGATGCACAGGCCCTGACGGATTCCCAGCAACTGGGTCTGGTGCAGGTTTTGATACTCAGTTTTGATACGCCAGGTGGCGGGCCCGGTACCGACTGGCTGGAACGCGTGGAATCCGCACAGCGGTCGCAGGTGCCACAGGTGCTATTTCAGTATTTGGCAGGGGTGGTTTGCCATCATTTGCAGCTGTGGGGCAAGTCGGCACAAATGCTGCGTGCCGTACTTCCCAGGTTGCTGCAGGCAGAGCTTCAGCGCAACGCCTGGGTTTTGCTGGCTGAGATGGCACAGGCGCAAGGGGATGTGAACGGCGCTTCCCAAGCCTGGAGGCAGGCGGCGTTGTGTCAGGACAGGCTGGCAGGCAGTAAGTCTGTGCCTATCGAGCCAGGGTCAACCGACTGGTCAAATCATAAGAAGGGTACTTGAGCATGAACGCCATGGGCTTGATGAGATTGTTCACGATACGTTTGCGCATGCTTGGTGCCATAGGTATGGTGCTTTTCCTATTGGGTCTGCTCGGCGCCGGCGGCTTGTGGGGTATGGCGCGTATTCAGTCGATGACCGACGTTTTCATCCACGGGTCTTTTGCGGAAGTGCAGCATCTTTCCCATTTGCGGTCGGTCCTGGGGCAGGTGCGCCAGAGTGAGAAAGACATGATCATCGAGTACGAGCGCCCGCACGAGGTCGAGAAGGCTTATGCGCGATGGAAGGGTTTTTTGGAACAGGCCGACCAGCTGACCCGTCAGTTCCTGGAGGGCGAAGATGATGCAGACAACCCCGTCGCGCGGGACCTGGCCGCGCGTCTCAAGGTCTATGCGCAGGCTTTTGAGCCTATGGCCAGGCAGCTGATGAGCAGTGGTTATGAGTCGGCAACCACGGCCAATCGCTTGGCGCAAAAGGCCATTGCCGAAGCAGTTGCCGCTGAGGAACTGGTTCGCCAGATTGAGACCATCCTGCAAAAAGAAGTCGACCTCGCAATACAGGCACAAGCGGATGCCGCCCACACGACGCGGCTTTTATTCATGCTGGCGCTCGTGCTGGCGGTGCTGGTGGTGGTGCCCCTCACCATCCTGAACATGAACTCGATCTGTGCCCCACTGGAGCAGGTAAGACAGGCCGCCCGTGCCATGGCCGGAGGAGACCTGTCCCAGCGCAGCGAAGTTCAAGGCCGTGATGAGGTGGCTGACCTGCAGCGCGCTCTGCGCGAGATGCAGGATGGTTTGGGCGCGCTGGTGTCGCAGGTGAGAGATGCCAGCGAGAGCGTGGCCTTGGCAAGCCAGGAGATCGCGTCGGGCAATCAGGATCTGTCACACCGCACCGAACAGACGGCCAGCAGTGTGCAGGACACGGTCAGTTCGCTGTCCGACCTGACCGGCCACGTCCAGCAAACGGCTGGATCAGCCCAGATGGCCTATCAGCTGTCCGGTTCCGCCTCCACCCTGGCACAGCAGGGTGGCGCCGTGGTGAGTCAGGCTGTGTCCAGCATGCATGAGATCGCAGGCGCCAGCCAGAAAATCAGCGACATCATCGGGCTTATCGATTCCATTGCGTTTCAGACCAATATTCTGGCGCTCAATGCGGCGGTTGAAGCGGCGAGGGCGGGCGAGCAGGGGCGTGGTTTTGCAGTCGTAGCCAGTGAAGTTCGTAGCCTGGCTCAGCGTTCTGCGGGGGCTGCCAACGAGATCAAGGCGCTGATCAGCAACAGTGTGGATACGGTGGATGCCGGGGTCCGTTTGGTGGAGCAGGCGGGGCGATCCATGCGGGAGATGGTGACCGGGGTGCAGCGTGTGGGAGACATCATCGGTGAAATCACCGCGTCGGCAACCGACCAGTCCAGCGGGATTGCGCAAGTCAACCAGTCACTCACTCATATCGATCAAATGACTCAGCAAAATGCCGCTTTGGTCGAACAGTCAGCTGCGGCGGCAGAGTCCCTGCGGGATCAGGCAGGCCGGCTCTCTAGTGTGGTGGGGCAGTTCAGGCTTTGACCTGCCCGGATACGCACCCTTGTCGAACCTTCAAGCCACTTTTATCTGATCATGGCCACACTCATCGAGCACGTCCTGCGCCTTACCGATCACCGGGATCGTGAATTGTTGGAACTCACGCTTTCCAAGGCATTGATTGATTTGTTGAACATTCAACGGGTGGTGATCGCCACAATGCTTTCAAAGGATGGAAACAAGTACTGGCTGGAGCAAGTTCGTCTGGATGCGCGCGGTGGCGGCAAGGTGGCTGACAAGCTGCGTCTGGATATCACCACGCTGCCTCGTTGGGAAGATGTCACTGACCGCGTCAAATGCGTACAGGCGGGTGAAACGCGGGAGGTCGCATGGGCAGGTGCCGACGGTCCCCGCATCACCTACCTGCCACTTTTTTCGGACTCCCGCTTTGATGACCTGGGTGTGATCGAAATCCATTCCGCCGCGCCTCTGCAAGCTGCCGACTTGGGAGTTGCAGAGCAGCTCCGGCATGTGTATCGCAATATGTACAGCTTGCTGGCATACAGCGATCGTGACGCACTGACCGGATTGCTGAATCGAAAGTCGCTAGACGATGCCTTCTATAGCGCCGTGCTTGAGGAGCTGGACGGGGTTTCCGGCCAGCGACTGGATGCTTACGCCGCCCAAGGCTCGGGGGATGAGCGGCGACACAGGGTGCCAGCCAATTACTGGCTGGGTATGGTTGTGGTCGATCAATTTGACCTTTTGAGCGACAAGCATGGTCACCTGTTGGCTGAAGAGATCCTGTTGCTGATTGCCCGGATTCTGAACAACACCTTCAGAACCTATGACCAACTCTATCGATTTGATCGGGAGCACTTTGGCGTTTTGATGCACTGCCCCGAGGAGTCGGTGGTGTTCAGTGTTTTCGATCGCTTCCGGGCCAATGTGGAGAAATTCAATTTTCCTCAGGTAGGGCGCGTCACAGTGAGTTGCGGCTTTATGTCTGTCCTGTCGGATGACACGCCGGATACAGCGCTCGGCAAGACCGAGCGTGCCGTGGACTTTGCGCAAAAAAGTGGTCGAAACCGTGTGATCAGCCATTTGGCCATGCTGAGAAACGGCAGCTTTGAAGAATCTCCCCGCCTGGGCGGTGTCGACATTTTTTAGGCGCGCACAGCAAGAAAGGCACCCGAGGGTGCCTTTCTTGTGCACGGTGCCCCACTAGGGCACCTGAGGTATCAGCGCGTCAAGCCACTGTACTCCGCTCAAATGGCAGATCCAGATTGCGCAAATCACGCTTGGTTTCCACCAGTACCAGGGGGCCATTGTCGATCTGAACCACCGGCGGGCGCTCACGTGGAACATGGGGAACCGGGGGCGTTGCTGCAATGGCAGCCTGCGCTGCTGCAATCTTGCTGGCGTCCGAATTGACCCATTCCAGACCTGACGCCTGAGCAACTTGGACCAGCTCAGCTAATGGCAATACAAACGGGGCGACCTTGGGCAGTGTCGCGCCAGTCGTTTGAGCCGTTGCCGCAGCTTCCTGAGCCGGTGCTGCCTCGGCTTCGCTTGCTGCTTGCACCGCGGTGGCCACCGGAGCTGTCGGCGCCGCTTCAGCTGCAGGCATCACGACAGGCGCTTGCAGCGCGGCAGGGACGGGGCTCAGCTCGGTAGGCGCTGCAGTTGTGGGCTCGACAACTTCCGCAGCGGGCTGCTGCTCTCTGGGGGGACGTTCGCCCCGCTCGCCACGCGAGCCACGATCACGGCCATAGCGGTCGCGGCTACGACGTTCGCGACCTTCACCTTCACGACGCTGCTGCGGTGCCACTTCACCATTGGGCCCGATGTGGTCGACGATGTCGGCTGGGCCAGAGGAAGGTGCGGATTCGGCTGGTGCCGAAGGCGCGGTTGAGGACGTCGTTGCTTCCATAGCAGGTGCCGCATGACGGCGTCCGCCTTGACGGGAACCACGCTCGCCGCGGCCATTGCCGCGTGTTTCACTCCCGCCTTCAGGGCGTTCAGCCTGGCTGTTAACCACGCCATCCTGTCGCAGTTGTGCCTCTTCACCGCCACGTTCTGCGGTATCCGTGCGATCGTTGCGACCCCTGCCTTCGCCGCGCTCTCCACGTGGCCGCTGTTCTGGACGTTCCGAACGAGGCGCACGTTCTGGCCGGGCCTCATTGCGAGCCCCCTCAGCCGTTACTGCGGCCTGGCCGTTGCCATCAAGGCCCGGTGCCATGCCCTGGGTCTCTGCGCGATCGCGCGGACGGTCGTTGCGGGAACCACGGCCACCACGGCCGCCGCGTGGGCTGCGTTCGCCACGATCTGGGCGGTCTCCACGGCCTTCGGGTCGTGCCTCGCCGCGACCTGCGTCGCGACGCTGGCCATCACGTGCAGGTCGGCCATCGCCCTTGTTGCCGTCGACTTTGCTGGGCTCTTGTGCCGCTGGTGCAGAAGGTGCAGATGCTGGTGCCGCTCCAAACAGGCCCTTGAGCCAGCCGAAAAAGCCTTTTTCTGCAGTTGGTGCAGGTGTTTTCGTCACCGGTGCTGTTGGCTGAGCCACAGCGGCAACGGGCGCTGCCGCAGGCTTGGGTGCTGCGATCGGTGCTGGCGCATCCGGCAGTACGCCTTTGATCACCGGCGTCTGACGATTGGTGGGCTCTTGCGAGCGGCGCGTCACGGCGGTGGGATCCTCAACTTCTTCCGCCAGTTTGTAGCTGGCGTCGATGTTGTCCAGACGAGGGTCGTCGTGCTTCAAACGCTCCAGACGGTAGTTAGGCGTTTCGAGTGTCTTGTTGGGGACCAGCAAGACGTTGATCCGTTGCTTGAGTTCGATCTTGGCGATTTCCGAACGTTTTTCGTTCAGCAGGAAGGACGCGACCTCGACGGGCACCTGGCAAAGCACTGACGCCGTGCTGTCTTTGAGAGACTCTTCCTGAATCACACGTAGGATTTGCAGGGCGCTCGATTCGGTGTCGCGGATGTGGCCAGCGCCACCGCAGCGGGGGCAGGGAATGGATGCGCCTTCGCTCAGGGCGGGGCGCAAACGCTGGCGACTCATTTCCATGAGGCCAAATTTGCTGATGGTGCCGAATTGCACGCGGGCCCGGTCCTGACGCAGCGCATCGCGCAGTCGGTTCTCGACATCGCGGCGATTGCGGCTTTCTTCCATGTCGATGAAGTCGATCACGATCAGGCCGCCCAGGTCACGCAAACGCATCTGGCGGGCGACTTCATCGGCGGCCTCCAGATTGGTGCGCGTCGCTGTCTCTTCGATGTCTCCGCCCTTGATAGCGCGGGCCGAGTTGACGTCAACAGACACCAGGGCCTCGGTGTGGTCGATCACGATGGCGCCACCGCTGGGCAGCTGCACTGTGCGAGCGTAGGCCGACTCGATCTGGTGCTCAATCTGGAACCGGCTGAACAAGGGTGCGTCATCGCGGTAGCGTTTGACACGCGCGGCATGCTCTGGCATGACGTGTGCCATGAACTGCTGGGCCTGCTCGTACACATCGTCCGTGTCGATCAGGATGTCGCCGATATCATGGTTAAAGTAATCGCGAATGGCACGAATGACCAGCGAGGACTCCTGATAGATCAGGAAAGCACCCTTGCCCCCTTTGGCCGCGCCATCTATGGCCGCCCACAATTTGAGCAAGTAGTTCAAGTCCCATTGCAGTTCGGGTGCGCTACGGCCGATGCCGGCGGTACGGGCAATGATGGACATGCCGTTGGGGTATTCGAGCTGGTCCAGAGCTTCTTTCAGCTCGGCACGGTCTTCACCTTCGATTCGACGGCTCACACCACCACCGCGCGGATTGTTAGGCATCAGAACTACGTAACGGCCTGCAAGCGAAACAAAGGTGGTCAGGGCTGCGCCCTTGTTGCCGCGCTCCTCTTTTTCAACCTGGACCAGCAGTTCCTGGCCTTCTTTGATGACGTCCTGTATGCGTGCCTGGCTAGCGCTGACGCCCGCCTGGAAATACTGGCGGGAAATTTCCTTGAATGGCAAAAAGCCATGTCGGTCTTCGCCGTAGTCGACAAAGCAGGCTTCGAGAGAGGGCTCGACGCGGGTGACGACGGCCTTGTAAATATTGCCCTTGCGTTGTTCACGCCCTTCGATTTCGATTTCGTAGTCGAGCAGTTTTTGCCCGTCCACAATGGCCAGTCGGCGTTCTTCAGCCTGGGTGGCGTTGATCAGCATCCGTTTCATCGGTCGCATTCCTTCTACTTGGCGGGCCCCTGCTCAGCGTTTGTGCCGGCAGTGTGGGCCCCTTTAACATGCTCTTGACGAGCTTGAGATGCCAGACTGACGCGTTTGATCCGAGGAGGAATTGCCGAAGGTGCGTCGCTCAAACCATGAGCCGAAGCGTGGGCGCGGGGAAGGGGGCGAGGGGATGCATTTGTGCATCAGTTATCGGTTGGAAAACTGATGGCGCCCCTTGTGCGGGCGCTGGAGGCTGATTCATGCCCAACAGCGGGGCCAAGAAGCTCCGCAGGCATATGGGAATCAGGCATATCAACACAAACAACTCGCTCATTTCCGCTCGCAGACCGTTGATCTGCGAGCTTGGGTATTCCGTATCAATGAAT
>JBEEJZ010000070.1:0-9589 GCA_041168905.1 Pseudomonadota bacterium | reverse complement strand
CCCGCTGGCTTTCAGGTTGCCCCGACCTTTGTTGCACAGTGGCAATCTGGACTTTTCGTTTGCCGGTCTGAAAACCGCTGTGATGGTGCAGGCCAACAAATTGCTGGCCGTACACGAACCTGACATCCCCAGCCAGCCGGGCTTGATGTCCGCCGCGCACCTGCCCGAGGCCGTTGTGGCGGACCTGGCAGCGTCCACAGAGGCGGCGATTGTTGAGGTGCTGCTGAAAAAATCGATGTCGGCCCTCAAGCAGACCGGTCTGCGTCGACTGGTGGTTGCCGGGGGCGTCGGTGCCAACCGAGTGTTGCGCGCGCAATTGAACCTCGCCTGCGCCCGTGCGGGTGTGCAAGTGCACTACCCGGAGCTGCACTTGTGCACAGACAACGGTGCCATGATTGCAATGGCTGCTGCAATGCGACTGCAATCAGGACAGCAAAGTGCCAGCGACGTCTACACTTTTGACGTCAAACCCCGCTGGCCCCTGGATAGCTTGCAGCGCGCCTAGATTCATTTTCCCGAGGAATGTTTATGTTGAAAGCTTTTTCGCGCCTGCTCGGCGTTGCCTCACTGGCTCTGACAGTGGTGATGGCACCCGCCTATGCGCAAGCTGCCAAGCCAGCGCAGCCCATCCGGCTCGCCATGATCGAAGGCTTGAGTGGCCCGTTTGGTAATACGGGCGAAGCTGTATTTCGTAACCTGATCTGGGCAGTCGAGCGCGTCAACGCGCGCGGCGGGGTCAAGCTGCCCGGTGATGCTGGGGCTCGCCCATTGAGTTTGCAGCGCTATGACAGCAAGGGCCAGAACGAGGAGGCGCTGTCAGCTTTGCGTGCAGCGCTGGATGATGGCGCACAGTTTGTGTTGCAGGGCAACTCCTCGGCCGTGGCCTCCGTGTTGATCGATGCCATCAACCGGCACAACGAGCGCGAGCCGGCTAAGCGGGTGGTGTTTTTGAACTACGCGGCGGTGGATCCAGCGCTCACCAATGAGAAATGCAGTTTCTGGCATTTCCGTTTTGATGCTCACGCCAACATGCGCATGGCGGCCTTGATGGAGGTGGTGAAGGCAGACAAGGCCATCAAAAGTGCCTACATCATTGGTCAGGACTACAGCTTTGGGCAGGCGGTGGCGCGTGAGGCTAAGCGCCAACTGGCTCAGCAGCGCCCCGACATCCAGCTGGTGGGCGATGAACTGCATGCCATGGGTCGGGTCAAAGACTTCCTGCCATACGCCACCAAAATCAAGGCCAGCGGTGCTCAGGCCGTGATCACCGGCAACTTTGGCAACGATCTGACCTTGCTGGTGAAAGCAGCACGCGAGGTGGGTTTTGAAGGTAAGTTCTATACCTTTTATGGCAATGCCCTTGGCGCGCCGGCGGCCTTGGGTGAAGCCGGTATAGGCAAGGTGCTGGCGGTGGCCGATTGGTTGCCCAATGTGGCGGGTGCTGCCAGCGAGGCGTTTTACCAGTCGTTTCGGCAACGTTTTCCCAAGCCGGCCGACGACTATGTGCACATGCGCATGCAGCTTATGGTGGAAGCGCTGGTGCAGGCGATTGAGCGTGCCGGCACGACCGAAGCCCGCGCCGTAGCCAGCCAATTGGAGCGGGCTCAAGTCAGTCTTGCGGGGCAGGGTGGGCAGATGAGAGCTTCCGACCATCAATTCCAGCAATCCCTGGTGGTGGGCCTGATGGATCGCGTGGGCACCCCTGGCGTCAAGTTCGATGTGGAAGGATCCGGCTTTGGTTTCAGGGTGATCAAGTCCTTGACCGCGCAGGAGGCGGAAATGCCCAGCAGCTGCGTGATGCAGCGGCCAGCCAACTAAGCGTGGCGCTGCCCAAGGTCTTCGCCCAGTCGGGTGTGTGGCTATAATTCACAGGCTTTGCATGGTGCAAGGCGCACGTCTGGCAATGTTCCATCGTCAGACGCAAGTGGTAACTCCCGGCGGGCGCTCAGGCGCAACCGAAATTTTCAGGAAAAAATCATGATCGCATCCAGCATCAAGGCTGAAGTCGTCAAGGCGAATGCTCGCCAGGCCGGTGACACCGGTAGCCCCGAAGTGCAAGTGGCTCTGTTGACCGCTCGCATCAACGAACTGACCCCCCACTTCAAAACCCACGCCAAGGACCACCATGGTCGCCGTGGTTTGCTGCGCATGGTGAGTCGTCGTCGCAAGCTGCTGGACTACCTCAAGGGCAAGGACGCTGACCGTTACACGGCTCTGATTGCCAAGCTGAACCTGCGTAAGTAATCGCAGCTTTGAACAGTAAAACGCCTGAGTTAGTAGGCTAGCTCAGGCGTTTTTTACTTCGGACGCAGCAATAACAGAGCGAAGCTGTGTCATTCCAGATGCATTTCACGCCCGTGGTGTGAGATCGTTGCAAGTGAATCTGGAATGGCATCGTGTTCTGTGAAGCTCAGTCCGCTACCGGGGCAGGCATTGTTTGCCGGCCCCTCTTTCACTTTCAAACCGGAGTACACCGATGACCATTTTTAACAAAGTAAGCAAAACCTTCCAGTGGGGTCAGCACACCGTCACGATGGAGACGGGTGAGATCGCACGTCAGTCCACCGGCGCCGTTTTGCTGGACATGGACGGCACCGTGGTGCTGGCCACTGTGGTGGGCAAGACCGAAGGCAAGCCAGGCCAGGATTTCTTCCCCCTGACCGTTGACTACCTCGAAAAGTCTTACGCCGCAGGCAAGATTCCAGGCAGCTTTTTCAAGCGTGAAGGCCGCCCCAGCGAGTTCGAGACCCTGACCAGCCGCCTGATCGACCGCCCAATTCGCCCCTTGTTCCCCGAAGGCTTCTTCAACGAAGTGCACGTGGTGGTGCATACCGTGTCGCTGAATCCTGAAGTGGATGCGGACATTGCCGCCATGATCGCTGTGAGCGCAGCCCTGTCGGTGAGTGGCATTCCCTTCAATGGCCCGATTGGTGCAGCTCGCGTGGGCTACATCAATGGCGAATACGTCTTGAACCCGGGTCAGACCCAGCGCAAGGATTCGATCATGGATCTGGTGGTGGCGGGTACGGAAGCAGCAGTGCTGATGGTGGAGTCCGAGGCTCAACAGCTGTCCGAAGAAGTCATGCTGGGTGCCGTGGTGTTTGGCCACGAGCAAGGCAACATCGCCATCAACGCGATCCACGAACTCGTGCGCGACGCTGGCAAGCCCGTCTGGGACTGGAAGGCACCCGCCAAGGATGAGGCGCTGATCGCCAAGATCGACGGCCTGGCCAAAGACAAGCTGGTGGCCGCTTATCAGATTCGCAACAAGCAAGCCCGTACACAAGCCTGCCGCGCAGCCTACGCCGACGTGATGTCTGCTCTCAAGGCCGAAGGTCTGGCGTTCGACAGCGTGGCCGTCGAGGGTCTGCTGTTTGAAATCGAAGCCAAGATCGTGCGCGGTCAAATCCTGGCGGGCGAGCCTCGTATCGACGGCCGCGACACCCGTACCGTGCGCGCCATTGAAATTCGCAACAGCGTTCTGCCCCGCACCCACGGCTCTGCTTTGTTCACCCGGGGTGAGACCCAGGCGCTGGTGGTGACCACCCTGGGCACCGAGCGTGACGCCCAGCGCATTGACGCACTGAGCGGCGACTATGAAGACCGTTTCATGTTGCACTACAACATGCCCCCCTTTGCCACTGGCGAAACCGGCCGTGTGGGTACGCCCAAGCGCCGCGAAATTGGTCACGGCCGTCTGGCCAAGCGCGCACTGGTAGCAGTTCTTCCGAACAAGGAAGACTTCCCCTACACCATGCGCGTGGTGTCGGAAATCACTGAGTCCAATGGTTCCTCCAGCATGGCTTCGGTCTGCGGCGGCTGCTTGTCGCTGATGGACGCGGGTGTTCCCATGAAGGCGCACGTGGCCGGTATCGCCATGGGCCTGATCAAGGAAGACAATCGTTTTGCGGTGCTGACCGACATCCTGGGCGACGAAGATCACCTGGGTGACATGGACTTCAAGGTGGCCGGTACCACCAATGGCATCACCGCCCTGCAGATGGACATCAAGATCCAGGGCATCACGAAGGAAATCATGCAAGTGGCTCTGGCCCAGGCCAAGGAAGCCCGCATGCACATTCTGGGCAAGATGCAAGAAGCCATGGCTGAAGCCAAGACCGAAGTGAGCAACTTCGCTCCGCGTCTGTTCACCATGAAGATCAACCCCGAGAAGATCCGTGATGTGATCGGTAAGGGCGGCGCCGTGATCCGTGCTCTGACTGAAGAAACTGGTACCCAGATCAACATCGAGGAAGACGGCACCATCACCATCGCCTCCAGCGATCCGGCCAAGGCTGAAGAAGCCAAGCGCCGTATCGAGCAGATCACCGCTGAAGTCGAAATCGGCAAGGTCTACGAAGGTCCCATTACCAAGATTCTCGACTTCGGCGCCTTGGTCAACCTGTTGCCCGGCAAGGACGGCCTGTTGCACATCAGCCAGATCGCCCACGAGCGCGTCGAAAAGGTCACCGACTATCTGTCGGAAGGTCAGATCGTGAAGGTCAAAGTTATGGAAACCGACGAAAAAGGTCGTATCAAGTTGTCCATGAAGGCTTTGCTGGAGCGTTCTGAGCAAGCCTGAGTCCCCTTGAGGCAGCGGCCTTGAACAGAAGCTGCCTCACTCGACACACAGTAGCGATGAAAGCAATCGAAATCAGCAGCTTTGGTGGACCGGAGGTGCTCCGGCTATGCGAGCGCCCGACGCCGGTACCTGGCTTGGGCGAGTTGCTCATACGTGTCAGCGCCAGTGGTGTGAATCGTCCGGATTTGCTTCAGCGTGCGGGTCACTACGCCCCGCCCGCAGGTGCTTCTGATTTGCCCGGGCTGGAAGTGGCTGGCGAGATTGTCGAGGGCGACTCTGTCGCGCTGGAGGCAGCTGGCCTGAAGCTGGGTGAACGGGTGTGTGCCTTGGTGGCCGGTGGCGGTTACGCCCAGTGGTGCTTGGCGCCTGTGGCGCAGTGTCTGCCTGTCCCCGCTGGCTTGAGCGACGTCGAGGCAGCCAGCCTGCCGGAGACGTTTTTTACAGTATGGAGCAATGTTTTCGATCGCGGTGGTTTGCAGGCGGCCGAAACGCTGTTGATACAAGGGGGTGCCAGTGGCATTGGCGTGACGGCCATACAGGTGGCCAAAGCCATGGGTGCGAAGGTCATCGTGACTGCAGGCAGTGACGACAAATGCGCCGCTTGCCTGGCACTGGGCGCAGATCACGCGATCAACTACAAGACCCAAGATTTTGTTGCAGAAGCCCGTCGCTTGACCGCTGGCCAGGGTATCAATGTCATCCTGGACATGGTGGCCGGTGCTTACGTGGCCCGCGAACTTGAGTGCCTGGCAGAAGACGGTCGTCTGGTGATCATTGCCGTACAGGGCGGTGTTCAGAGTGAGATCAATGCTGGACTGGTGCTGCGCCGTCGTCTGACGGTCACGGGTTCCACTTTGCGACCCCGATCGGTGGCGTTCAAGGCAGCAATTGCCCGTTCTTTGCGCCAGAAGGTCTGGCACCTGATCGAAGACGGGCGGATCAAGCCGGTGATTCATGGCGCCTTCGGCGCGGATTTGGCCGCAGAGGCGCATCGTGTGATGGAGTCCGGACAAAACATCGGTAAGTTGGTATTGACCTGGAACAACGTGGAGTGAGGATATGAAGCGCAAACTCATTGCAGGTAACTGGAAGATGAATGGCAGCCTGGCTGCCAACGAAACCTTGATCGCAGCCTTGTTGGCCGGCGTTGGTGAACCAGCATGCGATGTCGCCTTGTGTGCACCAGCTGTGTATCTCGCGCAGCTGCAGTCCCGGTTGGCTGGCAGCCCGATATCCTGGGGCGCCCAAGATGTGTCCACACATGAGGCGGGAGCCTATACCGGAGAGTTGTCAGCTCCCATGCTGAGAGACTTTCAGGTGCGATATGTGCTGGTCGGGCACTCTGAGCGACGCCAATATCACTTTGAGTCTGATGCGCTGGTTGCGAGCAAGGCGCAGCGTGCTTTGGCGGCTGGCATCACCCCTATTGTCTGTGTTGGGGAGACCCTGGCGGAACGTGAAGCGGGGGCGACCGTGGATGTAGTCAAGCGCCAATTGGCCTCAGTGATTCACGCCAATGGTCATTGCATCAGCGAGATCGTGGTGGCGTATGAGCCGGTTTGGGCCATAGGAACAGGTAAAACTGCGACCTCTGAACAGGCGCAGGAAGTGCATGCGGTGCTGCGTGCGCAATTGAAAGCGGCAACTGACCACGCACAACGCATTCCTATTCTTTACGGCGGCAGTATGAACGCCGGCAACGCGGCGCAGTTGCTGGCCCAACCGGATATCGATGGTGGACTGGTGGGGGGGGCTTCCTTGAAGGCCCCGGACTTTCTGTCCATCATTGCTGCTGCAAACCCATAACAACGTTAATTTATCTTGAGGACTGAAAAATGAATATTTTGCTAACCATCATCCTGACCATTCAAATGATTGCTGCCTTGGGCATGATCGGATTGATCCTGGTTCAGCATGGCAAGGGCGCCGACATGGGGGCTGCTTTTGGTAGTGGTGGATCGGGCAGCCTGTTTGGCGCCAGTGGCAGTGCCAACTTCCTGTCGCGGACAACAGCCGTTCTCGCCACGGTGTTTTTTGTCGCAACGTTGCTGCTGGCTTACTTCGGAAATATTCGCCCTGAAAGCGGTGGCAGTGTGCTTGAGAAAGCCGTTGTCACGGTGCCGGCCGAAGCCCCTGCCACCCCTGGCGTTGCTGCACCGGCAAATACCGGAGCTGCTCAGATTCCAGCCAAATAAGCCCGTTACAAAACGTAGCTGGTTTCAAGGAATCAGGGGTGTTTTCGGAGTAAAATTTAAGACTGTTCAGGAAGCTAAAGCCGAGTAGGCGCCTCATGCAACCGAACAGTCATAGGGCCAGCCGTCGTGGTGAAATTGGTAGACACGCTATCTTGAGGGGGTAGTGGCGAAAGCTGTGCGAGTTCGAGTCTCGCCGACGGCACCATATACAAAGCGTACCCGAATACATTGGGTGTGCCAAACACTGATCAGAATCTCGAGATGAACTTAGATCAATACCTCCCAGTCCTTCTGTTCATCTTGGTTGGCATCGCGGTTGGAGTTATACCGCAGGTCATTGGCTACTTCTTGGGTCCCAATCGACCGGATGCTGCAAAAAATTCCCCTTATGAGTGTGGTTTCGAGGCGTTTGAAGATGCTCGGATGAAGTTTGATGTCCGCTATTACCTGGTGGCGATTCTCTTCATTCTTTTTGATTTGGAAATTGCCTTTTTGTTTCCATGGGCGGTTGCTCTGAAAGAGGTGGGTTTGCCTGGCCTGGTGGCTGTGGGTGTGTTTCTGGCCATTCTGGTGGTTGGATTTGCCTATGAGTGGAAAAAAGGCGCCCTGGACTGGGAATAACGACGGGCTTCAGCAAGGATATTCAGCATGATCGAAGGCGTGATGAAAGAGGGCTTCGTTACCACCAGCTACGACACGGTGGTGAACTGGGCGAAGACGGGTTCGCTTTGGCCGATGACCTTTGGTTTGGCCTGCTGTGCCGTTGAGATGATGCACGCGGCTGCAGCGCGTTATGACCTGGGGCGCTTCGGTGCCGAGGTGTTCCGTGCCAGCCCGCGTCAAAGTGACTTGATGATTGTTGCTGGAACGCTTTGCAACAAGATGGCGCCCGCGTTACGCAAAGTCTATGACCAGATGAGCGAGCCGCGTTGGGTGATTTCGATGGGCTCATGTGCCAATGGCGGTGGTTACTACCACTACAGTTATTCGGTGGTGCGCGGCTGCGATCGCATTGTTCCTGTGGATGTGTATGTGCCTGGTTGTCCTCCCACAGCCGAGGCGCTGATTTACGGGATCATCCAATTGCAGCAAAAAATCCGACGTACCCATACGATCGCTCGCGTTTGAGGCATCACGACATGACTGATTTTGCGATTCGGCCTGAAGTACTGCAGGCGACCCTTACCGAGGCCTTGGGTTCATTGGTTCAGGGTGTCGCCGTTGCCTTGGACGAGGTGACGGTAGATGTGTCTGCGACAAATTATTTGGCGGTGATGCGCGTTCTGCGTGACGCTCCGGGCTGCAAGTTCGATCAATTGATGGATTTGTGTGGCATCGACTACTCAGGCTATCGCGAAGTGGGGCGTGATGGCGCCCGTTACGCGGTTGTGTCCCATCTTTTGTCTGTCGCTCTGAATCAGCGAGTGCGGGTTCGTGTTGTGTGTGATAGCGATGACATGCCTTGCGTGGATTCGGTGACGGAAATCTGGAACGCTGCCAATTGGTATGAGCGTGAAGCTTTTGACCTGTTTGGCATCGTATTCAATGGGCACAACGATTTGCGCCGCATCTTGACGGACTACGGGTTTATCGGTCACCCGTTCCGCAAGGATTTCCCGACGACCGGGCATGTGGAGATGCGATATGACGCTGAGCAGCGTCGTGTGGTTTACCAGCCCGTCAGCATTGAGCCGCGTGAAATCACGCCGCGTGTCATCCGTGAGGATCACTACGGGGGACTGAATTGAGGTTTTGTGCCTCCGGTAGATAAACATGGCTGAAATCAAAAATTACACCCTGAATTTCGGGCCGCAGCACCCTGCAGCGCACGGCGTGTTGCGTCTGGTGCTTGAGCTTGACGGTGAGGTCGTGCAGCGCGCGGATCCGCACATTGGCTTGTTGCACCGTGCTACTGAAAAGCTGGCTGAAAGCAAGACATATATCCAGTCCCTGCCGTACATGGATCGTCTCGATTACGTTTCCATGATGTGCAACGAGCACGCCTACTGCTTGGCCATCGAGAAGCTTTTGCAAATTGACGTGCCGGTGCGTGCGCAGTACATCCGCGTGATGTTCTCGGAAATCACCCGCTTGCTGAACCACCTCATGTGGCTGGGTTCGCACGGGAACGACTGCGGAAGCTCAACGATTCTGATCTACACCTTCCGTGAGCGCGAAGATCTTTTTGACATGTACGAGGCTGTTTCCGGAGCGCGGATGCATGCCGCCTACTTCCGGCCGGGTGGCGTCTACCGCGACCTGCCGGACACCATGCCGCAGTACCAAGCCAGCAAGGTGAGAAACGCCCGCTCCATGGCGGTCATGAATCAGAACCGTAAGGGATCCTTGCTCGATTTCATTGACGACTTCACGCAACGGTTTCCCAAGTGCGTCGACGAGTATGAAACCCTCCTGACAGACAACCGCATCTGGAAGCAGCGTACGGTGGGCATCGGTGTGGTGTCACCGGAGCGTGCCTTGAATCTGGGCATGACCGGCCCGATGTTGCGTGGCTCAGGCATCGCCTGGGATTTGCGCAAGAAGCAGCCCTACGATGTGTACGACCGGATGGATTTTGATGTGCCCGTCGGTGTCACTGGTGACAGCTACGACCGCTATCTGGTGCGGGTGCAGGAAATGCGCGAGTCAAACCGCATCATCCAGCAGTGCGTAGCTTGGTTGCGGGCAAATCCGGGTCCTGTGATTACCGATAACCACAAGGTGGCAGCACCTGCTCGTGAGGCCATGAAGGCCAATATGGAGGAGTTGATCCATCACTTCAAACTCTTCACGGAGGGCTTCCGTGTGCCAG
>JBEEJZ010000069.1:0-9687 GCA_041168905.1 Pseudomonadota bacterium | reverse complement strand
CTGCCACTGGGCACCGCCAGGCACCACAGCACACACCGGCCAAGCCAGACGGCGTGCGCGCCCACACCCGTGATGAAAACCGCCAGGCCATCGCCTTTCATTACGACCTGTCCAACGACTTTTACGGCCTGTGGCTGGACGAGGCCATGGTGTATTCGTGCGCCTATTTTGAAACCGACCAGGCCACGCTGGCCCAGGCGCAGACTGCCAAGCTCGATCACATCTGCCGCAAGCTGCAGCTACAGGCCGGCGAACATTTGCTCGACATTGGTTGCGGATGGGGAGCGCTGGTCATGCACGCTGCCCGGCACTATGGCGTGCAGGCGCGCGGCATCACGCTAAGCCAGCGCCAATTTGACCTGGCCACCGAGCGAATTCGGGCCGCTGGCCTGGAAGACCGGGTCAGCGTGGCACTGCAAGATTACCGCGACACCCCCGGCCAGGAGCGTTTTGACAAGATTGCCAGCGTGGGCATGTTCGAGCACGTAGGCCTCAAAAATCTGGGCGTGTATTTCGACACCGTGCAGCGGCTGCTCAAACCCGGCGGCCTGTTTTTAAACCACGGCATTACGCACGAGGAGGAAGGTTGGGGCCAAGCGCTGTCCTCCCGCTTCATCAACCGTTATGTGTTTCCGGATGGCGAGCTCGACACGGTGAGCAATATCCAGCGCGCCATGGAGCGTAGCGGCTTCGAGATTGTGGACGTGGAGGGTTTGCGCACCCACTACGCCAAAACGCTGCGCCAATGGGTGCAACGGCTGGAGGCCCAACATGACCGAGCGCTCGAATTTGTGAACGAAGCGACCTACCGGGTCTGGCGCTTGTACATGGCCGCAAGTGCGCTCGAATTCGAGACTGGCGAGCTGGGCATCTACCAGATACTGGCCACACCCCATGGTGCGGGTGCTGCCAAACTGCCGCTCACCCGTCGCTACATGTACCCTTAATCCTTATCCCTGATTCAGGTCAGTGTGGCACCCAGGTTGGGCGGGTTCATGGGTCTGATCCCATCCACTGACAGGCGCAGCACCCGGTCTGCGCGCGCGGCTGCTGCCTGCGAATGCGTCACCAGCACGAGCGAAGCGCCATGGCTGCGGGTTTGCCGGGTGAGCGCATCCATCACCCGCTCGGCTGTGCCGGGGTCCAGATTGCCGGTAGGCTCATCGGCCAGCACCAGGGCGGGGCGGTGAATGAGGGCCCGGGCGATGGCCACGCGCTGCAGCTGCCCTCCACTGAGCTGCTGTGGCAACCGTTCGCCCAGACCCTCGAGGCCCACGGCCGCCAGCATCTCGGCAACGCGGTTGGCGTTGTCGGCGCGCTGGCCCTGGGCCAGCAACATCAGGGGCAAGGCCACGTTTTGGGCGACATCCAGGTGGGGCAGCACATGAAAAGCCTGAAACACAAAGCCGACGTTTTTGCGGCGCCACAAGGCGCTTTGATCATCGCTCCAGCGACCCACGTCCTGATCATCGAGTGAAATGCTGCCGCTGTCCCAGCTGTCCAGCCCCGCCATACAGTTCAGCAGGGTGGACTTACCCACCCCCGAGTCCCCCACGATGGCCACAAACTCCCCAGGGGCTACGGTGAACGACACCTCGCTGAATACGCTGGTTTCGCCATAGCGTTTGCAAAGTTGCCGGACGATCAGCGCCATGGCGGGTCAGGGCTCGGCCAGCAAGGACTGCACATGCGCCAGCACCTGTGCCTGTGCGTCGTCGCTGTCGCAGGCCACCACCTGCCGATCGGACATGCTGCGTAGCCAGGTGATCTGGCGTTTGGCCAGTTGGCGGGTGGCCGCAATGCCGCGCTCGCGTAGTTCGATCAGAGGAAAAGCGCCATCTAATGCTTCCCAGGTTTGCCGATAACCCACACAGCGCATCGAGGGCAAGTCCGGATGCAGATCGCCCCGGGCACGCAGCCCCATCACTTCCTGCATCAGACCTGCAGCCAGCATGGCATCAAATCGATCTGCAATGCGCTGGTGCAGCCAGGCACGGTTCAAAGGTTCGAGGGATATGAGCCGGCTCGGGTCAAAAACCGGTGCTGCTGCCTTGGCCCCCGCACCGGTCTGGAACGACGACAAAGGCCTGCCGGAAATGCGCCACACCTCCAGCGCACGCGATATGCGCTGTGAGTCGCCCGGGCTCAGGCGTGCGGCGGTCACTGGGTCGTGCAGGGCCAGTTCAGCATGCAAGGCGGGCCAGCCCAGTTGCGCCGCTTGTTCGGCCAGCGTGGCACGCACTGCGGGGTCGGCGCGGGGCATGTCGTCCAGGCCATCGGTGAGGGCCTTGAAATACAGCATGGTGCCGCCCACCAGCAGGGGCAGTCGGCCACGGGCCTGAATCTCGCCGATCAGGGTTGTGGCGTCTTTCACAAACTCGGCGGCGCTGTAGGCGTCCAGTGGTTCACGGATGTCGATCAGGTGATGCGGCACCAGGGCCAGTTCATCCGCAGATGGCTTGGCCGTGCCGATGTCCATGCCCCTGTACACCAGGGCCGAGTCGACACTGATGATCTCTGTGGGAATGATGCTGGCAATCGCCAGTGCCGCCGCGGTCTTGCCCGACGCCGTTGGGCCTGCCAGTCCGATGGGTGCCAAGTGCAGCGTCATGTGGTCACCAGGATCGGGCGAGCGCTCACTATCGCCCCCGCATAAAAAGGGCGTCCAGCTCTTTCACGCTGACCTGGCGCCAGGTGGGGCGCCCGTGGTTGCACTGGTCAGAGCGCTCGGTGGCCTCCATCTGGCGCAACAAGGCGTTCATCTCGGTCAACGTGAGTTGGCGGTTGGCCCGCACCGCACCATGACAGGCCATGGTGCCCAGCAATTCGTTTTGCGCACGTTGAATGACAGAGCTGCCCTCGTGCTGCGCCAGTTCAGCCAACACGCTGCGTGCCAGCTCGACGGCATCGCCCTGTGCCAGGCTGGTAGGGACTGCACGCACCGCCAGGGTTTTGGGCGAGAAAGGCGTGACCTCCAGGCCCAGCGTGGCCAAGGTGTCGACCTGAGCTTCTGCCGTTGCGACCTCTTGCGCCGTGGCGGCAAAGGTGGCCGGGATCAGCAAGGGCTGGCTGGCAATGCGGGAAGTGTCGATCTGTGCCTTGAGTCGCTCGTAGACGATGCGTTCATGGGCTGCATGCATGTCGACCACCACCAGGCCCTGGGCGTTTTCTGCCAGGATGTAGACGCCTTGCAATTGCGCCAACGCCCGACCCAGGGGCCAGCTGCCGCTTTCCGGAGCCAACGGCTGGACTGCAGTGCCTGACGCGGTATGGATGGGAATGTCGCTTGTGGTGTCGGATGCGTCGGCGGCAGTTGCCGGGTGGATATCGGCTGGCTGCGCCTTGGGTGCGCCCCAGAGTGCGCCCAGGTCCGATACGCGGTAGGCACCTTCGGCATGCAGTGGCATGGCGGGTTGTGTCCATCGGGCCGTGCTGGGCCAGACGCTCGCGGAAGTGTTGGGGGCTACGGGCGGCACGCCAAGCTCGGCAGCGGATGGAGCTGCGGCCAAGTCTGACTGGGCCCAGTGCGCCGTGCCGGTCAGCGCGCCGGCGCGTGGCGCGGCCAAGGCGTCTTCGACGGCATGGCGCACGGCCTGGTGCACCTCGCGGCTGTCCCGAAAACGAACCTCGATTTTGGTGGGGTGCACATTCACATCCACCCGGGCCGGGTCCATTTCCACGTACAAGGCATAAACCGGTTGTCGCTGTCCATGCAGCACGTCCTCGAAGGCGCTGCGAGCGGCATGGGTAAGCACCTTGTCGCGCACAAATCGGCCATTGACGTAAGCGTACTGCTGGTCAGGTCGGGACCGCGCGGCGTCGGGCACGCCGACCCGGCCCCACACCCGCACGCCAGGACCGGTGCCCTCCCGAGCCGCAATGTTGCGGTAATCCACCGCAATGGATTGCGATTCGAATTCCGCACCCAGGACATCGGTCAGACGCTGGGTAAGCGCCTGCTGTTGGGCTGCAGGAAGATCTTGCGCATCGGTGCTGACGGCACAGGCACGCCATTGCTCCACCAGCCGGCCTTCGTGCCAGATGGCAAAACCCACATCGGGCCGGGCCAGCGCGTGCCGGCGTACAGCTTCGATGCAGTGTGCCAGCTCGGTGGCATCGGTTTTCAAAAACTTGCGCCTGGCCGGGGTGCTGAAAAATAGCTCTTTCACCTCTACTGTGGTGCCTGTGCTGCGGGCCACTGGCTTGAGTTCGCCCGTGCGCCCGTCCAGCAAATAGGCTTGGGCGGCGCCAGCAGCGCGAGACAGCAGGGCGCAGTCGGCAATCGAGTTGATGGCCGCCAGGGCCTCGCCTCGAAAACCCATGGTGCCCACAGATTCAAGGTCGTGCAGGTTGGTGATCTTGCTGGTGGCGTGGCGTTTGAAGGCAATCGGCAACTCGTCGGGCAGGATGCCCATACCGTCGTCTTCCACCGAGATCAGTCGCACGCCGCCGGCCAGCAGGCGCAACGTGATCTGTCGCGCGCCCGCATCCAGGGCGTTGTCCACCAACTCGCGCACTACCGAGGCGGGGCGCTCTACTACCTCGCCAGCGGCAATCTGGCTGATCAGCTCGTCTGGCAGCTCGCGGATGGGGCGGCGCTGCGCCGGGGAGGGCTGCAAAAGAGGGGCGTTGGATGCGTACACCCGGGGATTTTAGGTGGCGGCCTTCAGGAAAATGTCCCGGTCTGGCGCAAAGTTGGCGTGCAGGGGCAGCATGGCACCGCCCAGTGCCCGGGCATCGCTGCCGATGCTGCCCGCCATCAGGCTAGGAGCCCACAAGCCTTCCCAGTCGTACAGGGCCAGGGCGGCCTGGGTTTGTTCAATGAGGCGCTTCAGCAAGGGGCGGCATACCGAGCCATCAAGCACCACGGCGTCCACGTCCAGAAAAGCACTGCCGCTGGTCACGCTGTGGGCCAGTGCCACACTGGCGTGGGCCAGCCACGCCTCGGTGTGCTCCAGGCATTCAGGTGTAAGTGCGCGGTCGTCGTAGGCGGCCTTGGGATCGATGCCGTGGCTCACCAGGCGCTGCTCCAGCTCCCATAAAGAGGCCTGATTCACCAGCTGCTCGGGTTTGCCAGATTTGGGCACGGCCAGATTCATGGGCAAAGAGGCCACAGCACCCGCGTTGCCGTGGCCGCCAGGGTGCAAGTGGGAGTTGATCACCAGTCCGCCACCCACGAAAGTGTCTACAAATAGGTAAAGAAAACTTTTGACATCGCGGCCCAGGCCAGACACCAGTTCTGCCACACAGGCTGCCGAGGTGTCTTTGGCAAAGCTGACCGGCAGTTCGGTCATGGCCTGAACTTCGGCGCTCAGGTCAATCTGGTTCCACAACTCGGCTTGCGCATCGGGCAAGCCCAGCTGGCGATGCCAGCCGCCCATCTGAAACGGCGCGGCAACACCCACACCGACCAGCCGGCTACCCAAGTCACCCAGGTCTTCCCGCAAGGAGTTCATGCCGCTCTTCAGGGCCGGCAGCAACACATGGGCGTCCGGAAAATCGTAGGGCAGGGTCTTGCGGTGCCGCACGCGGCCGGTGAAATCGACCAGCAGCCAGTCGGTGCTGCGTCGGCCGATCTTGATGCCGATGGCAAAGGCACCGTCTGGGTTCAGTGCCAAAGGTATCGAAGGCTGGCCGATGCGGCCACGGACGGGCTCGTGCCGCAGCAGCAAACCGTCTTCCTCGAGGCGATTGGTGATGAGGCCGATGGTCTGGGCCGTGAGTCCGGTCAGCCGCGCAAGGTCGGCCTTGGGCAGGCTGCCGTGTTGCCGGATCGCGTGCAGCACCACGCGCTCATTGAATTGACGCATGCCCACATGGTTGGAACCACGTGGGCGCAGCAAAGGGGCGGATTGGCCCTTGGCAGGGGCCGATGGAGGTGTCATGGGCGAAGATTTTCGCCGATGACGCCCTTACGCAAAATAAAGTTACCAAAGGGTTGCAGTTCGCCCGTCACCACAATGGCACAGACGCCCTTCACCCGCTCATAAAAGGCATAGCGCTCGATGGGTTCTGGCGACTGTTCGGCCAGCAGACTGCCCTTTAATTCCGCCAGCACCTCACGCTGCAAACCCGACAGGTAGGGGGGCTCGGTGCCCGACACCTGCATGAAAGCCACCGGATGCTTCACATCGACAGCCAAAGGAAGCAGTGCGTTGATGGCACGCACCACGTCGACCATGCTCGCGCCCGGCAGGCGTAGCACTGGCTTGCCGGCGCCCAGGGTCATGGCGGTGAAATTGGCGTCTGCCAACAGCAAACCTTCGTCGTGTCCCATTTCCATCAGCAGCTTGATCAGCTCCGGTGTGATCAGGGGGTCTATTCCTTTGAGCATCTAGGTCTCCAGTCTCTTTATTTATGCGTGAGCATCTTCCGGCAATTCATCCACCGTTTTGGCACCCGTCATGACGGCCACAGTGTCGCTCATGCTGATCTTCTTGGGATTGACCACAGCAGCACGTTTGCCTAGGCGGGCAATGTGAATACGGTCAGCCACTTCAAACACGTGGGGCATATTGTGAGAGATCAGCACCACAGGCAGGCCACGGTCACGGACACGACGTATGAGTTCGAGCACCATGTTGCCCTCTTTCACGCCCAAGGCAGCGGTCGGCTCATCCATGATGACGACGTGTTGGGCAAATGCCGCCGCACGACCGACAGCCACGCACTGGCGTTGACCGCCCGACAGGGTTTCGACCGCCTGCGTCATGGAGCGGATGCCCACTTTCAAGTCGTTCATGCGGGCGATGCTTTCTTCCAGCATCTTCTTCTTGTCAATGAAACCTAGCGCACCCAGCAAACCCGAGCGGCGAATTTCACGGCCCAGAAACAGGTTCTCGGCAATCGTCATGGCCGGAGCCACCGCCAGATCCTGGTACACCGTTTCAATGCCGGACATGCGGGCGTCGATCGGGCTCTTGAAGTGAATGACTTTTCCGTCGAGTTGAATCTCACCTTCGTCGGGAATGGTGGCACCAGACAGGCATTTGATCAACGAAGACTTGCCAGCTCCGTTGTCGCCAATCACGGCCAGAATTTCACCTGCACGCAGCTCGAAGTCGGCACCATCCAGCGCCGTCACTTGGCCGTAGCGTTTCACCAGGCCCTTGGCCTGCATGACGATTTGGTGTTGAGCGCTCATTAACGTGCTCCTTTACGAGACATTTGGTCAGTCGCGACGGCAAGAATCACCAAGATACCCGTCACCAGAATTTGATAAACCGAAGACACGCCCATCAGCGTCAGTCCATTGCGGAAAACGCCCACGATCATGGCGCCCACCAGTGTGCCGAGGATGATGCCGCGGCCACCAAACAGGCTGGTGCCACCCAGCACCACGGCGGTGATGGCGTCGAGATTTTCGGTTTGGCCTCCGTTCGGGTCACCCGCGCCGGTTCGGGCCACAGTCAACATGGCAGCAATGCCGTAAAAAACACCCGCCAGCACATAGACGCCCAGCAGCACTTTTTCTGTGGAGATGCCGGTCAGGCGCGTCGCTTCGGGGCTGTTGCCCACCGCGTAGACGTGACGTCCTTGCGCGGTGTCGCGCAGCCATATCCACACCGCCACGTAAAGGGCCAGCATGAGTACCACGCCAAACGCGACACGTGCGTCACCGAGGCCAAAGGTTTCGCCAAAAAAATTCATGCCATCGGGGATGTTGGTGATCGTTTGCGCCCGCGAATACAGCTGGGTGATGGCAAACGCAATGTTCAATGTGCCCAAAGTCACAATGAAAGGAGGCAGCTTGACACGGGTGACCAGCAGGCCGTTGATCAGGCCGAACAAGGTTGTGGCAGCAATGCCGCACAGAATGGCAACGGGGGCGCTCAGGCCATAGTCCGCTGCAAACTTGGTCATCACGATGGAACCCAGAGCCATGACCATGCCGCAAGACAGGTCAATACCAGCCGTCAGGATGATCAGCGTCTGACCGATCGCGATGGTGCCCACCACCATGACTTGCTGCAGGATCAACGAGAAATTCTTCAGCGTCAGGAAATTTTCGTGCTGGAACGAGAAAAAGGCACAGGCCAGCACCAGGGCGATGGCTGGACCTAAAGTTCCCATCGGGGGAAGTTTGGCTTTGAGCGAGTTCATGGGATGAGCTTGAGTGTGTCATCGGCATCGAGCGGTTGCGGTCCATCGCCGATGCACTGTAAGAAGAGAACGAAAGCCCCATCGTGAGGGGCTTTCGAGGATACGGTCCGTAAGCTACAGACCAGGACTCAGACCACGCTTTTGGACGCAGCCTTTGTCAAATTCCAATTAATCGCCCCAGCACTGGCCGCGAGCGGTCTTGGTGTCGATGCTCTTGATGCCAGCTACAGCCTTGGAAACCACCAGGTCCACGCCGGTGTCGGTGTAACCGGATTGACGCTTGCCGTCCTTGGCGTATTGCACGCCAGCAGCCACGCCCAGTGCAGCCATCTTCAAGGGGTATTGCATGGAGGTCGCGGCAATCACGCCCTTTTCAACGTTGCCCACGCCGTTGGAGCACATGCCGTCAACACCCAGGATCACGACATCTTTTTCTTTGCCAGCTGCCTTCAGGGCCTTGTAAGCACCAGCAGCAGCGGGTTCGTTGATGGCGTACACCACGTTGATGTTGCCGTTCTTTTGCAGGCAGTTTTCCATGCCGGTCTGGCCCTTGGCGGCATCGCCGAAGCTGTCAGCCATGCAAACCACTTCTGCGGGTTGAGCCAGTTCGTTGCTCTCAGCAGGCAGGGTTTTCAGGCCGTAACCAGCCAGGAAACCGTTGTGACGCTGAGCGCCCACGGGGTGGCCAGGGAACAGGTCCAGAGTGGCGATGACGGGCTTCTTGCCGCCCAGGGCTGCCTTGGCGTAAGCGCCGATCAGCTCACCAGCCTTGTAGTTGTTGGTCGCGAACAGGGCGTCAGCCTCGGGAACGGGGCTGTCCAGTGCAATCACTTGCACGCCTTGAGCCTTGATCTTCTTGATCGTGGGGACGATGGCATCGCCAGAGGAGGTGATCAGGATGGTCTTGGCACCAGCGGCAACCATGTTTTCCATAGCGCTGATTTGACCGGCGGTGTCGCCGTCTTGCTTGCCAGCGGCGCTCAGCAACTTGGCGCCCAGTTTCTTGGCTTCGGCGGTTGCGCCTTCTTTCATCTTCACGAAGAAGGGGTTGCTTTCGGTCTTGGTGATCAGGCCAATCACGGGTTCAGCGGCAAAAGCGCTGGTGGTTGCAAATGCAATCGCGGTCAGTGCCAGAGCGGCGGTGGTTTTTTTCATGGTGTCTTCTCTGTGTATGAAAGATGAAGGGGATGAAGGTTCAGTTTTCAGGCTGAGGTCTCACGCCATTTGTTTGGCGTGGCTGAACTATATCGATCTTTTTTAACTAAATCTATCTGTTTTAGTTAGTGAAAACCCTAGTATCGAAAACTGTCGCTGTGCCGTTGACTTGGCTCGCGACTGGTGTGGCGCCGAGGTGCAAGAGCTCAAAACCCGCTGGGCAAGTTGTAAGGCGTGACGATCTGGATGTTCGAGCTGGTGGGCAGTGGAGCTTGAGGGCCTTGGCCATGCGCCTGCAAAATTTGCAGGCAAGCGGTACGCATGTCGTGTTGCAGGTCGTGATGCAGCACTGCGCTCAGGCGCCCGCTGCGCAGCAGGGGCCGGTTGTCGTCGTCGAGGTCATGTCCGATGAAGGCCTGACAAGGCCGA
>JBEEJZ010000068.1:0-2839 GCA_041168905.1 Pseudomonadota bacterium | reverse complement strand
TTGGCCAACAACACCCCCTGGTTTACCAAGCCTGAATTGGTAGAAATTGTGTCTGCGAGCCTTGCCTTGACACCGCGTGAACAAAAGCGGGTGGCCAATTTCACGATACGTGTGCGTTTGGTCCGATCCAGCGAAACCATCAAGTCTGAATCCGCGACCAAAGTGGCTCAGCCAAGTCAAACCTCGGCTTCTGCGGCCGGGGCCAAAAAGTAAGAAGCCAGAGTATGGTGACCAAGTCCAAATCTGCGCCACGCATCGACTTTGCCGCGTTGCAAGAAAACCTGAAATCTCAATTTCGTAACCTGGATCCTAAAGATCCGTCGGTTTGGCCAGTGCTGCCCAAGGCTGGTCTCCTGCTGCTGGTCGTGTTCTTGATCGTTGTAGGTCTTTGGTTTGCGTGGCTGAATGAGGCCGACCTTGCCTTGCAGGCCGAGCGTGAAACCGAACAAAAATTGCGTGCGGATTACAAGGTCAAGTTGACCAAGGCCGTGAATCTAGACGCTTTGAAAAAGCAGCGCGAACAGGTGCTGCAGTATGTGACCCAACTCGAAAAGCAATTACCCAGCAAGGCAGAAATGGATGCGCTGCTGTCCGATATCAACCAGGCAGGCTTGGGGCGCAGTCTGCAGTTTGAACTGTTTCGGCCAGGGCAAGTGGCGGTAAAAGACTACTATGCCGAGTTGCCTATCGCCTTGCGTGTCAATGGTCGTTACCACGACATGGGTACTTTTGCCGCAGACATCGCCAACTTGTCCCGCATTGTGACCCTGAACAACTTGTCTATCACTCCCGTCAAGGATGGTGTCCTGAGCATGGAAGCCACCGCCAAGACCTTCCGCTACCTGGACGCTGACGAAGTCGCCTCGCAGAAAAAAGCAACAGCACCTGCGGGGGTGAAAAAATGAGGTTGATCTGTGGCGTGGTGCTGGCTGGCGTGGCTATGGTGCTCGTTGGTTGCAGTTCATCTGATCAGGTGGAGCTCCAGCAATGGATGGCAGAGCAAAAAAGCCAGACCCGCTCCAAGGTGACGCCGATTTCCGAGCCCAAGCAATTCAAGCCTGAAGCCTATACACAAGGCGGTTCTTTCGAGCCCTTCAGCAAGGAAAAATTAACCCAGGCCCTGAAGCGCGATTCGGTTCAGTCCACGGTGAACGCCTCTTTGGTCGCACCAGAATTGGCGCGCCGCAAAGAACCACTGGAAGCCTTCCCGCTCGACACCATGATCATGGTGGGTACCGTGGTTAAAGACGGCAAGCCCATGGCGCTGGTCAAAGTTGACAACCTGTTGTACCAGGTTCGGACCGGCAGCTACCTGGGGCAGAGCTATGGGAAAGTTACCAAAATTACCGAGACCGAGTTGAGTCTGCGCGAAATTGTGCAAGACGCAGCCGGGGAGTGGATTGAGCGCCCAGCCGCGCTGCAGTTGCAAGAGAGATCCAAATGACGACGATAAAAACAAGCGGGCTCGGGCCCAAGGTGTGGCACCTGCTGGGTGGCACTGCAATTTGGGCACTTGTTCTGGTGGCGCAAGCCGCACCCAGTATTGAAGCGGTGACGGGCTCCATTCAGGGGGGCAGTGAAGTCATCCGGATTGAGCTGTCTGAACCCCTGGCTACCGCACCTAAGGGCTTTTCAGTGCAAACACCTGCCCGCATTGCTCTTGATTTTCCTGGCGCGAGCAATGCCACTGGCAAATCCACGATCGAGTTCAACCAAGGTAACCTGAAGTCCGCCACCGTCGTGCAGGTAGGGGATCGCTCGCGGGTGGTGTTGAACCTCAAGCAAATTGCCAGCTACCAAAGCCAGATCCAGGGCAAGACCTTGCTCATCGTGTTGGACCAGGTCGCCACGGCAGCCCCGGCCTCCAGTGCATCTCCTGCTTTTGCCGAGCCACGTGTCCAGGACACTCAACCTCTCAAGGACGTTGATTTCAGGCGCGGGCTGGACAATGCCGGACGCGTGGTGGTGTCCTTGCCGAATAACCAGGTCGGCGTGGATATCCGTCAACAGGGTCAAAGCTTGATAGTCGATTTTTTGAAATCGAGCCTGCCCGAGGGTTTGCGTCGTCGCCTGGATGTCACCGACTTTGGCACGCCCATCCAGACGGTAACTTCCCAACAAGCGGGTGATCGTGTGCGCCTGGTGATTGAGCCCAAAGGGGCCTGGGTCCACAGCGCTTATCAAACGGATGATCAATTTGTAGTGGAAGTGAAGCCCCAAAAAGTTGATCCCACCAAGCTTTCACAGGGCCCGGGTTACGCCGGTGACAAGCTCTCGCTCAACTTTCAGAACATCGAGGTTCGTTCGTTGCTGCAGGTGATCGCAGACTTCACCAATTTCAACGTCATCACGTCAGACTCTGTTTCCGGCGCTGTCACACTGCGCCTGCAAGACGTACCCTGGGATCAGGCTCTGGACATCATTCTTCAGGCCAAAGGCCTGGGCATGCGCAAGACCGGTAATGTTCTTTGGGTGGCCCCCAAAGACGAAATCAATGCCAAGGAAAAGCTGGAGCTGGAGTCTGCGGCAGCCCTGCAGAACCTGGAGCCTTTGCGCACCCAGTCGTTTCAGATGAACTACACCAAGGCCGCTGACATTGCAGCCCAACTCACTGCCTCCGGTTCCGGTTCCGGTGGCGGCGCAGCGGCCACGGGATCGACAGGCGCTTCGGCGGGTGCCAGCGCCAGACTTCTGAGCCCGCGCGGCAGCGTCATTGCCGAACCCCGTACCAATCAATTGTTCGTGACCGACATTCCCAGCAAGCTGGAGCAGGTGCAACAACTCATCTCCAAGCTCGATGTGGCGGTACGCCAAGTGTTGATCGAAGCGCGCATCGTTG
>JBEEJZ010000067.1:0-7572 GCA_041168905.1 Pseudomonadota bacterium | reverse complement strand
GCGTACATCCACCTCGACCGTGAGGGCGTCGCCTGGCTGCATGGAGCTGGGCACCCCGCGCACTGGCCCGTATTCAAAGTCGGTGTAAGACAGGCCGTGCCCGAATGAAAACTGGGTGGCGATGCCTGCGCGCTGGTAATGGCGGTAGCCGATGAACAAGCCCTCGGCGTAGCGCACATGGCCGTCCACGCCCGGGTACAGCGCCGGGTTGCCATGGGCGACAGTGTCCTGCAGCTTCAAAGGCCAGGTTTGCGGCAGGCGACCACCCGGCTCGGCTGCGCCCAAAAGCACATCGGCAATCGCATTGCCACATTCCTGACCCGGATACCAGGCCTGCAGCACCGCAGGCACATCGGCCAGCCAGGGCAGGGTGACCGGTGAGCCGGTTTGCAAGACCACCACCGTGCGCTCATTCGCTGCCGCCACGCGGCTGATGAGTTCGTTTTGGCGATGCGGCAAGTCGATGCCGGGGCGGTCCAGGCCCTCGTTGTCCCATTCGGCATTGAGCCCGGCAAAGACGATGGCGACATCGGCCGCGCGCGCAGCTTGCACAGCCTGGGAGATGTCGGTCTCGTCAAGTTCGCGCCCGGCGCCGATGCGCAGGGCATTGACCTGAAAGCTGGCACCCGGGCTGGCGGGGACGCGGCTGCTGAACTCGACGTCGATGTCCACGACATCGCCGGCCCGCAGCGTTCTGCGATGCACCACCTCGTCACAGCCAAAGGTGAAATAGGTGTTGCCGGCGGTCCAGCCCGTCCAGGCATCCAGCACAGCCTCGCCGTTCAGGGTGGCACGGCTCAAGCCGGCCGAGATGAGCGAGAAAGCGTGGCAGCCGTCGGCTTCGGCCACATAGCGCATCCTGGCGCGACAGGAGAAAGAAGAGGGGTTGACACCTGCGGGCACATTGCCAAACCACTGGGTTTCTCCGTTGGGAGCAACCATGCTCGCCACCACCGGCCCTTGCAGATCGGCGTTGCCATAAAACTCAAGCGCCATGGTGCCTGGGCAGACTGGCACGTAGCGGTGCAGGTCAGCGCCCGGGTGGTGGGTAAAGACTGCATCGGGCCACTGCGCGCGCAGTGCGTCCAGAGGCGCCACGCGGTAGTGCGCGTTGACGTTGGCGCTGCCGCCGCCCATGATTTGTGGCACCACGGCGGGCCAGCCGATCAGCGCAACCTGGGTGCCGGCTTTCTTGGCCAATGGCAGGGTGCGCTTGTCGTTCTTGAGCAGCACAGCGCCCTGGGCGCCCAGCTCACGAATCAGCGCGCGGTGGGCGGGCAGGTCGTCGGCGCGTTCTGCGGGAATGACGGGATCCTTGAAGCTGCCCACGCGTTCCATCAATTCCAGAACCCGCCGCGCGCAGGCACGCACGGCCTCGGCGGGCAATTTGCCGTCTTGCACCGCCTGCACCAGTTTGGCGCCGCGCTCGCGGCTGGGGCCGGGCATTTCCAGATCGGTACCGGCCACCACGCCCTGCACGGTGTCGTGGCTGGCAAACCAGTCGGTCATGACCAGGCCGTCAAAGCCCCATTCCTTGCGCAGAATGTCGGTGACCAGCCTGCGGTGGTCGCTGGCGAAGGTGCCGTCAAGGCGGTTGTAGGCGGTCATCACTGCCCAGACATTGGCTTCCTTGACGGCGCGCTCGAAGGGCAATAGGTACAGCTCACGCAGGGCGCGCTCGGGGATGTCCGAGCTCATGCTCATGCGCTGGTATTCGCTCTCGTTGCCCGCAAAGTGCTTGATGGTGGCGGCCACGCCAGTGCTCTGCACCCCCCGCACGTAGGCCACGGCCATCTCTGACGACAGCCATGGGTCTTCGGAGTGGCACTCGAAATTGCGACCGTTCAGCACCGTGCGGTGCAGGTTGACGGTGGGGGCCAGCAGCACGCGTGCACCTTTGAGCTTGGCTTCCTCACCCAGGGCCGCGCCGGTTTTTTCTATCAAGCCGGGGTTCCAGGTGGAGGCCAGGGCAATGCCCACGGGAAAGCAGGCGGTGCTGGGGCCGTCCTTGAAGATCCCGCCGCGCGCGCCGTTGGGGCCATCGGTCACTTTGACGGCGGGCACATTCAAGCGGGGCACGGGAACGGTGGTCCAGAAGTCGGCGCCCGACAGCAGGGAGACCTGCTCTTGCAGGGTCATCTCGTCCAGCAGTTTTTCGAGGGTTGGTTGGGTCATGGTGAGTCGTGTTCAATCAGGAGTCAAAGAAGGTTCAAAGGAGCTGCTGGTGGCTCAATCCAGGCCGGTCCAGGCGGCATTGGCCCGGCCGCTGCGCAGCACCGCATCCACAAAACGCATGCTGCGCACGCCATCGTCCAGGGTGGGGATGCGCGCTGCCGTGCTGCGGCCGGCCTGGGCATCGCGCACATCTTCGGCAAAGTCACGGTAAATCTGGGCGAAGGCCTCCAGGTAACCTTCCGGGTGTCCACCTGGTGTGCGGGTGGCCGCCGCTGCCGCAGCCGGCAAATGGGCCATGCCCCGGGTCAGGCGCTGGGCGGGCTGGCCGGCAGGCTGGAACACCAGCTCGTTGGGCTGTTCCTGGTCCCAGTGCAGTGCGGCACGGGTGCCATAGACGCGCAGGCGCAAGTGGTTTTCTTCGCCGCACGCCACCTGGCTGGCCCATAGCAGGCCGCGGGCGCCGTTGGCATAGCGCAGCTGCACCTGCACATGGTCATCGACCCGGCGTCCGGGCACAAAGGTGCTGACATCGGCGCTGATTTCGCTGGGCGCCATGCCACTCACAAACTCGGCCAGCTGGGCCGCATGCGTGCCGATGTCACCCAGACAACCCGCAGGGCCGGCCTGTGCCGGGTCGGTGCGCCAGCTGGCCTGCTTCTGGCCGGTGTCTTCCAGTGCGTTGGCCAGCCAGTCCTGAGCGTATTCCACCTGCACGATGCGGATATCGCCGAGCTGGCCCTCTGCCACCATGGCGCGGGCTGCCCGCATCAGGGGGTAGGCGCTGTAGTTGTGTGTGATGCCAAAGCGTATGCCCCGTGCCGCCACGCGCAGGCGCAGGTCCAACGCATCGGCCAGGGTGGTGGTGACGGGCTTGTCGCAAATCACATGGATGCCGGCGTCGATGAAGGCGCAGGCCACCGGGTAGTGCAGGTGGTTGGGCGTGACGATGGCCACCACCTCGATGCCATCGGGGCGCTGGCTTTCTGCGCGCGCCATGGCGTGATAGTCGCTGTAGCAGCGATCAGGCGCCAGCCCGAGCTCGGCACCGCTGGCTTGGGCACGTGCGGCATCGGACGAGAGGGCACCGGCCACCAGGGTGTATTGGCCGTCCAGGCGGGCGGCCATCCGGTGGACCCCACCAATGAAAGCGCCTTGGCCACCTCCCACCATGCCCAATCGCAGGGGACGTCGTGCTGTCGGGTTCATGTGTTCAGCCCCAGCATGGCCCGGTTGGCTGCGTCGTCCGTGTTGCTGGCGGCAAAGTCGTCAAAGGCCCGCTCTGCCACGCGGATCAGGTGGTCGCGGATGAACGGCGCGCCCTCGGCCGCCCCCTGTTCCGGGTGTTTGATGCAGCATTCCCACTCCAGCACCGCCCAGCCCTGGTAGCCGTATTGCGTGAGCTTGCTGAAGATGGCCCGAAAGTCCACTTGTCCGTCTCCCAGGGACCTGAAGCGCCCGGCACGTTCCTTCCAGCTCTGAAAGCCGCCGTACACGCCCATGCGGCCATTGGGACGAAATTCGGCGTCCTTGACGTGAAAGGCCTTGATGCGCTCGTGATAGCAGTCGATGTAGGCCAGGTAGTCCAGCTGCTGCAACACAAAGTGGCTGGGGTCATACAGCAGGTTGGCGCGGGGATGGTTGTTCACCCGTTCCAGGAACATCTCGAAGCTGGCACCGTCGCACAGGTCTTCGCCAGGGTGCACTTCGTAGCAAACATCGACACCCGCATCGTCAAACGCGTTCAGGATGGGCGTCCAGCGCTTGGCCAGTTCGTCAAAAGCGGCTTCCACCAGACCGGCTGGGCGCTGCGGCCAGGGGTAAAGATAAGGCCAGGCCAGCGCACCACTGAATGTGGCGTGCGCCTTGAGGCCCAGCCGCTGGGATGCCTGGGCGGCCAGCTTGAGCTGCTGGATGGCCCACTCAGTGCGCTCGGCGGGTTTGCCACGCAGAGCCTCGGGAGCAAAGGCATCCATGGGCAAGTCATAAGCGGGGTGCACCGCTACCAGCTGACCCTGCAGATGGGTGGAAAGTTCGGTGACGACCAGGCCATGTTGGGCCAGTTGACCGGTCACTTCGTCGCAATAGGTCTGGCTTTGTGCGGCTAGCGCCAGGTTGAACAGACGACTGTCCCAGCTGGGAATCTGCACGCCCTTGTAACCCAGGGACGAGACCCACTGGCCGATGGCGTTGAGGCTGTTGAAGGGTGCCGCATCGCCTGCGAACTGGGCGAGGAAGATGCCGGGGCCTTGGATGGTGTTCATAGGGTAGGCTGCTTGGGTTGAAGTTGATTTTGCTGCCAGCTATCCAGGCGGCGGGCTTGTGAGGGTCGTGCTTGGGGGCCCGGATCGGGCCGAAGCTTGACTCAAGCCAGCTGCTGTTTCATGAAAGCGTGACTCTCGCTCAAGGTGCGCTCAAAGTTGACCGGATGATCGTGCTCGAACACAAACAGATTGACCCTGGATTTGAGCGACGAGAACAAGTCGGTCCAGGGCACCGTGCCCTGACCCAGGGTGGCCCAGCCGTCTTCGGCAACGGCTGTGCCGCAGGAGGCGATGTCCTTGGCATGCACGGCAACCAGGCGGTCGGCAAACCGCTGCGTCCACATCCACGGGTCGGCACCGGCACGGCAGGTCCAGCCCAGGTCGGCTTCCCAGCCCAGCTGCTCGGGCGTGGTGGCACTGAAAAGCCAGTCCAGCGCCGTGCGGCCCTCGTAGCTCAGGTATTCCCAGTCGTGGTTGTGATACGCCAGTCGGATGCCGTGCTGGTTCAGGATGTCGCCCATGGCACCCAGGCGTGCCCCCAGTGCACGCCAGCCCGCGGCGCTGGCGGGGCGCTCACCCATGGGCTCCCAGGGCATGATCATCAGGGGGCAGCCGGTCAAGTGGCAGGCCTTGATCAGCATGGGCAGGTCGCTTTCCATCAGGGCCAAACCGGCATGCATGGATGACACCTTCAGGCCATGGCTGCTCACCTTGGCCGCAAAGTCCTCGGGGCTGAGGTCGTGCGTGGCGACGGACTCAATCCACTCAAATCCAGCCTTGCGTGCCAGCGCCAGCTGGGTGTCCAGATCACCCGCTTCACGGATGGAATAAATTTGCACAGAGATTTTCATGCTCGTACTTTCAAGTTTCAAAACAGTTTGCCGCCCATGGGCATGGGGCGCTCACACGTGGTGGTCAGGCGCTGGGCCTTGCCGGCGCGGGCGGCGTCCAGCGATTTCTCCATCACTTCCAGCACATGCAGTGCCATCGACTCGTTGCAGCGGTGGGGCCGGCCGGACTGGATGGCTTGTGCCATGTCGATCAGGCCGATGCCGCGTGAATTGGTGGTGTAGGGGCGCTTGTCGATCACGCGGGTCCACTTGCCCTCCTGGAGTGCGGTCTTGACGATGCCGCCAAACTGGTTGGGGTCATGGCACAGGATGCTGCCGTTGTCGCCGTAAAGCTCAATCGGGTTGTGGCCGTGCTTCCAGATGTCGAAGCTGACCGTCATCACGATCTGGGCGCCGCTGGCAAAGCTCAGGTGGCTGACCACATGAGTGGGCACATCCACCTGTATGGTTTTGCCGGCGTTGTCGCCAAACGGAATCACACGGGTGGTGTTGGTCGTGTGGGCACTGCCGCTCACGCTGGCCACGGGGCCGAGGTGATGCACCAGGTGTGTGAGGTAGTACACCGCCATGTCGAACATGGGGCCCGCACCGTGCTGATAAAAGAAGGCCGGGTTGGGGTGCCAGTGGTCGGGGCCGTGGCTCATGAAGTGCGCCGTGCCGTGGCGGATAGTGCCCACTACATTGGCATCAATCAGCGCCCGGGTGGTCTGGGCTGCCGCACCCAGCACCGTGTCGGGGGCACAGCCGATACGCAGTTTTTTGCGCTTGGCCAGAGCCACCAGTTCCTTGCCCTGGGCAAAGCTGGCCGCCAGAGGTTTTTCTGTGAAGAAATGCTTGCCCGCGTTGAGCACTTTCATGCCAGTTTCGTGGTGGGCCAGCGGTGGGGTCAGGTTCAGGATGATGTCGGCATCGGTGGCCAGCAGTTCGTCGACTGACATGGCAGGCAGGCCTGATTCCTTGGCCCGGGCCAGAGCGGCCTTGGGCAGGGCGTCGGCCAGGCCCACGATGCGAAATTGCTTGCTGCGCTTGAGGGTGCGCAAATAGGCCGGGAAAATGTTGCCGGCACCGATGATGCCCAGAGCGACGGTCATGGTGTTTGCTTTCGTGAGTTAGGTGGGTGAATGAAAAACTGGCGTCAGGCCACGGTCTGCTTGGCAATGGTCTGGCGCAAAAACTCGTAAGAGGTCTTGGGCGTACGTTTCTGGGTGGCGTAGTCCACATGCACGATGCCAAAGCGCTTGCTGTAGCCAAAAGACCATTCGTAGTTGTCAAGCAGCGACCAGACCAGGTAGCCCTTGAGGTTGACACCCTCGGCGACGGCCTCGCTGGCCACGGTGAGGTACTGGCGCAGGTAGTCGACACGGGCAGGGTCATCGCACTTGCCGTTCACCAGCACGTCTGCGCTGGCGCAGCCGTTCTCGGTGACGTACAGCTCGGGGTTGCCAAACTCGTCGCGCATTTGCAGCAGCACCTCCTTGAAGGCCGACGGTGCAATTTCCCATCCCATGTCCGTCACGGGTGAGCCCGCGGGCGGGCCCACCAGCTCCACGCCGAACAGCGCCTCGGAATTGGCCTTGACGTAGTTGTAGCTGTAGTGGTTAAAGCCCAGCCAGTCCAGCGGCTGGCAGATGGTTTGCAAGTCGCCGGCTTGCACGGCACCGCTCTTTTGCTCCAGCCACTCGGCCAGTTGTGCCGGGTATTCGCCCTTGATCAGCACGTCACGGAAGCCCCGATTCCACAGCACGTCCATGTCCTTGGCGGCTTGTGCGTCAGCCGCGCTGGCTGTGGCCGGCTTGATGGGGTGCAGGTTGGGGATGATGCCGTACTTGATGTGCGGTGCGATGGCGCGCATGGCCGCCACCGAAGCGCCGTGCGCCATGTTGATGTGGTGGATGGCACGCAGCGTGGCGCGTTCGTCGGTCAGGCCCGGTGCGTGACGACCCAGCATGTAGCCAATCAGCGAAAAGATGTTGGGCTCGTTGAAGGTGCAGATGCGCGGCACGCGGTCGCCCAGGGCGCGGGTCATGATTTCGGCGTAGTCGGTGAACCAGCCCACGATGTCGCGGTTGGCCCAGCCACCTTTGTCTTGCAGGGCTTGGGGCAGGTCCCAGTGGTAGAGGCACAGCCAGGGCTCCATGCCCGCTTCCAGCGTGGCGTCGACCAGTCGGTCGTAGAAAGCCAGGCCCTTGGGGTTGGCGGGACCGGTGCCCTCGGCCTGAATGCGGGGCCAGGCGCTGGAGAAACGGTACACCTTCGCACCCAGGTTTTTGAGCAGGGCAATGTCT
>JBEEJZ010000066.1:0-9904 GCA_041168905.1 Pseudomonadota bacterium | reverse complement strand
CGCCGTGCTGAGCCCCACCGATCTGCAAGTGCTGCAACAGGCGGTTGTGGCAGTGCACGCTGCACCGCCCTTGCTCGACTACCTGCAAGACCTGGTGGCAGCCACCCGATCGGGCCGCTGGTTTGTGCAGGGCTTGAGCCCACGCGCTGCCATCGCCGTGCTGCGGGCAGCCAAGGCACTGGCACTGCTTGATGGCCGCGACTATGTGGCCCCCGACGACTTGCAAAACGTGCTGCCGCAAACCACCGCGCACCGCCTGGTGCCGGTGGGCCAGGGCGGGCGCGGTGCGGTCGAGCAGGTGCGCGCCATGCTGGAGGCCGTGCCACTGCCATGAGGGCACGCCTGCAGCGCTGGTTTGAGTCGCGCCTGCCCCTGAGCGACAGCGTGACGCTGACGCAGCGCAACGTCTACATCCTGCCTACTCGTCCTGGGCTGGTGTTGGCGGCTACCCTGCTACTTCTGTTGGTGGCCAGCATCAACTACCAGCTCAATCTTGGTTACCTGCTGACCTTTTTGCTGGCGGGCAGTACGCTGGTCGGCATGCATGTGAGCCACGGCACGCTGCGTGGCCTCACCCTGCACCTGACGCCACCTCGCCCCGCCTTTGCCGGCGCCCAGGCCTTGCTGGACGTGGTGCTGAGCAACGACCGACCGCGCCCGCGATACAGCGTGGGCCTGTGTGTGCAGGGCGGCCCGGGCCAGCCACAGTGGGTCTGGGCCGATGTGCCAGCCGCAGGCAGCGCCACCTTGCAGCTGGGATTTGTGCCTGTAGCGCGCGGCCGTCATCGCGTGCCCACGCTCAGTGCCGAAACCCGCTTTCCGCTGGGCACCTTCCGGGTCTGGACGGTGTGGCGACCCGCCGCACATGTGCTGGTATACCCCGCCCCAGAGGCACATCCACCGCCCCTCCCGCCCGGTCAAGCCCTTGCCGGCAAGGCAGCCTCGGCCCCAGCCTCGCATGCAGCCGAGCCCGATGGCGTGCGCCCCTACCGCCGAGGAGACGCCCTCCAGCAGGTGGCTTGGAAAAAATCAGCCCAGACCGGCACCCTGATCAGCCGCGAAGCCAGCACTCAACAAGCCCAGGAACTTTGGCTGGACCTGGCACACGCGGGCCTGGGTCAGCGCGAGGCCCAACTGTCGCGACTGTGTGCCTGGGTCTTGATGGCAGACCGTCTGGGCTTGTCGTATGGCCTGCGGCTCCCGGGGTTAAACATCGGCCCGGCGTCGGGCGAAGCCCACCGCCTGAAGTGTCTGGAGGCCTTGGCCTTATGTGGCAACGCCTGAACAAGCTGCCACGCGACACCCGCGACACGCTTTTTTTGCTCGGCGTGATGGCCTGGGTGATCTTGCCGCACGCGCCCAACCTGCCGCTGTGGTGCACCCTGATGGCCGCTGGCGTACTTAGCTGGCGCGGCTGGCTGGCCTGGGCCGGGCGCGGCCTGCCGTCCGCCTGGTGGCGTACCGGCTTGCTGGCCATCACCGTGGGTGCCACCTGGGCCAGCCATCAAACTCTGCTGGGCCGGGATGCCGGCGTGACGCTGATCGTGGTGCTGCTCACACTCAAAACCCTGGAGATGCGGGCGCGGCGCGATGCCTTCGTGCTGTTTTTTCTGTCTTTTTTCACGCTCTTGACCCACTTTTTCTTCTCGCAATCCCTGCTGACGGCCATGGCCATGCTGCTGGCATTGCTTGGCCTGCTGACTGCCCTGGTCAATGCCCACAGGGTGGTGGGTACACCCTCGCTGGCCTCGTCGGCTCGCATCGCCGGCAGCATGGCCTTGCTAGGTGCCCCCATCATGGTGCTGCTGTTTGTGCTGTTTCCGCGCGTCGCGCCCCTGTGGGGCATCCCTTCTGATGGTTTGAGCGGGCGCAGCGGGCTGTCGGGCAGTATGCAGGTGGGCACCATCGCCAGCCTGGCGCTGGACGACAGCATGGCCATGCGGGTCGAGTTTGAAGGCAAGCCGCCGCCGCAGTCCGAGCTGTACTTTCGCGGCCCGGTGTTGAGTCAGTTTGATGGCCGTGAGTGGCGCGCCGCATCTGCCATGGCTTACGCTCAACGGCAAGCCCAGACCAGGCTTACCGTGGAAGGTGTGCCCTACCGCTACCAGGTCACGCTGGAGCCCAGCAACCGCCCCTGGCTCATGCTGCTGGACGCCGCAGCGCAGCCGCCCACCCTGACCGGCCTGCAAGCGCGCATGACACCCGAGCTGCAGTGGCTGGCCGACCGCCCGCTGACCGACCGCACACGCTACAGCGCCGAGAGTTACACCCGCTACGCCTACGGTCGTGAGTCGAACCGCGCCACCTTGTTGAACGACGTGGAGCTGCCCACCGGCTACAACCCGCGCACCCTGCAACTGGCAGCCGACCTGCGCCGCGAGCCCGGCATGGCTACCGCCGACAGCGCAACCCTGGTCGGAGCGGTGCTGCAGCGCCTGCGCACAGGTGGCTATGTCTACACCCTGGAGCCCGGTGTGTTTGGCCAGCACACGGCCGATGAATTCTGGTTTGACCGCAAGCAGGGCTTTTGCGAACACATCGCCTCCAGTTTTGTGATTCTGATGCGGGCGATGGATGTACCGGCCCGGGTGGTCACCGGCTTCCAGGGTGGCAGCATCAACTCGGTAGATGGCTACTGGACCGTGCGCAACAGCGATGCCCACGCCTGGGCCGAGGTCTGGCTGGAGGGTCAAGGCTGGACCCGTGTGGACCCCACCTCAGCAGTGGCCCCGGCCCGCACCGGCACCCTGCAACGCCTGGCAGCGCCGCGTGGCGTGATTGCCGAAGCCCTGGGCGGTGCGCTGGGCACCTTCAGCCCCAACCTGCTGGCCCAGCTGCGCGCACTGTGGGAGGCCAGCAACCACCGCTGGAACCAGTGGGTGCTGAACTACACCCCCAGCCAACAGTTGCAGCTGCTGCGTAACCTGGGTTTTGACAGCCCGGACTGGCAAGACCTGCTGCGCGTCATGGTCGGCGCACTGGTGCTGGGCAGCCTGGTAGGAGCGGCGTGGATGTTGCGCGAGCGGCTCCCGCAAGACCCCTGGCTAGCGCTACTCAATCGCACCCGCCTTAGATGTGCCCGGCTGGGCATCGAGCTACCTGCCAACGCGCCGCCCAGAACCATGGCCCATCTGTTGCACCAGCGGGGCATGTTGCCGCCAGAGTTGCTGCACGCACTGGTGCAATGGCTGCTGCAAATGGAAACGCTGCGCTACAGCCCGCCCCACAGTGCAAAAAGCCAGAGAGCCCAGCTAAAAGGCCTGAAAATGGCGTGGCGTCGCCTGCCCTGGCCGCCCTGACAGGCATGCACCAGGCAGTGTTTAACGCGAACCGCCTCGCTACACCACTACCACTCCTCGTGACCTTGCTCTGCACACCCTTTCATCGCCTGCGCTACGCCATCGTCGGCGCTCTGCTGACGCTACTGGTGCCACATTCCTGGGCCGTCGAGACATCGCCCCCACCAGCCAGCGCACCCAAGGTAGCTGCGCATGTCCTCGCAAAAGAAAAAGCAGCGACGAAGGCAAGGGCCAAAAACCTGTCTGACCCCAACCGGCAGTCGCGCACAACGAAGCCAGTTCAGAAAGCGGTCAAAAAGAAGACCACTGCAACCTCAAAAAACAGCGGCCCTCTTTACGCTGACCGCGACGACGCCATGGCGCTGGCCGATGAAATTGCCAGCCGCCGCCAGCTCAACCCGACCTGGGTGCGCCGCATGGTGGGCCAGTCGCAATACCTGGCGGTGGTGTCCAGGCTGATGCAGCCGGCCCCCAGCAGCACACCCAAAAACTGGCGCGTGTACCGCAGCCGCTTTATCGACCCCATCCGTATCGAGGCGGGAACCCGCTTCTGGAACACCTATAGCGACGCCTTGCAACGGGCTGAAAAAACCTATGGTGTGCCGCCAGACATCATCGTGGGCATCATCGGCGTCGAGACCATTTACGGCCAGCAAGTCGGCACCTTTCGGGTGATGGACGCATTGAGCACGCTGGCTTTCGACTTCCCTGCCAGCCACCCCCGTGCGTCCGAGCGAGCCGCCTTCTTCAAGGCCGAGCTGGAACAGCTGCTGAGTCTGGCCCAGCGCAACGGCATCGACCCCATGGCACTGCGGGGCAGCTACGCCGGGGCCATGGGTTGGCCGCAATTCATGCCCAGCAGCTGGGCGCGTTTTGCGGTGGACTTTGATGGCGACGGCAAGGTCGACCTGTTCAACAGCCCGGTCGATGTGATTGGTTCGGTGGCCAATTACTTCAAGGCCTACAACTGGCAAACCGGCATGCCCACCCACTTTGCCGTGGGGTTTGATGAAGCCAGGCTGGACAAGGACGCCCTGCTCGCCCCCGACATCCTGCCCACCTTCAGCCCCGCCAGCTTCAGCGCCAAAGGTGCGGTGCTGGACGAAAAAGCCATGGCCCACAACGGCCCGCTGGCCCTGGTCGAGTTGCAAAACGGCGACGAAGCCCCCAGCTACGTGGCCGGCACCGACAATTTCTACACCATCACCCGCTACAACTGGAGCAGCTACTACGCCATGGCGGTGATTGAGTTGGGGCAGGAAGTTGCGCGGGCGGTAGCGCGGCGCTGAGTACAGTACGCACTACCACCCCGAGCACCACGAGCCTAGGAGACACCATGACCCCACCTTCATCCCAGCCCCAACTCGACCTCAGCTTCACTCGCATCATCGACGTACCCAGAGCGCTGGTCTGGCGCGCATGGACCGAACCGGAACTGCTCAAACCCTGGTTTTGCCCGCTGCCCTGGAAAACCATTGATTGCGAAATTGACTTGCGCCCGGGCGGCATTTTTCGCACCACCATGCAGTCACCCGAGGGACAGGAATTTCCCGGCACGGGCTGCTATCTGGAGATCAAGCCGAACGAGAAACTGATCTGGACCAATGCCCTCGGGCCCGGCTACAGACCCAGTTTTGTGCCAGAGAAATGCGGCACCGACGATGTCGGCTTCATGTTTACCGCGAAACTGGAGCTGGGCGACCACGAGGGTGGTACGCGCTACACCGCCACGGTGATCCATGCGGACGAAGCGGGCTGCCGAAGGCATGCCGACATGGGCTTTGAAGCCGGCTGGGGTGCCGCACTCGATCAGCTGGTCGCCATGATCAAAAAAGGACTTTGAACCGTCTCGCCATGAAGAAGCACACCACCATCGCCACCCACAACGGCAGTTTTCACGCCGACGACATCTTTGGCGTCGGTGTCCTGATGGGCGTTTTCCCATCTCACACGCTGGTGCGCACTCGCGACAACGCTGTCATTGAGTCAGCGGACTTTGCCGTCGATGTGGGTGGACTATGGGACGCGGCGACCGGGCGCTTCGACCATCATCAACGCGGCTTTGAGGGGGCACGCCCGGCGCAAGCGCAAGACGGCGTGGAGACACCGGGTGTGGGCTACGCCAGCGCCGGCCTCGTGTGGTCTGTTTATGGCGGTGCCTACGTGAAGGCGCTGGCTGATCTGAGTGGGTATGAACTGGACGCGCTGGCCGTGGCCGAGATAGAGAGGTCCATCGACTCGTCGCTGGTGAAGTACCTGGATATCGTGGACACCGGCCAGGGCGACGTGGCACCGGGCATCTTCGGCTTGTCGGCCCTGCTTGCCCAGCTCAACACGAACTGGATGGAAGAGCATGGGCTGACACATTCGGCCAAGGCCCAGCTTCAGGTCGATCGCTTCCATGAAGCCGTTGCCATCACCCGCAAATTTCTCGACCGCGCCATCGTCAAGAAGATCTCGCAGATACGGTCCATGGACATTGTTCGCCAATCCCCCAGACTGCTGGGCGGCCGGGTGCTGCACCTGCAAGAAGGCGGCATGCCGTGGACGCGCGTGGTGGTGGACGAAATGCCCGAGGTGTTGTTCGTGATCTATCCCGACTCCGACGGCCAACAGTTCCAGATCAAGACCGTGCCCGTGGAGACTGGCTCGTTCACCGCACGCAAGGACCTGCCCGAGAGCTGGGCGGGGCTGCGCGATCAGGAATTGGCAGCAGTCACCGGCGTGCCCGACAGCGTCTTCTGCCACATGAACCTGTTCATCGGGGGCGCCAAAAGTTTGAATGGCGCAGTGCGACTGGCGGAGCTGGCGCTGGCCTCAATCCAGTGAGATCACCTGCCGCCAGGGCAGTTGGGGGTCGGCCTCGTAGTCGGCGACGACCCAGCTGCGGGTGGCGTGGCCGGCAACATCGGTCAGGAAGTCCCTGATCACCTGAACCGAGACCCAGTCCACAGCGGCATAGGGTTGGTCCAGACAAGTGACTGTCGCGCCACTTGCCAGCAGGCCCGCCACAGCGACCTTGCGTCGACTCCCCGTAGACAGCATGTACAGCTTCTTGCCCCGATGGTCAGACAAATCCAGTGCATCGATCAGATCTTGAAGCAGGCCGTCATTCCACCTGGGGTGGCGCACTTGCATGGCGATCCACAGTTGGTCGGGGGTTTGGTCGTCGTGCCCGGCCAGGCTCAAATCAAGCCACACGGCATCTGCGGGCGGAACCTCGCCGGGCAAGGGGGCAAGATCACCGCTGATCCGGCGTAAAAAGCTGGTTTTGCCGCTGCGCTCATCGCCCGTCACGGCGATCAGGCCCGGGCAAAGCACAAATGCAGGCGTAGAGAAGGACTTGGGCTGGGTCATGGTGTCCTTCCATTATCTGCAGGGCTAGGCACTTGGCAGGCAGCTCTGCGCAGAAATTCAGGTCTTGGTTCGCCACTTGAAGCTGGAATGGATCCTGCTTTGTGCACCGCAGCAATTTTGCTGATGTCACCCAGGAGTTTGCAATGATGGAAGCGACCGCTACTCAGTTCTCCCATGTCACCCCGTCGGACACGGCTTTCAAATCAGGTGGATTGAGGGACTTTTTTCTGTACCGCGATTTGGGCGTTGCAGAAGCGACCCATGGCAAGGTGATCGCGCACCTTGTGAAGGCGAATATGGCACCAGAAACAGGCACCGGCTGGCACCGCCATGAAGCAGATTTTCAGATCGTGATCATGACCAAAGGCTGGGCTAAGTTCATGTATGAGGATCAGGAAACGCTGGTGCAGGCGGGCGACGTGGTGCATCAACGCCCCGGCATACGCCACTTCCTGTTCGACTACTCACCCGACATGGAATACCTGGAGATCGTTTCGCCGGCGGACTTCAAGACGGTGGATGTGGAGCCGGTCTGCGATATTCCTGCCCCCACCCCCTGGAAGTAAAACCCAGGTTCAGAACTCGGCGTCCAACTCATCAATTTCGTCGGGTTCTGCCATGGCTGCCTGCACCCATTCGTGCATGGCAGGCATGGCCATGATGGTTTGAACGTAGGCCCTACAGGCCGGGTCCAGGGGGATGTCGTAGGACAGGAAGCGGGTGACCACCGGCGCGTACATGGCGTCGGCCAGCGTGGGATGCTTGCCAAACAGGTAGGGCCCCTTGTAACGGGCCAGGCATTCTGTCCAGATTTCCTTGATCCGGTTGATATCTGACTGGGCACGCGACCAGACCTTGAATCCCGGAAACCGGGCCTTGATGTTCATCGGCAGCGATGCCCGCAAAGATGCAAAGCCCGAGTGCATCTCGCCACAAATGGCTCGGCAATGGGCCCGGGCGGCCACATTGGCAGGCAGCAGATGCGCACGGGGCTGCACCTCATTGAGGTATTCGCCTATGGCCATCGTGTCCCACACCTGCACGTCCTGATGTTGCAGGGCCGGAACCAGCATGCTCGACGACAGCAGCAGCATCTCCGCTTTCATTGTTGGGTCATCCGGGGAAATGACTTTTTCACTGAAGTCCAGGCCGGCCAGTTTGCACATCAGCCAGCCGCGCAGGGCCCATGCTCCGTAGTTTTTGCTGCTGATGGTTAGCACTGCTTGCGTCATGCGCATCTCCTTCGTGTGTGAAACAGACCCAGAGACAGCAAGGCGTGTGCCAGGCTCGTTATTCATGTCTGGCCCGCAAATTGCGTAAGTCGGCTAAGCGCAGCCCCTCGGCGCGCACCAAGACCAGGACACGATGCTCTACCAGGCTTATCAGTTTCAATCCGACCTGACATCGCCGCTGCGCATGATGTCGCAGTTCGCCAGTTCAGTGATCGATCTGGCGGGAAGCAGCGCAGGCCCCTTGCGTCGCGCTGCGGCTGCCCTGGACGTGTACTCGCGATTGCGACTTACACACACCCGGCCAGACTATGGCATCACCTCAGTCGAAGCTGGCGGTCAAACCATTGCGGTGGAGGAACTGCCCACACTGAGGCTGCCATTTGGTCGCCTCTTGCATTTCAAAAAAGCCCTGGGGCGCGAGCTGGACAACCAGCCCAGGGTGCTGCTGGTGGCACCCCTGTCAGGTCACTTTGCAACGCTGTTGCGCGAGACCGTGCGGACCCTGTTGCAAGACCATGACGTCTACATCACAGACTGGCACAACGCCCGCGACGTTCCGCTGTCGCAAGGCGGATTCGGCTTGGACGATTACATCGACACCTGATAAGTTTCCTGGAGTTCATTGGCCCGGGCGCCCACGTTGTGGCCGTGTGCCAGCCCTGCGTGGCTGCGCTGGCCGCCACCGCCCTCATGGCCGAAGACGATCACGCCTGTCAACCACGCAGCCTGACGCTCATGGCCGGCCCGGTGGACTGCCGCGTCAACCCCACGGGTGTCAACGCGCTGGCCACCAGCAAGCCCATCGAGTGGTTCGAGAAAAACCTCATCAGCCATGTGCCCCTGCCCCACGCCGGCTTCATGCGCCGCGTGTACCCTGGTTTCGTGCAGCTCAGCGCCTTCATGAGCATGAACCTGCCGCGCCACAAGCAGGCCTTTGTCGACATCTACAAGCACATGGTCGATGGCGAGCACGAGAAGGCACACACCATCAAAACCTTTTACGACGAGTACCTTGCAGTCAACGATCTGCCAGCAGAGTTTTACCTGCAGACCATCCAGAAAGTCTTCCAGACCTACGACCTGGCCATGGGCAAGCTGGTGTACCGGGACCGCATCGTCAACACCAGGGCCATACGCAGAACGGCGCTGATGACAGTGGAAGGCGAGCGCGATGACATTTGTTCAGTGGGCCAAACAGTGGCGGCCCAGGACTTGTGCAGCAGCATTCGGCCCTACCTGAAAAATCACCACGTTCAAACCGGCGTTGGCCACTACGGTGTGTTCAGTGGAAAGAAGTGGAACCAGCAAATCTACCCTCGCGTGCGCGACGCCATCAACGCCAGCCAGGGTTGACGCCTTCAAGTTCAAACCCTGTCTGACAAACCCACTTTGGATTGGAGATCATGATGAACCTGCAAGAAACCATCTTCAGCATTTTTCCGGGATGCACCGTGGCCCAAGGTACCGACGAGTATGGTTTGATCGAGGTCAGCGGGCTGACCGGCACCATGGTTCCGCAAAACTGTGTGGTGCTGGCCAGCGGCGTGTTTCAGTACGCCGCGATGGAACGCGCTTGCAGGTCTTACCTGGTCAAGGCCAACAAGCTGCGCTTGTTGGTACGCATACTTCCCGACGCTCAAAATCGCCTATGTGCACAAATCACAACGACCTCCCGCGTAGCCGGCAGCGCAAGCTTGCATTGAAAAAGAGGAGGACGGAGAGCCCACTTTCACGGCGACTGGCCTGAAGTTGACAGGCGGCCCCACCCGAATCAGACTGCGGCTCCTGAAAGGTAGACACCATGGCAACACTCACATTCGAAGACTTCAAGCAACGATCCCTGGAGGCTGGCTTTGACGAGGTGCTGGAACGTCACTGGGCAGCCGACACGGTGCTCGATACCCACACCCACCCTTTTGGCGTGCGGGCCGTGGTCACACAGGGGGAAATGTGGCTGACCTGCGATGGCCACACCCAACATCTGACGGTCGGAAGCACCTTTGAGCTGGTCAATGG
>JBEEJZ010000065.1:0-7498 GCA_041168905.1 Pseudomonadota bacterium | reverse complement strand
CTGCACCACGTTGAACTTCACCAACGCACGGCCGCTTCGCCTCGCACCACAAGAAACTCATTGGCCTGCCTGAAATGATCGTTCCCCATGAAAGGGACAGGCCCCCTCAGCGCGGACAGTGGTGATGGGTGATTGGATTTCAAAATGCAGTGACGCGAGATGTGATTACGGTCGCATCCCTGGCTTGCATCCCAGACCCTGTCCCAAGTCTTTTGAGCGTGACTACCCCACAGCATGAAGACGGCGGGTCGGGCTTGGTGCACCACGGCCAACAAAATCTCGTCCGTTAGCAACTCCCAACCTCGACCCGCATGACTGGCCGGCCGACCCTCCTCGACTGTCAGGGTGGTATTCAACAAAAGCACCCCCTGGCGGGCCCAGGGCACCAGGGAACCCGAGGAGCCAGAGTGATCGGCCAAGCCTTCCCGTTTCAGCTCTTTGAATATATTGCGCAGGGATGGCGGCACCTTCACGCCCTTCGCAACCGAAAAAGACAGGCCCTCTGCTTGCCCGGCACCATGGTATGGGTCTTGTCCCAAAATCACGACTCTGGTCTGTGCCAGCGAGGTCAACTCCAGAGCCCTCAAGGGCTGGGGAGGGTAAATGACGGCCCCTTGCGCGCACCGATCTGTCAGAAACCCGCCCAAGGCCAGACCGGACGCACTCCGCCAGAATTTGGCAGTTATTTCCAGCCAGTCGGTTGCCACCGCCCACTCATTGGGAGCCCAATGAAGCAGGTGAGTACAGGATGCGTCCGTCGAAAACAGGTCTAGATTCACACCATTTACATTGGAAACAGTTTGGCCAAGGCCTCTCCGGGGTCGCTGGCGCGCATGAACGCCTCACCGACCAAGTAGGCATTTACGCCCGCCGCCCCCAGCCTCACCACATCGTCCCGGGTGACCACGCCACTTTCAGTCACCAGCAGACGATCTGCAGGCACCTGCGTGATCATGGACAAGGTGGTTTCCAGCGTAACCTCGAAGGTGCGCAGGTTTCGGTTATTCACACCCACCAGCGGAGTCTTTAGTTTGAGCGCCCGAGCCAACTCTCCTTCGTCATGAACCTCGACAAGAACCGCCATATCCAGGCTGCGAGCGATCATTTCCAGCTCCGCCATCTGCCCATCATCCAGGCAAGCGGCGATCAGCAAGATGCAGTCCGCACCCATCGCCCGGGACTCGTACACCTGGTACGCATCCACAATGAAGTCCTTGCGAAGAACCGGCAACTGACATGAAGCCCGCGCTTGCTTGAGGTAGTCCACCGATCCCTGAAAAAATTGCACGTCGGTCAGTACAGACAAACAGGCTGCACCGTTTTCAGCGTAGCTCTGCGCGATGTCTGCAGGAATGAAGTCCGCTCGCAACACGCCCTTGGAGGGGCTCGCCTTCTTGATTTCCGCAATTACTGCGGGCCTACCTGCCGTGTTTTTGGCACGCATGGCACCAACAAAATCCCGGGTCAGGACACGGGACTCGGCATCTGCTCGCATGTCGGCGAAGGACTTGCGCCGAATCGCAGCAGCGACTTCCTCGCGTTTGACAGAGACGATTTTTTCAAGAATGTCAGACACAGATGACTCCTTATGCCAGTTGATTCGTCAGATGGGCCAACTGGTCCAGCCGAGACCTTGCTGCACCTGAATCAATGGCAGCGCGAGCCAACACGATGCCCGCCTGCATGGAATCCGCCACATTGGCTGCGTAGAGTGCAACACCCGCATTCAGGATGACGATGTCGCGAGCAGCACCCGCCCGCCCCTCCAAGACTCCGAGCAGCATGGCTCGCGACTGTTCAGGGGTATCGACACGCAAGGCACGGTTGCCCGCCATCGCCAGGCCAAAGTCTTCAGGATGAATTTCGTACTCGGTAATCTGCCCGTCCTTCAGCTCCCCGACCACCGTGGCTGCCCCCAGGCTGACCTCGTCCATTCCGTCCTTGCCGTAGACCACGATCGCGTGCTCCGCCCCCAGCCGGTGCAAGGCACGAACCTGTATGCCCACCAGATCAGGGTGAAAGACGCCCATCAGGATATTGGGTGCGCCGGCAGGGTTAGTCAGTGGCCCCAAAATATTGAAGATCGTCCTCACGCCCAACTCTTTGCGTACCGGGGCGACGTTTTTCATAGCCGGATGGTGGTTGGGGGCGAACATAAAGCCCACACCTACGTCAGTAATGCACCTGGCGATGTGCTCGGGCGGTAAATTGATGTTGATGCCCAGGCTCTCCAGCACGTCGGCGCTGCCGCTTTTGCTGCTCACACTGCGACCACCGTGCTTGCTGACACGGGCTCCCGCTGCGGCTGCCACGAACATGGAACAGGTCGAAATATTGAAGGTGTGCGAGCCATCCCCGCCCGTGCCGACGATATCGACCAGATTGGTCTTGTCGGCCACATGCACCTGGGTGGAAAACTCACGCATCACTTGCGCTGCAGCGGTGATTTCGCCGATGGTTTCCTTCTTGACGCGCAGGCCCGTGATCAAAGCCGCCATCATCACGGGCGACATCTCACCGTTCATGATGAGGCGCATCAGGTGCAGCATCTCGTCATGAAAAATTTCGCGATGCTCAATGGTGCGTTGCAGCGCTTGCTGGGGTGTGATGGACATCCCGGACTCCTTCAATTCAGACTTTAAAAAACCGTCGTATGGCCGTCACGGCCCTGTCCACACCTGCCGCGTCCACATCGAGGTGCGTCACAAAACGCAGACGATACAAGCCAGTGGCCAACACCCCCTCGTCTCGCAAAAACGCCAGCAGTGCCGCAGACTGTTCACGCGCCTCACCCCGCAGGTCCACAAAAACGATATTGGACTGAGGCGCCTCGACGGCAAGCCCGGGCACATCGGACAAACCTTGAGCCAGCCGAGACGCGAGGGCATGGTCCTGAGCCAGCCGCTGCACATGATGATCGATCGCAAACGTGGCCGCAGCCGCCAGAACACCCGCCTGACGCAAACCGCCGCCCGCCATCTTGCGGATGCGATGAGCGCGCTTGATGAAGTCACGACTGCCACACAGAGCCGAGCCCACAGGCGCACCCAACCCCTTGCTAAAACAGACAGAGACACTGTCAAAACACTGGGCAATACGTTTCGCTTCAACAAGAACGTCGCTCCCCACCAACTGCGCCTGCGCGGTCGCCGCGTTGAACAGGCGCGCGCCATCCAGATGACGGCTCAAGCCCTTGCTGAGGGCCAGCTGGGTGGCCTGCTCCACATAATCAAAAGGCAGCAACCTGCCGCCCAGGGTGTTTTCCAGCGCCAGCAGACGGGACTTGGCAAAGTGTGCGTCATCGGGTTTGATGGCGCCAGCGATATCGTCCAGGCTCAGGGTGCCATCGGCCTGGTGATTCAAGGGTTGCGGCTGAACACTTCCCAGCACCGCCGCCCCACCGCCTTCCCAGCGATAACAATGCGCCATCTGCCCCACGATGTACTCATCGCCTCGCTGGCAATGGCTGAGGATCGCGCACAGATTGCTTTGCGTGCCGGTGGGCATGAACAACGCCGCCTCGAACCCCAACATGGCAGCGATCTTGTCCTGAAGAGCGTTAACACTGGGGTCGTCGCCAAAAACATCGTCGCCGACCGGTGCCGTCATCATGGCCTGCAGCATGCCCGCAGTGGGACGCGTAACGGTGTCGCTACGCAAATCAACCCATGGCTTGGTCGTCATGATGGGATCAATCCAGGAAGTTTTTCAGCATGGCGTGCCCATGCTCGGTCAGGATGGATTCAGGGTGAAACTGCACCCCCTCCATGCGCACGGCATGGGCCAATGCCTTGTGACGCACGCCCATGATTTCGCCATCGTCGGTCCAAGCGGTCGTTTCCAGTTCAGCCGGGCAACTTGCCCGCTCGATAGCAAGAGAGTGATAACGGTTGACGGTAAACCTCTCGGGCAAACCAGCAAACACGCCCTGCTGTGTGGTGGTGATCAAACTGGTTTTACCGTGCATCAATTGCTGGGCTCTCACAATCTTGCCGCCCAGAGCTGCACCGATGCTTTGATGCCCCAGGCACACCCCCAAGATAGGCAGCTTGCCCATGAAGTGCTGGATCGCCGGCACAGAAATGCCCGCCTCGGTGGGCGAACACGGGCCGGGGGATACCACCAAGCGGTCGGGGCGGCGTTCAGCAATCCCTTCGAGCGTGATCTCGTCGTTGCGAAACACCTCCACCTCTGCGCCCAATTCCCCAAAGTACTGGACGATGTTGAAGGTAAAGCTGTCGTAGTTGTCGATCATCAGCAGTTTCATTCCAGCCCCTCCTCGACCAGTTCCGCAGCCCGCAGCAGGGCTCGCGCCTTGTGTTCGGTTTCCCTCCACTCCATCTCGGGCACTGAATCGGCCACCACGCCCGCAGCGGCCTGGACATGCAGGGTCTGATCCTTGATGATGCCGGTGCGTATGGCAATGGCCACGTCCATATCACCCGCAAAACTCAGGTAACCACAAGCGCCGCCGTACAAGCCACGTTTGGTAGGCTCCAGCTGGTCGATCAGTTCCATGGCGTGCACTTTGGGTGCGCCAGTCAAAGTCCCTGCAGGAAAGGTTGCCTTCAGGACATCCATGTTCGTCATCCCATCGAGTAACACGCCCTCGACGTTGCTGACGATGTGCATCACATGGCTGTAGCGCTCCACCGCAAACGCCTCGGTGACTTTCACGCTGCCGATCTTGGCAATACGACCGATATCGTTGCGCGCCAGGTCGATCAGCATGACGTGCTCGGCGCGCTCCTTGGGATCGGCCACCAACTCGGCCTCAGTCGCCTTATCCAGCTCCGGGGTCGATGCACGCGGCCGTGTGCCGGCAAGCGGACGGATGGTGATCTTTTGCTCTGCCGTCTCGCCTGCGCCGATTTGCTCCTGACGCACCAGGATCTCTGGCGACGCTCCCACCACCTGGAAGTCGCCAAAGTGGTAGTAATACATGTAGGGGCTGGGATTGAGCGAACGAAGTGCCCGATACAAACTCAGCGGCGACTCGGTGTAACGCTTGCTGATGCGCTGCCCCACCTGCACCTGCATGAAGTCACCACCCGCAATCAGTTCCTTGGCGCGCTCCACGGCCGCGATGTAGTCGGCCTTGGCAAATTCGCGCTGCGCCGGATGACTCTGGGTGGCTTTGACCACGGGAGCGCTGACCGAGTATTTCAGCTGGTCCTTCAGTTCCCGCAAGCGTCTTTTGGCGTGGGCATAAGACTCGGGCTGAGCAGGGTCGGCGTACACCATCAGGTACAGCTTGCCCGACAGGTTGTCGATCACTGCCAGCTCTTCGCACTGCAACAGCAGGATGTCAGGGCAACCCAGCGTGTCTGGCGGGCAGCTTTTCTCTAGTTTTTTCTCGATGTGCCGGACCGTGTCGTAGCCGAAGTAGCCAGCCAGTCCGCCGCAGAACCGGGGCAAACCTAGGCGCAGGGCGACCTTGAAGCGTTGCTGGTAAGCGGCAATAAATTCCAGCGGGTTGCCACGTACGGTCTCGACAACCCTGCCATCGGTCACCACTTCCGTCATGGCCTGATCGCCAAAGCCAGTTGAGCGCACGAGGGTACGGGCCGGCAAGCCGATAAAACTGTAGCGACCAAAGCGCTCGCCGCCGACCACAGACTCCAGCAAGAAACTGTTGGCTCCGCCGGTGGGTGTGCCAGCCTGCCCGGCTGCAGCCTTGCCAGCACTTTGCGTATGTGCCAGCTTCAGGTAAAGCGACAACGGAGTTTCAAGGTCGGCAAAGGCCTCGGCAATGAGGGGAATGCGGTTGTAGCCCTGCGCACTCAGGCTTTTGAATTCAAGTTCAGTGATCACAGCAAATTCTCAATATGGGGTGCCAGGGGGACGCCCCCGGCGAGGGCAGATTCAAGTCCCGATCATTAGCAAAGAATGAAGGCTGAGGCTTGAAACCATCAGGGCAGAGCACCCTGTTCGCAACCTGAAGTGTGATCAGTCGCGGATCAGACTGCCGCCGTGGAGCACAGCTGGACCCGCCAGGGCCAGGCTCCCCGGTCACTGAGACCTGTCACGCAGATGCGGTGTATGAACATCGCTTCAGTGTATCAAACGAGACTGGCAACCGACACCGGCGCCACGCAGGACATCTGCAAAACATTTTGAGGCGCATCAAGCCGGTTATTATCAAAAACAGTTAGTTACCACACCCGCCAAATAGAGGCTCGCAGTCATGAAACTTCGCACTCAAATCATTGCACTTGGAATGGCGGGCGTAGCGTTTGCCGCCATCATGGGGGGCGTTGGCCTGTACGCCAACCACCAGCTCTCAAACAAACTTGAGCAGACCCTCAACTCCGGCTCCGCGCTGCAACTCAGCCAAGAGGCGGACATGATGCACGACGCCATTCGTGCCGACGTGCAGCTCGCCCTGATTGGGTCTTTGCATCAGAACCTGGTGGAGATGACGCAAGCCGCCGAAGCACTCAAAGAGCATGCCAACCTTTTCGGCTCGGCGCTCAACAAGCTCAAAGAGGTGGAACTAACCGCTGAGAGTCAGGCCACTCTGACCAAAATACAGCCTTGGGTCAAACAGTACATTGAAGCGGCAGCCGACTCTATCGCAGCCTCACAGAAAAGCGCTCCCGATGCAGGGGACAAGTACTCAGGGTTGCAGGCCGCTTTTGTGGCACTTGAAGAGCCCATGGGTGAATTCTCGGAGGCCATTGAAAAAGAGGGGGCGGCAATCTCTGCACAAGCGTCAGAGGTGACCCAACAGGCTGTCTGGATCATCGTTATCGGCCTGTGCCTGGTGGTCGTTGCCATGTTGCTGGCAGCTGCCTGGGTGGCGCGGCTCATCACCCTCCCGATGAGTCATGCCGTGAAAGTAGCTGACCAGCTGGCGCAAGGGGACCTGACCACCGCGGTGCACCCCAGCGGCAATGACGAAGCAGTTCAGCTGCTGACATCGATGTCGCGCATGCAAGCCAATTTGGTCGGCATTGTTCGCAACGTCAAATCCAGCGCCGAAGGTGTGGCCATCGCCAGCGCCGAAATCGCCCAGGGCAACCACGACCTGTCCGGACGCACCGAGAGCCAGGCCAGCGCCCTGGAACAAACCGCAGCTTCCATGGAGGAGCTGGGCTCCACCGTGAACCAGAACGCCGACAGCGCCCGCCAAGCGAATCAGCTGGCCATGAGTGCTTCTACTGTGGCCGTGCAAGGTGGCGAGGTAGTAGCCCAAGTGGTGGACACCATGAAAGGCATCAATGAGTCGTCTCGCAAGATTGCCGACATCATCAGTGTGATTGACGGTATTGCTTTTCAGACCAATATCCTGGCTTTGAATGCGGCCGTAGAGGCTGCTCGTGCGGGTGAGCAGGGCCGGGGCTTTGCGGTGGTGGCCAGCGAGGTGCGCAGTCTGGCCGGGCGCAGTGCCGAAGCGGCCAAGGAGATCAAGACGCTGATTGGCGACAGTGTGGAGCGGGTCGAGCAGGGTACGGCCCTGGTGGATCAGGCTGGCAGCACCATGACTGAGGTCGTG
>JBEEJZ010000064.1:0-6563 GCA_041168905.1 Pseudomonadota bacterium | reverse complement strand
TGCTCCATGTGCCTGGCCATGAACGCCGACAAGCTGGAACCCGGCGAACGCTGTGCCTCCACCAGCAATCGCAACTTCGAGGGGCGCCAGGGCGCCGGTGGTCGCACCCACCTCGTCAGCCCAGCCATGGCCGCCGCTGCTGCAGTGCACGGCCACTTTATCGATGTACGGCAGTTCATCTAAGGAGTGGCACCATGAAATTGATCATTCAGATCACTGCTTTGGCTTGCGTTATGGCCTTGTCAGCTTGCAACACCCTCAAAGGCGTGGGCCAGGATGTACAAAAAGCCGGTGCCGTGATTGAAGACGCCGCCAAGAGAAAATAATGCAGAAATTCACCCTACACCAAGGCTCGGTTGCCCCCATGGATCGGGACAACGTCGATACCGATGCCATCATCCCCAAGCAGTTTCTCAAGTCGATCCGCAAGACCGGCTTTGGCCCCAACCTGTTCGACGAATGGCGCTATCTGGATGTGGGCTTTCCGGGACAGGACCCCGCCAGTCGCAAGCCCAACCCTGATTTTGTGCTGAATCAGCCGCGCTACCAGGGCGCGTCGATTTTGCTGACCCGCAAAAACTTTGGTTGCGGTTCCTCGCGTGAACACGCGCCTTGGGCCATCGATCAGTACGGTTTTCGGGCCATCATCGCTCCTAGCTACGCAGACATCTTTTTTAACAACTGCTTCAAAAACGGTCTGTTGCCCATCGTTTTGTCTGAGTCGCAGGTCGCCGAGTTGTTCGATGAGGTCTATGCCTTTCCAGGTTATTCACTCACGATCGATCTGGAGCGACAAGTGATCATCAAGCCACAAGGGCAGGAAATAGCTTTTGATGTTCAGGCGTTTCGCAAGTATTGCTTGATCAACGGCTTTGACGACATCGGGCTGACCTTGAGGCAGAAAGACAAGATTCAGGCTTTCGAGGCCGAACGACTGGCGACCAAGCCCTGGCTCGCCCGTGCACAGCGGGCCTGACCCCACCACACATTTATTCTTCGTCTGGAGTCGTGTGCTCCAGACTCAACTCACCGCACCCCGTTATGAAAATCGCAGTCCTCCCCGGTGATGGCATCGGTACCGAAATCGTCGCCGAAGCAGTGAAAGTTCTGAACGCTCTCGACTTGAAGTTCGAGATGGAAACCGCCTTGGTGGGAGGTGCCGCTTACGACGCCTTTGGCCACCCCCTGCCAGAAGCTACGCTCAAACTGGCCATGGACTCCGACGCTGTGCTGTTTGGCGCAGTGGGCGACTGGAAATACGACAAACTCGACCGCCCTCTGCGCCCAGAGCAGGCGATTCTGGGCCTGCGCAAGCACATGGGCCTTTTCGCCAACTTCCGCCCCGCCATTTGCTACGAGCAACTGGTGGGTGCGTCCAGCCTCAAGCCCGAGCTGATCGCGGGCCTGGACATCCTGATCATCCGCGAGCTGACCGGCGACATTTACTTCGGCCAGCCACGAGGCCGCCGCATCGCGACCGATGGCCATTTCCCGGGTACGGAAGAGGCCTTCGACACCATGCGCTACTCGAAGCCAGAGATTGAACGCATCGCCCATGTCGCCTTCCAGGCGGCTCGTAAGCGCAACAAAAAAGTCACCAGTGTCGATAAAGCCAACGTTCTGGAAACCTTCCAGTTCTGGAAGGACGTGGTCACTGAAGTACACGCTCAGTACCCCGATGTGGAACTGCAGCACATGTACGTGGACAACGCTGCCATGCAGCTCGTCAAGGCCCCCAAGGCCTTTGACGTGGTCGTCACCGGCAACATGTTTGGCGACATCCTCTCAGATGAAGCCTCCATGCTTACTGGCTCCATCGGCATGCTGCCCTCAGCCAGCTTGAACACCAAAAACCAGGGCCTGTATGAACCCAGCCACGGCAGTGCCCCCGACATTGCGGGCCAAGGCATCGCCAACCCGCTGGCCACCATCCTGAGCGCTGCCATGATGCTGCGCTTCAGCCTGAACCAGGAAGAAGCTGCCCAACGCATCGAAGCGGCTGTGCAGAAAGTGCTCGCACTCGGCATGCGCACCGGCGACATCTACAGTACAGGCACCACGAGGGTAAGCACCCGCGAAATGGGCGATGCAGTGGTCAAGGCACTGGCCTGAAACCTGGCGACCTCGCTGTAAGCCTGGTCTCAGGAGGCATCCGGTACAATTTTGCACATGTTGCATGCCAAAGCGATCTCTACGAAATTAGCATCCGCCACCGGGATGGATGTTGCTCTGCGTGCAAACACCACAAAAACCACGACTATTAAGGGCTGATCAGCCTGGTTCGTCGTGCGCCCTCCCCGGCCAGACGAGCCGGGCAAACAGTCTGGTCTGGCACTGTTTACTTAAATTGAAAGGGCGTTGAAATGAGCAAGTTGGTAGGTTTGGTCGGCTGGCGCGGCATGGTCGGCTCCGTTTTGATGGACCGCATGATTCAGGAAAAAGACTTTGACCTGATCGAACCATTGTTCTTCTCCACATCGAACGCGGGCGGCAAAGCCCCAGCGATGGCCAGGAACGAAACCACGCTGCAAGACGCTTTCAACATCGAACAGCTCAAACGCTGCGAGATCATCATCACGGCCCAAGGTGGCGACTACACCACCGAAGTCTTCCCCAAACTGCGCGCTGCCGGCTGGAACGGCCACTGGATCGACGCTGCATCGACTCTGCGCATGGAAAAAGACGCCGTGATCATTCTGGATCCGGTCAACATGCCGGTGATCAAGAACGCCCTGGCCCACGGTGGCAAGAACTGGGTGGGCGGCAACTGCACCGTCTCGTGCATGCTGATGGGCGTTGGCGCACTCTACAAGGCTGGTTTGGTCGAGTGGATGAGCACCCAGACTTACCAGGCGGCCTCCGGCGGCGGCGCGCAGCACATGCGCGAACTGCTGACCCAATACGGCACGCTGAACGCCGAAGTCAAAGCCCTGCTGGATGACCCGAAGAGCGCCATCCTGGAAATCGACCGCAAGGTCATTGCCAAACAGCGCGCCCTGACGGGTGCCGAGACCGCCAACTTTGGCGTGCCACTGGGCGGCTCGCTGATCCCCTGGATCGACAAGGATCTGGGCAACGGCATGTCCAAGGAAGAGTGGAAAGGCATGGCCGAGACCAACAAGATTTTGGGCATGGGCGAGGGTTTCAACTCTGTCGCCATCCCAGTCGACGGTTTCTGCGTGCGTGTTGGCGCCATGCGCTGCCACAGCCAGGCCCTGACCTTCAAGCTGAAAAAAGACGTGCCCGTGGCCGACATCGAAGCCATGATCGCCGCCGACAACGAGTGGGTCAAAGTGGTGCCCAACACCCGGGAAGCCACCATCAAGGACCTGACCCCTGTGGCCGTGACCGGCACCATGACCATCCCGGTGGGCCGTGTGCGCAAGCTGGCCATGGGCCCTGAGTACGTCGGTGCGTTCACCATCGGTGACCAGCTGCTGTGGGGCGCGGCCGAGCCACTGCGCCGCATGCTGCGCATCTTGCTGGACGCATAAAACCGACTTTACCTGTCACCGACGGCCTGCCCCATCACGGCAGGCCGTTTTGATTTGTGCATGCAAGTGAATGAAGTCCATCAGCATCGGCGCAGACCTAAGCTGAATACTGTGTTAACTTCCTTCCCGCCGACGTTGCCGATAACGTCAATTTCCCTGATGGATAGCCTAGAGAGCCCCCACCATGAATTGCCTGCCTACCCCACGTCAGCGCAAAGTCGCACCACCACGGGCAGGCCTAAAGCCGTTGGCCCCACTCAGTGTCCTGGTCGCAGCATTGTTGATGCTGCCATCATCCCCTGTGCGGGCATTGGCCTTGGGGCGCGTCACCGTTCAATCCGTGTTGGGCGAACCCCTGCGAGCGGAAATTGACCTTCCTGAAATCACCCCGGAAGAAGCAGCCAGCCTCACAGTCGAACTGGCAGGTCCTGCCCTCTATCGTGCGGCGGGCATGGAATTTCCTGGTGCCCTGGGCAAAATACGGATCAACCTTCGCCAGCCTGCGGACAAACGGCCCTATCTCCAGATCGGGAACGACGTCACTGTCAACGCCCCCTTTGTCGATTTGATGGTGGAAGCCCGTTGGACCACGGGACGCCTGATTCGCGACTACACGCTCTTGCTGGCACCGCCCACGACCACAACGGAGCGACCTGGCCCCACCCCCAACTTGGCACAGCTTGCGGCTACACCGGGCGAACCTGCGGCAGCAGCAACGATACCAGCCCCCGCAGAGGAGAAAAAGGCCCCGATACCAGTCAAGGCAAAAGCGCCTGAACCCGTGACGGCACCACAGGATCGCACAGTGACCGTGAAGCCAGGCGATACCGCCAGCAAGCTTGCCGGGGCTCACAAGCCCTCCCAGGTGTCGCTGGATCAAATGCTGGTGGCACTGCTGAGAAGCAACCCACAGGCCTTCATTCAGGAGAATATCAACTGGATCAAAAGCGGTTCAAAGCTGCGGTTGCCGACTGAGGACCAGGTGTTATCGACCTCGGCAGAGCAGGCCCAAGAAATCATCAGTGCCCAAAGCAGGGATTTCAACGACTACCGGAAAAGTCTGGCCTCCAATGCGGTCAAAGTCGAGAGCGCCTCCGCCGATCGCAGAGTTCAGGGCCAGGTGCAAACCAAAGTCCTGGAGAACCAGCAAACCACCAGTGTGGCCGATAGACTGACCCTCTCCAGCGACCCGGGCAGTGACAGCAAAGCGCTCGATGCCGTCGCCAAGAAACAACAGAGGAGCGAAGACGATCAGCGTGCGACAGCTATCCGCAAAAATATAGAGACTCTGGAAAAATTGAACTCGCAAGCCAGCGCTGGTGGCGCGGGCTCGACTGCAACGTCCTCTGCCGCCCCAATCCAAGGATCAAACGCATCTGCCGACCCGGCTACCCTGCCAGCAGCACGGGCAATTACTGCTCCGGCCGCAACACCGTCTACAACCGCCCAGGCCCTGCCCACACCCGCGACCTCTGGCGCGCTGGAAGCCTTTTTGGCCAGCCCGATGGTCGTTCCCGCAGCGGGGCTGCTGTTGGCACTGCTGGGTGCATTTGGCGTCTACAAGAACCGCCAGCAAAAGGCATCGAATTCTCCCCACTTGACAGAGAAGATTGACTCAACGGAGCCCTCCTTGGCTGCAGTTGCCGAAGCAAGTTCAGAAGAACATCTGCACGAAGAAGCGAGTTCGGAAAACGACAATCTTAAACCGGATCTGCAGGCCATGCCTGGCCTGGATCTCGACCTGGAATTGCAGCCCCATTCAGAACAAAATACAGCCGTCACACTCACTCCAGACTTGGGAGACCTTGAAAGTGAAGCATCTGCATGGGCCGATGAAGCCACTGAAAAACAGGTTGAGCCGACAACCTTCGATTTCAGCAGCGTCTCCCTGGACCTTGATCTGCCTGCTAACGAGGAACAACCCACTGCCGAGGGCAGCCCGACTTCGGGGCCAGCCGACCTCGCGACCTCGAAAAACTGAGTTCAACCACACGCCCAGGATGTGACGCTCGTGAGGATTGCACTCGGCATCAGTTACAACGGTCTGGCCTACCAAGGCTGGCAAAGCCAGCCTTCAGGCAACACGATACAGGACCAGTTGGAAAAAGCCCTGGCGAGTTTTGCGTCCACGCCCGTCTCCACCTTGTGTGCGGGGCGTACTGATGCGGGTGTGCACGGTCTGATGCAGGTGGCGCACTTCGACACCAACGTCGATCGCCTACCGATTTCCTGGGTCAGGGGGACCAACAGCTACTTGCCCAGCGACATTGCTGTGCAGTGGGCACATCTGGTACCTGACACTTTTCATTGCCGAGCCAGCGCACTCTCCCGACGCTACGTCTACCTTTTGCTGGAGTCGCCAGTGCGTCCCAGCGTCGACGCAGGACGCACCGGCTGGAGCCTACGCCCACTGGATGAGCTTGCCATGCGCCAGGCTGCAAACGCCTTGCTGGGAGAGCATGATTTCAGCTCGTTTCGAGCCTCGGCTTGTCAGGCGCTATCACCGGTCAAGCACATGAGGCGCATCGATATTCACCGCAGGGGCCACTATTGGCGCTTCGAGTTCGAGGCGAATGCTTTTCTGCACCACATGATTCGCAACATCATGGGATGTCTGGTCATGATTGGGCAAGGCAAACGGTCGCACGACTGGATGCAGGAGGTACTGGCGGCGCGAGACCGACGTGTTGCCGCCCCGACTTTTTCACCCCATGGCCTGTACTTCATGGGTCCTCGCTACGACAGCCATTGGGGCCTGCCCGATAGCGTGCCTGCGTATGATGGCTTGCCATGAAAACCAGAATCAAGATTTGTGGATTGACCCGTGAGCAAGACGTGGATGCAGCCGTCGAAGCCGGCGCAGACGCGATCGGTTTTGTCTTGTATGAGCACAGTGCACGCCACGTCACTCTGTCGCGAGCAGCCGAACTGGCACGACGACTACCGCCTTTCGTGACCCCTGTCCTCTTGTTCGTCAATGCCAGCCTTGACGAGGTGGGCGAAGCCTGTGCGCGCATCGCCCATGCCACGCTGCAGTTTCATGGTGATGAGACGCCGGAACAATGCTGG
>JBEEJZ010000063.1:0-3226 GCA_041168905.1 Pseudomonadota bacterium | reverse complement strand
CGCATCGTGGCCGGACTGCACGCCAGCACGCTGCTGGCCCACCCCTTGGGCAAGCAGGCCATGTTTCAGGCTGCGCATGACCGGCCGACGGAATTGATGGGACTCATCGCTTGCAAGAACGACCTGCACCGGGCCTTCTGGCTCTACGTCCATTACCCGACGCTGTTTGAGGCGGCGGCTGAGATCGAATACCTGGACCACCACGGTCAACAAGCTCAGCAGCACGACTTGGGGCTCAAGGGGACCATCAAGCGTGACGAGGAGTCGATCGCTGCATTCGGTGATGCCATCAAAGGCTTCTACCAGCGGGAGTTGGGTTGTGGCGAGGTGTGCGTGGTCAATGTGTTGGACCGGGCGCGCGGTACGCAGCTGGTCTCCATCCACGCCAAGGACCTGGCCACGGCCAAGCTGGAATTCGAGGGCAGTCAGCTACAGCGGCGTGTGGGCAGTCCGAACATTCACATGGTGCTGGAATACGCACAAGCCACCGGTGTGGCCCGCACCATCATTCGTGGCGGCGCCAAGTACCACGCCATGTTGTGTGAGGCCTTTGCCAGGCACCTGCTAGGTGTGCATGCCGATGCACAGCGGATCCAGACGCCACGCCTGAACCTGTCCACGTTGCGCTTGGGGTTGAACATTCCGCAGGCGATTGATGACGGATTCGTCGGATTGCAGGTCAAGAGCGTGACCGTGGTCAGTGGCTGCGGACGACTCAAGATGGAATGCACGGCAAGTGCCTCCAGCGATCAGCGCTGCGTGACGGAGCTGCTTCAGGATTACTTCGGCGCAGAAAACCCGCTTTCACGCGGCTGGACCATTCAGGCGGCTGTTCTCAACTTCTATCTGGCACCGATGCGGGGCAAAAGCCGCTGCCAGGTGGTCAGTGTGGAGATCACCAGCAAGGGGCGACTGAACCTGCACAAGTTCGATGAGAAGCTGCGTGCCCAACTTGAGGGCTATCTGGTCCAGTTGGGCATCTTGAAGGCGCAGCAGGTCCTCAAGACCGGACGGGAGCAGGAGGAGCCTGCGACCATGGATGGCAGCTTGTTCGAGTGAGGTGTGAATGGAGTTGACCCTCAATCAGCAAGCCATCAGCTTGGCCGCTTTGATGTTCGTGCGAGGCAGCGCTTCTTTTGAGAGTAGCCTGCACGATGAAGAAGTTGCAGCGCTACAGGTTCTCAAACAGGTGAAGGCCGTTTTACCTGGTGTCGTCAACAGCCAGGATGCCCTGTGTGCTTTCTGCGGCCTTTACCGTGGCCCGATCTTCAGAACGGACGATGAGCTCATGGTGCAGTGTCCGGATTGTGGTCCGTTTGCGCTGGATCCGGCTAGTCAGCGCAGTTGGAGGTTGGACGACGAATGGCTGATCCGAAAGCTGCGCGGCGCGTTGGACATTTCGCCGCACGCCAGCGCCACTCAAATCGTTGATGGCGTGTGGGACATTGGTCGGCACAAGAAGCGGCCGGTGGTGCTAGCGCGCCGTATTGACTTGGTGGAGCGTCACGGGCTACGGATTTTTCATGGGCCCGAGCAACGCAGCCAAAGCTGGGTTATTACGCCACGGCCGTTGGTGCGACAACCATTGGATCCGCTGGCGGGGATGGCTACTTGGTGGCAGCTGGAAGACCGGTTTGCTCTGCACGGCATGGCGCTAAGGTTGCTCGGAGACGATCCGGAGGACAAGGTCGACTCCAACGGGATGGTCATTCCGATGGCTGTACATGGGCCGTTCAGTCACGACTTCGCTTGGGTTCATTTGGAGGGTTGGCCGCATGGGCCCATCAGGTTGACAGAGGCTCAAGCCAGATTGTTTGCAGTTCTCTGGGAGTACAGGCACCTGGCTCAGTCAGCGGAATTTCTGATGAGGTACGCTGGACTGGCCAGTGATAAACCGATGGATATTTTCAAGGTCAAGGCCGCAAATCGTGGTGATCCCCTGTACGAGGGGCCGATTCATGCCTATGAACAACTGGTCAGCCGACAGCGCCGTTTGGGTTTGTATCAGCTGACCTGGGTGCAAAGTAATGCCTGAGAGGCTTTGATCTAACAAATAATGTGACTTCTAACATTGGCGATGTTAGATGGCGGTATTTCCGTGCAGTTTTCCAGCTTCTAGGCAGGAAGTGGGTGGCTGCTCATTTGATGTGACTCTCAAACGCAGGCTTGAAGTCATTGAGCTCATGCGGCTGCAGTCCAACCTCTGTTGAGATAGCCACATCTTTCCAGCGCTTGACCGCTGTGGTCACTTCTTCAAGGATGGATTGCGCATGTGGCTTGGACAATTCAAAGCGGGCGGCTTGATCCAGCAGTTGTTGGATCGAGGTGATCGGACCGCTGTCTTCACTGAGCCAGGTTTTGGATTCCGGATCCTTGTCGGGAAAAGGGTTCAGATCAAACGCAGGGGCTAGCCGCCACTGGTTGTTGCCGCTGTACAGGAACCCGATGTTCTGCAGGTGATCATCCACGTTCGTGATCAGGTGGTTGAACACCAATCGTCTCCACAATTGCCTGGCGTCATCGATGAAGTTCTCGCACTTGGAACGCATTACATCGATGATCTCCGTGTACGAATGTTCATCGTCGCGGTTGGCTTGCAACAGCGTTGCACCTGAGATGTAGGGGATACGGTTTTGTTCAGGCGTGCGGTCAAAGCGACGAATCATGGCAACCGGCTGGTCCTGAACCATCACGATGCGTGCTTGCGCGGTATCAATGCCTGCCAGTTGGGCTAGCCTTAATGCCAGCACCTCACCACGTGTGACAGCACGCTCATCGTTCACGCTGGGAAACTTGCCCAGTGACAAAGCGCCATCTGAATCCAGGATGGTGCATTTGGGGCGCATACCTCCAAGGGATGTTCCTTTGCCCTGAAGGTAGGCCAAGTCTTCGGCCGTTTCTTTGCTGATTTCCACCGCACGGGATGCAAGGAGGATTTTTTCCAGCTCCAGAAACGCAGGTGTTGACCGAGCGCCATCGGCCACCCTGCGCAGATAGTGCCCGCTTTCATCTCGCAGTCGCAGTGCGCCCACCCGGCTGAAATCATCCACGCAAGCGAGGTAGTCCGCTTCGGTCAGTGGCCCCAGCGATGCATCTTTGGCACGAGCCTTGGCATGTGCGCGTGCGATCACCCGCCGTCCCCACGCGTCAGGTTCGGTATCGGCCAAAGCCAAGAAAAAGCACGTGTCGTTCTTGGTGGGGGGCTTGCGAAGTTGGTAGCCGCTTT
>JBEEJZ010000062.1:0-3734 GCA_041168905.1 Pseudomonadota bacterium | reverse complement strand
TGCCAAAATGGGAGCCCCCCATCCACCCTTTGCAAAGAAGCATCTATGGCAACGCGTCAAAGCGCTTGGGCACTCAAAGTAGCCTCCATCATTCAAGGTGGAAATATCCAGGCGGCCCTTGCGCAAATCAAGGTGGCCCCTACGGTGAAAGATGTGCAACAGTTGCGCACCCTGCTCACGACCAGCGGCCAAATGGCCAAGCACAAAGTGGTGGACGAAGTGACTGCCGACCAGATCGTCGCGCTGTCAGCGCCGCGCCTGCACCGCTCCCCCTGATTACAAAATGGCGTCCATCGCCTGCATGTAGGCGGGACTGACCATCAAGTCGTCCCAGGCGAGTGCCTGCGTTTGCGGCAACAAGGCCAGGCGGCGCTCTTCGCTGGCCTCCAGTGGCTGCCACTGGCCTTTGAGCTGGGCCTCGGTCAGGCCCGCAATCAATTCGTCGACCGCCGCACCACCGCCTTCGCTGCTGGCGACCGACTGGTTGCACAGCAGCACCATGTCACACCCGGCACCCAAGGCCGCCACAGCAGCCTGGGTGTAACTGACCTGTTTGCCGTCAATCCAGCGGGCGCCAGCCATGGACAGGTCGTCACTGAAAATGGCTCCGCCAAAGCCCATGTGTCCGCGCAGGATGTCGCCCAGCCATTTGGCCGAAAACCCCGCCGGACGCGCATCCACCTTGGGGTAGATCACGTGCGCAGGCATCACGCTGGTGGTGACGTTGTTGAGCCAACGATACGGCGCGGCATCGTCGGCCAGAAGGGCTTTGAGGCTGCGCTTGTCCACGGGAATGTCGGTGTGAGAATCGGCCTTCACAAAACCATGGCCGGGAAAGTGTTTGCCGCAGTTGGCCATACCGCTTTGCAGCAGGCCTTGCATCAGACTCTTGGCCAACAGGCTGACCACGCGCGGATCACGGCCCAACGAGCGGTCGCCAATGACCGAGCTTTCGCCGTAGTCCAGATCGAGCACGGGCGTGAAACTCAGGTCTACGCCACAGGCGCGCAACTCGGCACCCAGCACATAGCCGCAGGCGGTGGCGGCGTTGGTGGCCTCCATCGGTCCGGCCTTCTTGCCCGCCTTCGGCTCCTGGAGCCACATCTCGCCCAAAGCACGCATGGGCGGCAAATGGGTGAAGCCATCGGTCTTGAAACGCTGAACCCGCCCACCTTCGTGGTCCACACAAATCAGCAGGTCGGCACGCACCTTTTTAATCGACTGGCACAACGCGGTGAGCTGCGCCCGGTCTTGCCAGTTGCGCGCAAACAGTATCAAACCACCTACCAGCGGATGCTTGAGGCGCTGGCGGTCTGTTTGGGTCAGGGCCAGGCCGGCAATGTCGATGATGAGGGGAGCGTGTTGGGTCATGAACAGCCTTTTGGGGTCAAAATTTTGCTACCAATTCAATAGCTATCTACGCATATTCCGCGGGCTTTAGAGGCCACTTTTGCATAAAAAGTGGGGAACCATGCACTCACTGGTGTTCCACCACACAGAAGCTGGCGGCGTAATCGGTTTCGTCGGTCACGGTAATGTGAGCCACCAGACGGCGCGCCTCAAACCACTCTTTCAGCACCCCATGCAACACGATGGCGGGCTTGCCTGACGGCTCTTTGGCCACCTCGCACAAGCGCCAAGTCATGGGCATGCGCATGCCCAGCCCGATGGCTTTGCTGAAGGCTTCTTTCGCGCTGAATCGGGTCGCCAGGTAACGCACACCACGCTCGGGCCAGCGGGCGCTGCGGGCCTTCCAGGTTTTCAACTCCCCTTCGCTCAACACTTTGGCAGCAAAGCGGTCGCCATGGCGCTCCAGACTGGCCTTGATGCGGCGTACATCGCAGATGTCAGTGCCGATGCCGTAAATCATGGGGCCAGACAATCCAGGTAGGCACGGATAGTCGCCGTGTAGCCCAGCTCCAGCGCGTCTGCAATCAACGCGTGGCCGATCGACACTTCGGCCACTCCAGGCACGGCACGCACGAAGGCCGCCAGGTTGTCGCGGTTGAGGTCATGGCCGGCGTTAACACCCAGCCCGACGTCCAGCGCCGCCTGTGCCGCAGCGGCAAATCGGGCCAACTGCACGCCCTGTTCAGGCGTGCCCCAGGCGGCGGCGTACGGCTCGGTGTAGAGCTCAATGCGGTCAGCGCCCACGGCTTTGGCGGCAGCCATGGCGGTGGGGTCGGCGTCCATGAACAGGCTGACCCGCAGGCCCAGCGCATGGGCGTCGTCAATCAACGGCACTAGGCGTGCAGCATCGGCAGGAAACGCCCAGCCATGGTCACTGGTGAATTGCCCCTCAGAGTCGGGCACAAACGTCACCTGGTGCACGGGCAAGTTGCGTTGGCGCAAGTCGCGCACGCAGTCCATCAGGTTGTGAAACGGGTTGCCTTCGACGTTGAACTCACGGTCCGGCCAGGCCTTTAGCAACTCGGCCAGATCCGTGACATCGTCGCCGCGGATGTGGCGTGCGTCGGGGCGCGGATGCACCGTGATACCAGCCGCGCCCGCCAGCAGGCACAGCGTGGCCGCGCGCGTAACGCTGGGAATGCCCAGATGGCGCGTGTTGCGCACCAGGGCGACTTTGTTGAGGTTGACGGAGAGGTGGGTCATAGGGATTGAATATCGATCATCATCTGGCGCGAGCGCAGGGTTTTGACACCGCAATGGTAGTGCAGCAGCGCGCGCAGCTGGGGCTTGAGTTCACCCATCATCTCGGCGCATGCACGCAGTGTGGTGGTGAACGGTGCGCTGTCTTCCAACGAGGCTTGCAATTGCGTCCATTGCCGGCCAGCCAAGCTCACCCGGTCGTCGCTGTGCGCCTGGCGCAGGCCGCCTTCGGGCACCAGCACATAGCGCGCGTCCGGCTCCAGCGCACGCAAGGTCATGGTTTGCACATCTAGCTGTGGCAAAAACCCAATCTCGCGCAACAGCAGCAGCTCGTAGGTGCGCAACGCGGTCTGCAGCACCTCGCCGTGCTCGCTGGCAATGACCTGGACCACGCGGGCGTAAATATCAAACAACGCAGCGTGCGGGTCGTCGCGCGCCAGCAGCGTCATCAGCAGTTCATTGAGGTAATAGCCCGACAGCAGCGCGTCGCCGGTGGGCATGACGTGGCCGCCCTGCCATTCGGCACTTTTGAGGGTTTTGATTTCGGCATCGCCGCCAAACGCCACGTGCAGCAATTGCATGGGCAGCAAGATAGGGCGAAAACTCGACGTAGGCCGCTTGGCACCTTTGGCCACCAGCGCAATGCGCCCGTAGTGGCGGGTGAAGACTTCCAGAATCAGACTGGACTCGCTCCAGTCGTAGCGGTGCAGCACATACGCGGGCTCGTCGGAGATGCGCTTGGTAGCCACGCGAAAAAGAGATTACTCGTAACCGAAGCTGCGCACGCGTGCTGCATCATCAGCCCAACCGGAGCGCACTTTCACCCACAATTCCAGAAACACCTTGGCATCGGCCAGCTTTTCCAGCTCGACGCGGGTTTCCATGCCGATGCGCTTGATGCGCTCGCCCTTGTCTCCAATCACCATGGCTTTGTGGCCGTCGCGCTCCACCACGATGGTGGCAGCAATGCGCAGCAGTCGCTTCTGGCCTTTGCGTGCGGGTGGTTCTTCTTCAAACTTGTCGATCACCACCGTTGAGGTGTAGGGCAGTTCATCGCCGGTCAAGCGAAACAGCTTTTCACGCACCAGCTCACTGGCCAAAAACTTCTCGCTGCGGTCGGTGAG
>JBEEJZ010000061.1:0-3563 GCA_041168905.1 Pseudomonadota bacterium | reverse complement strand
GCTCCACCGACGCCAACACCAAGGGCGAGTGCGTGGCAACCATTAGCTGCACCGGCACCTGCTGGCCCGTTAGCGCTTCCATCACCTTCAGTAGAGCAGGCACGATGCGGCGCTGCCATTGGGGGTGCAGGTGGCACTCGATCTCGTCAATCAAGAAAATGACCTCGCGTGCTGGTTTGCGGCGGGTGCGTTCGCTGGCCCGCAGGTGCTCACGCCAAGTCCACACCAGCAAATAGGCTAAAGCTGCAATGCGCCGCATGCCTGCAGAGGCGTGCATCAGCGGTACATCTTGGCCATAAGGCATGCGCAACGAGGGCTGCTCGGTCACGTCTTCCCCCACCTGCAAGGGGCTGCCGGGCACTAGCTTCTCCAATCCTGAGGGTGAAAGGGCATCCAGCACTTTCACCAAATCAGCAAATGCCGGGTCATTGCCGCGTTGCCACAACACCCAGTCGTGTACCAGCCCCCGGCAGTGCCACACCGGTTTGGTGCTTGGGCTGGTGTCGGCTGGCAGGCCGTGCCAAACCTGATCCGGTGTGAAGTTGAAAGCACGGGGGCGGGTGGATGCGGCTTCTTTGTCTGACCAGTAGTTGCGTGCTGGGTCCCAGGCTGCAAAACTGCCATCTACTCCGGCGTAAATCACCACGCCCGGAATGGGTGGGCGGGCCGCCTTCAAGGGCCACACACCATCGGCATGGCTGAACGCTATGCGCTCCTCATGCATCCCTGTGGCTTTGCTGTAGCGAAACTCAATGGCGGATGTTTTGGCTGTGGGCTGCGGCGAGGCTGCAACCCCCCGTGCCCAAGTGCGTGTAAGCGCCCACCAAGCCACATCCAGAATGAAGCTTTTGCCTAGGCCGTTGTCACCGGTGATCAGGTTCATGCGCTGCATGAATTCCACCGGACCAAGATGCCGGGCGGGGCCTACGCCTGAAAGCGTGAGTTGTTCTAGCATGGTGTACTTTTTGTCAACGGTGGGGCGAGGTAGCAATGTACCGGGGTTTCAGTCTTTTCTGGTAGACCAAAAAACATCGAGTTTCTCAATAAGCTGGCAGTCTTCACGCTTTTAACTCCCTGCCAATGCGCTCAAGCGATTGATTCATTTTTGCGAGCATCGCAGGCAATTCAGGCTTTGTGGGGTGGGCGTAGAACTGGTAACCAAAAAACACCATGGTGAGCAGAGACAGCAGCCCCAATACAAATGCCAAGCCGTACCCAACAGATGCAAGCGTGAATATCTTCATTTTGAGGGTTGCGGCGGCGGGTTCTTCACTGTTGATCTTTGGTTGGCCCCATCAACTTCCGGAGGTCCTCTGGCTTCACGCCCATGCTCTTCTGAGCCCAATCCTGGTAAGCACCCGCATGGCCATAGCATCCTCGGACGGCAGCCTCTAACTTGCTGACGGAGGTGTGAAACATCCGAAGCCCAGTTAATGGCGGGTGTTTAAACCCTTCTGGGGCAAACGAGTAGTTCAAGTCGAAAAAGCACTGTTTCAACTGCGCTCCCACCAGACGGCAGCTCTCCACAGACTCGAAAATCAACTCGTAGCGCAAGCGAAAGGCCGTTCGGTCAAGCAGCACAAGATCTTGCAAATGCACTTCAAGTTGCACCTGGTCATAGCGCACATCAGGGGAACCCTGCATTTCTATGCGCCGCAAAAAACCGTCAACATCCACGTTGGGCCACGGTGCTACCCCTTGCTCTGCCCAGCCATCAGGCATGGCCGTGTCAATTTTCAATCGCTCAGCGTGAGTTTCTCTCAGCATTTTCGCGAGTTCGGTGTGCTTATGGATTCGTTTGATTACGCCAGAGCCCAAAAGCAAGATGTTCGCTTTGATGTACTTTTCCAGTGCCTGTGCAGCAGACCAGAGAAACAAATGCGATTGCTTTTGAAAAAAAGCAAAGCGTGCCGTTAGGTAGTCCCTGTCGCCTGTGAAGATGAACGACTCAATGACGATTTCATTGGCATTCCGAACAAAACGGTCATGTTGTTCGTGCTGCAAGCCGCGCAGAACAGATGCGTCAATGTGCATCGGCGACCTCCGGCAATTGCAACTGCCCAGAAATGAGGCGCGGGAGCAAGGTGTCACGGATGTGGCTCAACTCGTCAATCTGGCTGATAACCGTGCGATCCACCACTGCTCGGACTGTCTCAGAGAAAACGTTGAGCACGGAATCCGGGGGGACGGCTACGAGCTCTTTCTCAAGGAAGTGCGTCGTCTGAAAATTGGCGATACCGGTACTTTGGTTTTGGTACTCCCACGTCTTGCCCTGGTCGTAGATGAACCGAAGATGCTGGCCAAGCAGTACTCCTGTTGCTCGACCAACGGGCCGAAAAAGACGGCAAAAGCTTGCTGGCTCCACAGGGCAGTCGAATCGCTTGAGTAGGTCATCCGTCACATAGAGCGCTCTACCCGTCGGCTGGTCCTTGCTGCCGCCCGACACCTCAATCACGATGTCGCCATCTTGAAGCTGGCGAGTTGATAGCTTTTTCTCACTGGTGTATCGGAGCGGCACTCGGTTCTCCCGCCCGCTTTGCAAGTCGGGAATGTCGGTGCCTCTGATGATGGCAACGCGCACGGTGTTCTTCTCTTCCGGCTGCTCAGATCCCCAATCGCCACCAATGCTGTTCGCCAAAAGCGCGCCAAATGGTTTGAGTACCCACCCCTTCGGCACCAACCCCAACTCCGTCTCTTCAAACGAATCCGGAAAAAGTGCCGCCGTGGCTTCGTCCATGCCTTCGGGGGTGCGGCCTTCCATCTTGGCGCGCACAGGGTCGAAATCGACAAACCACGACTTGAACAACGCCTGGGCGATGGTTTCAAGGGTGGCGTTGGTTTCGCGCAGGAGGTTGATGCGTTCTGACAGAATGAAGTAAAAATCACCCACCGTAGCCTGTGCCTGCTCATCAAGCATCGGAATAAACAGTTTGTCAAAGTCGCCCTTCTTAAAGTGGGGAATCATTGTCCCGACATGCATGTTGTTAATCTGCGCTCGAACGGCATCTGAGCGAAGTGCCGCAAAAAGGTACTTTGGATATACCTTTTTGGGGTCAGCTCTTACTGCAACCATGTCTTGCGCAATGCAAAAGTCGACGGGGTCTGGAACCCAGTTAGTTCGACCAGGACTGCCTTTGCAAACAAAAAGAATGTCTCCAGGCTTCGGGTGACCCCTGAACCAGGATTTGTAGGTTTCCTCTGAAACGAAGCGAGTTGTGTCATAGCTCGGATAGAGGTCGATACCATTGACGCAGTTGGTGGCAATCAAAGGCAGTCCACTATCTCCAACTGGACAAGTTTTCCCTCTGTTATCAATGATGGCTGAGAGCAGGTCGGTGAATTTCATCCAATCAGAACTCATACCCCAGCCCCCCCAGCTTCTGCCGAATCAACGCATCCAGCTCGGCTCCTTTGGCCATCTGCTCGCTTAAGCGTTCGGTGAGCTTCTGCATCTTCTCGTCGAAGGCTTCGTCATCGTCTTCCACCTCTTCAGCGCCAACGTAGCGGCCTGGGGTCAGCACGTGGCCGTGTTGGGCAATCTCGGCCAGGGGCACACTGCGGCA
>JBEEJZ010000060.1:0-21765 GCA_041168905.1 Pseudomonadota bacterium | reverse complement strand
CTGGCCAACGGGTCGGAAGTCGATACCCGTAAATTGGTCATTGAAGCGGATGGGGCCAAATCCCGTTGGCGGCAAGCAGAGCGATCCTTGAATCTGCTCTTCGACAAAACCAGCCACGCGTTCAATGTGGAGCAATGCAGTGGACTGAACATTGAGCCAATGGCACCAACGAAGGAGCGCCCCACCGTTGAAAAAATTGCGGCCGTAGAGAAGATCGCCCAGGCCATGCAGCGTGATGGTCTGGAGCTTGGCCATGGTGGTGACCGCGCCTATTACTCACCCGCGCGCGATGCGGTTCAAATGCCCCATCGCGATCAATTTGAAAGCCCGGAGGCCTATGCGGGCACCCTGCTGCATGAGCTTGGCCATGCGACTGGTGGCGAAAACCGTCTCAACCGTCCACTCGCCAACGCATTTGGAACGCCGGAATATGCCCGTGAAGAGCTGGTTGCCGAATTGAGCAGCGCTTTCGCCAGTGCGGAGACCGGTGTGCAATTCGATGACAAGAACCATGCGGCCTATATCGGTTCATGGCTTGAAGCACTCAAAGGCGACAAGCATGCGGTCTTTGCAGCGGCCAAGGACGCATCAAAGGCAGTCGACTATCTGATCGAAAAAAGCCAGGGCATTGAAGTCGAAAAAGGCACCGAAATAGGTGCTGAAAAAGGCGTCGATCAAAGTATCGAAAAGACTGTGGAACCGACCCAGGTGGAAACCGTTCAACCGGAAGCCACCGAACCCAAAAAGCGAGCCCGCAAGAAAGTTGCCAAATCCGAACCCGAGATGGAAATTTGAGCAACGCATTCGTGGGTGGTCAAAAGGGCGGGCACTGGCTGCCGCCGCATTGAATGCGTTCCCGCATGCACTGCCTAGAAAATTTGGCACACACCGGAAACGTCCCGCCGCAGCGGGCGGGACGTGCGACGTTTAGTCGCCCTTGTTTCGCGACCAGATCAGGTTGTAGACACCGGGATCTGCTTCGACCAGGCTGGCATAGATGGTGGCTGGGAACGATGGGTCATCCAGCGTCACCGACAGGTAGGGCCGATCTGCCTTGCTGACCTTCTTCCAGGCCGCGCCAATTTCGAAGTTGTCTACAAGGATGCGGTAGTCCGGAGCATTCCCTTTTTCTTTGTCAGTGGGAACGATCTTGATCTTGACGTTGAGTGCTAGGGTACGTACCGTGCCGCTGTAGCTGTTGTTCTGTTCGGTGAAAGTGCCAATGTGGGCCATGATGAAGTCCTTTGAAATTTAACCAGGTCGCAACCACTGCGGCCTTGGCGTGACCCGATGGGGGTGGGTCCGGGCGCGCAGCACCCCAGAGCAATACGATGGGGCCGCAACGCCGTGAAGGACCGGGAGGTACAAGAAATTTGGCTCGCGAGGAAGACCAAAGGTCGGGGAAATTTGTTGGACTGTACGGTTGCAGCGCATCAGCCCGAGGCGAAGCCGTGCCGGCACCAGGATTCACGACAAAACAAGGCTGCCGTGTTTGCAAACCTGATTTCCAAAGGACGCATGGCCACGGCACCACCACCGTGCGTCAGCCCTCCGGCATGACCCCAGACACAATCAAGATCGAGATGTTTGTCTGCAAGGACGAATGCCATCTGCCATTGGTGTTGCCGAAATCGTTGCCGGTGGGGACTGTTCCGGGAAAGGTGATGTCCGGTCGGTGAAGTTGGATCGTTGCCGGACTGCTTCCAGTATCGAAGTGGGTCCCGATCCAAAATGATCTGGCGCAACAGGCGTGTTGGCGTTTATGGTGCGTAGCCCCACGCGCGAGGCTCCAACTGGAATTTCATGCTGCGAATGCAATGGACTGCGCACGCGCACCGATTTGTGAACCTTCCAGTTGCACGTTGGACGGCACTACTGATCCCGTTTCTTGCTGCTGGGTGGGCCGCACCCTGCAGTGATTCGGGGGATAAGCCAAGCGGCAAAGGGGTGTCGAGGCTGGCGAGGACGTGGTTGGTCCCGCACGGGAGCGTTCCGATCGCGGCGGATTCGACGTACCTTTTTGAGCGCCGGTTTTGCGCCGCCAGGCACACCACTCTCCATGTGGAGAGTCTGCTGAGCGCGCCCGAATTCTTTATCGCCCCGGCCAATGCCGGGGCTTGGATTTTCAGATCAGCATTTACCGGTCGTCGCGGCCTACCGCTTCATCATCTTCTCTGTCATCACCGCTGTTACTTGCGCTGTCACCATCCCTGTCAGTGTCACTGTCATTGCTACTGCCATCCATGCCCGCAGGCACTTCTGATGCAATTGGGCCTTCTGACCCACCTGCAGCGGGTACCGCAGCCTTCTGCAACATCCCCGGCAGCCATCCGGTACCCACTACCAGCCGTTCAGCTTCACTCGCCAACTCTGCCTTTTTCAGTTTGGCAAGGCGGTTGACTTGCTCAGGTGCGAATTGCTGCACCGCCTCCAGTGTCTTGGCCTTGGAGACGTGTTCAAAGTAACCCGCCGCAGTCGGCGTCCACCAGTTGTGCATATCCAATTCCACCGCTTGGGCCAATAGGGCAGCGGGCATATCGCTTTCCCGAGAGGTCACGGCGTCCACCGTAGATGCCACACACAGGGCAAGCAGGGACAGCAGTTCCTGTTGCGGGTACGTCAGCAACTCAGAAAAGAGTGCATCGGAGTTTTGGGGCAGGCGCTCAGCCCACGCTTGGCGGACTTCCTGCATGCCGGTGGCTGCGTGTGACTGCGCGATGTCCGGAGCCAACATTTCCAGTCCGTGGCGTGGGGTGGCGTTGATGCACACCGGGGACACGTTCGAACAATAGGTATCCACCACCACACGCAATGCCATTCGGTGCACCACCGCCACCAAGGCGATATGGGGATGCCTTGCCACCTCTGCCTGCAGGGCGACCGTACGGTGCGCACTGAGCCACTTCGCCAGCTTCTCCGAAATTCCGGGCTTGGCGAGTTCCGTTGCATCGGCGTCCGGGCCACTGCCCTCCCCGCTCTCGCCGCCTGCCTCTTGCTGCTCCTGCATGCGCAAGGCCTTGACCTGTTCCGCCCGCAACAAGCCGCGATGCACCACCACCCCACCCATGGAATCCACCGACACCACCGCCCCAGCAACTGCCATAACGGCGCTTGGGTACTCCATCAATCCGCGCTCGATGGCCTCCAGTTCGTCACCCAAGGCATCCATTTCTGCTTCCAGTGCCTGGGCCTCGTCATCGCTCATGTCGTCCTCGTCCTCGACGCGGTCTTGCAGCTTGGATTGCTGTGCCTCCAGCTTGGCGATGCGCTTGGCCTCAGTCTTGCTCGGTTCACGCCGGGTGCTGCGCGCCCGCTGAAACTGGTACAGATCGGCAGAAGTGACACGCGGGGCGGCATCCAACCATGCCCATCCTTCAAGGCGTATTTGTTCCACGGAAGCGGCCAGCTTGTCCCGCGCCAGTGACTCCAGCAAGGCACTGTCCGTCAGAAAGATACCGTTTTTCTCGTCTGCAAACAAATCGCGGCGAATGCCACCGCCCGCCTGCTCATAGGCCTCCAGCCCCACGAAACGGGCCACGGCATCGCGGCTGGCATCAATTTCTTCACTGGTGAGGTGATCGCGAAGTGCTTCCGGGTTGCGCTGCCATTGGGGTGTATCGTAGAACGCTGCTTCCTGCGCGGCATGGTCATCGGTGATGGCCAATGCCATCAACTGCTCCAGTGTTACCGCCTGCGTATCAAAGTCTGCCAGCAATCGGGGCGAGACATTCGCAAGTTTCAAACGGCGTTGCACCACCAAGGGTGTCACACCAAAATCGGCAGCAATGTCCTCCACGGGACGTCCCTCCGCTGCGAGGTCTTTCCATGCAAACAGTTCTTCAATGGGAGACATGGCCTCACGCTGCACATTTTCAGTCAGGCTGACGGTGCGGGCCGCATCGTCCTGTACCAACAGGCAATGCACCGCATGGTGCTTGTCCAGCTTGTGGCGTTTGACCAGCAGCTTCAAAGCAGCCAGCCGACGGCGACCGGCAACCACTTCGTAATGTTCCCCATCGGGTGCTGCCACCACGGTGAGGTTTTGCAACAGCCCAACACGCGTAATGCTCGATGCCAGTTCGGGAATGGAGATCCCGCCACTCTTGCGCACGTTGCGGCTCGATGGCCGAAGCTGTGACAGCGGGATCAACAGCAGTTCCTGCGATTCGGTGATAGCGGTAGCGCCTGTGGCGGCTGCAACAGCAGTGGAAACAGCGGCGGCAATGGCGGTGGTTTCAGTCAAGGTCATGGTGTTCATGGTGATAGCTCCTGTCCCTGTGGGACGTTAAAAAAACAAACTAAAGAAAAAATGCGGTTCGGTTTCGATTCACGTCTTCAATGGCTGCATGCAGTTCCCTCCCGTGGTTTTCAAAGCTGACCGGATTCCAAGATTCAGAGCCCGGTATCCGATTTCTGTCTTCGGTTTGTTCGGCGCGACCGCCTGGGCCGGTCGTCGTTGCCGCCGTCTTTCCTGAGTTCATCGCCCGCGAAACAACGGGGCCGGCGCGGACGGGCTGTCAAGGAGACAAGTGCAGGGAGTGGTGCGGCCCGCAGCACCGGCGAGGACACGGCCCTGCGCGCCTTGACGGCCTGGCAGCGCTGGCTACCGTCGCGGAAGAAGTGATGGGGGAAGGAAAGACGGAGAAATGGCAACCACGGGCAAGGGTTGCGCCGGTACAAACGCCCAGCGGCGAGCTGCCCTGACGGCACCTTGCCGCAGGGCACCAGGACAGCGCGCAGCGCCACTTGAAGAAAATAGAAAAGGGGCGAAGCCCCTGCTGTTACATGAGCCCCCGCTCGGCCATGGAAAGGAAGTCGCTTCCAGCGACGATCAAGTGATCCAACACCCTGACGTCTATCAGTGACAAGGCTGTTTTGAGGGTCTGCGTCAAAACCTCGTCGGCCCGCGACGGCTGGGCCGTGCCACTCAGATGGTTATGTACCAACATCAAACCCGCTGAATTGCGCAAAATGCACTCTCTGACCACTTCACGCGGATACACCGATGTTTGACTCACCGAGCCCCGGAACATTTCGACGTAGTCGATGACCCGGTTCTGGGAATCCAGATGCACGACCGCAAAGATCTCGTGCTCCAGCCCACTCAGACGCATCCTCAAATAGTCCCGCACGACCTGTGGTGAACTCAGGACATCACTGCCGCGCACCCGATCCAGCAAAACCTGCTGCGCGGCCTGGAGCACCTGGTCAGCCCCGATTTGGCGATAGTCGCCTGCAACATCACGAACGAGCAGGACAGTAGGCTGGGAAGAATGAAAAGTAACAGAGGAAGAAATGAGATCGTGCGACATGGTCAGCTCCGTGCATCGGGCGGGATTGCCCGAGACCGGTAGGAACACGCCGCAGCGCAGTGGTCACAGGTTCACAAACGGCCGCCAGGACGCAAGCGCACACCATGCGCGCAGACCTTGACGACCAGAACGACGTGGTACGGTAAAGGGAACAGCAAGCCACCCCACGCACTCCCTCCCTCCACAGGCAAGCACAGCGCGCAGGTCGTAAGCGCAGTGAGACCGCAGGCGTGAGGGATCCCAGCCGCATGGCCGCGACTCGGCACGAGGCGCGGGGCAACGCCCAAGAGCCCGACGGCGTCAACGCCGGGACGCAAAAATGGCTTACCCCTGTGTACTGCTGTGTTTACAACACCCTGGTATGCGAAACCCTTGACCCGAACCGGTGCAATCGCGTCCACTCAAGGAACCACTTGGTCTGCCCATTCAACCCTTACACCCATGCCTGATTTGTTTGTCGAATGCCTTGAAACCCCATCCCTGACCAAAGCCATGCTGATTGAACGGCTGAACGAAAGCCTGGGACTCAATGCCCGGGAAGCCAAAGATATGGTGGATGCTGTGTTCGAGCTGATGTCGGATGCGTTGATTTCCGGTAATGAAGTGAAGTTACCTGGGTTTGGAAATTTTCAGATACGGGCCAAGGCACCCAGACCCGGTCGCAATCCAAAAACGGGGGAAGCCGTCACCATCGCACCGCGACGCGTGGCAACTTTCAGGGCCTCAAACGCTTTGAAAGAACAGATTGGCCGGACTTCGGCACAGACGCCTGAATAAATCCAGGGTGATTCGTAATGCAAGTCAACGCAGCCAGAATCAACGTACCCGCTCGACCATCAAGAGCCCTTTTCAGACCCCCGCCATTTTTCACACGAGTGTGTAGCTGGCACTTCGGCATACGTCGCCATCAGTGCCGCCTTGCGTTCAATAGGTTTCTGCTGAAAATAGGCCCATCCGCAGCGCAACCCAGTGCTTGCGGTTTCGGACTGGAGTGCATGGTGACAGTTCATGCAAATTGGTGATCTATCTTTGATCGGAATGTCTGTTTTCATCTTGGATGGCAGTCCTCTCCCACTGCCAGTAAAAGTTTAGCGGATACCCGCGAAACTGCGCTGCTGGGTATGCCCAGCAAGACCAATCAGCGCTTGGCGTTAGCACTTTGCTCAATGCGTCGGCATTGTTCTATGAGTGACTCGAAGGGTTCGGCGTCGTCCAGGAACAGACCGTCCTCAACCATGTGCTGATAGTCAGCCTGCAAGGTTTCCAATGCAGCGCCCAGCGGCACAAGCTGGAGCCGGCCCGAGACGGTGGCGTGATAGTCGATCGTGTCACCGGCCGGGGTCTTCTCTGCAAAGAAGATGCTTTTGTGGTCGGCAACCGCCTTGGCCAGCGCCGTATCGGCGATGGCTGAAGCTGCAATGCCAGCGGCATCGAGTCGCACCACATCATGCCAATGGCGGGCAAAACGATCACCGCCACGGAAGGCCCCTTGCGCACAAAAGACATGGATCGCGGTGACCTTCTCCCAGAAGGTACGTTCTGCACGCATGACCTGTGGCCTGGCCATCGGGAATTCCACTGTCGGCAGGTACGCGGCGGCATCACATTGAACATCGCGCCATTCACTGGGTTCGCCCGTGGAGCGGGCGCCAAACTCCAGCATGACGGCGGGGGCAACATAGCCGGTACCCACAGCCAGGGGAACATACTCAATGAAAACCTTGTCGTCTTCCGCCCGTGCGGTGCCCGTAAGACCTTGCGACGCAAGGTCTTGCTGGAGTCTGGGCACAATCTCGCTGCCAACCCAGTTCGACAGTCGGGATCGAATTTCCTTGCTCCACTTCTTCTCTTGGCTCTTGCTGATTGGCAACGGCACATCGGCATCGCCAACCAGATCACTGGCTATGGCCCGGATGTCGTAAGTCAGGTCTACGTCCTCCGAGAAGCGCCGGATTGCTCCATAGGCCTTCGACAAGGACGTCCCGCCTTTGAATACCAGGTGCTCTGCAAAAGGCCCGGCAAAAAGGTGGCGAAGTGACCAGACGACCCAGATGTCTTTCTCAAGCAAATGGGGCGGACGACCCGACGCGTCGGCGGCGAACGCCAGCGCCTCCATTCGCTCTGCCGGTGAATGCTGAAAAAACTCAGCCATGATGAACCAAGGCACTGACCTCTTGCGCCATCCACGTCGGCAGCCGCGCACGGGCTGAAGCCACCTCTTCCAACTCTGGTGGCGACAGTTTCGAACGCAGCGCCTGGAGCGCTGCTCCTGCTTTTTGAGGCCCCAGCCAGGCCAGTGCCCGCACCACATCACCCGCAGCCCGCCCGGGAAACAGCAATTGCCAGGCTGGTGCATGTCGAAACTCGACCGCTTGCGCACCCAATGTGAGCCGACGATTGCGCCCTGATGTGAGAAAGACTGAGCGCATGGGAACCTGGGTCGTCAGACCGAGCGCGTTGGCAGCTGCCGCCCCATGGGACACGATGACCTCACCGCGCTGGCTCGCCAGACCCTCGACCATCTTGACCGCCGATGGGGCACGGGTGCCGAAACTGCTCTGGACAGGCAGAACGTAGACACCCCGACCAGCACGCAACAAGGTGCCCCGCTTCACCAGACGGGACAAGACCTGGTCCACGGCGGCCCGCCCACCCAGGTGTAGCAACTCCTTGGCCGCCAATGGCGTGCCCTCCGGCAACCCGGTAGCGTGCTCCAGTATTTTTTTGGCGAGAGTTTCCATGGTCAATCTCAAGTGGTAGAAATATTATACAGTTTCTGACATTTTGAAGATGTTGATGCCAACACCATGGCACCAGCTATCCAATTCAGTGGCCCTAAATGGAGGGAATGCTTGTCTACTGGGCACACAAATCAGCCTGCAAATCGACCTCTCCGATTGCACGCCCCCGGTATCGAACACCGATACCAAGGGATTCAATGTCCGAGCCACAGCGCCAACCGCTTTACGTCATTCCCCGCGCCCAAGGTGATATCACCCGCTTCGTGTGGGTCGCCTTCCTGCTATTTGGCCTCATCACAGCGTTGACGTTCGTTCTGGTGACGCAGTACACCGCGTGGCAGTTTCGGTACCACCCTACCCTTGGCGCACCTGCCAGTATCGTGGGCCAGACACGCATCTACTGGCCTTGGAAAATCCTGATCTGGATCTTCCGATTCTTCCGGCCAGACTCCTCACCTGACGTCCTGTCGGTCATTAAGACCGCACAAGTGCTCTTGGCCGTCGGTGCGATGTGTGCGATCGTTCTGCCCGTGGCCTATGTATTCCGGCGCACCCGCAAACTCAAAGACGAACGCAATGATTTGCATGGCTCCGCGCACTGGGCCGGCACTGAGGAAATCGAGGACGCGGGCATCTTGCCGACGCCGACCAACGTCGGTGGCGTCATGCTGGGGGCCGTAGACATTCCCGGCAAAAAATCCAGTTTCAGCCTGCTGAGTCCCAAGGAGCAAACGGTGTACCTGCGCCATAGCGGTCCAGAACACATCCTGGTCTTCGCACCGACCCGGTCCGGCAAAGGTGTTGGCATTGTCATTCCCACGCTGCTGTCCTGGTCGGAATCCGTCTTGGTCCATGACATCAAGGGTGAAAACTGGGCGCTGACTTCCGGCTTCCGTGAAAAAGTGCTCAAACAACGCTGCCTGCGCTTCTCCCCGTCCGAGTCCGAATCGGCGCGTTTCAATCCCCTGGCCGAAATTCGACTGGACGACAACCTGGTGAAGGACGTGCAAAACGTCTCCACCATGATCGTCGACCCTGACGGCAAGGGCATGCAGGACCATTGGGCAAAGACGGGTTTTGACCTCATGACTGGCGTCATCATCTTTGTGCTGGTTTCCGATGAGTTGCAAGACGCACAGCGCAACCTGTCAACAGTGCAGGCCATTTTGTCGGACGGTGGCCCGGTGCGTGAACTGGCTGAACGTCTGGCCGCCGATAAAGAAACGGAATCCGGTGAACAAGCCAAGATTGCCGAAGGCTTCAAGGAAGTGATGGAATACATCCGGGACACCGGCTACGAAAAAATCAGTGCCGGCCACTGCACTGCCGTGGAACAGATCGCCTGGAAAACCGCATCGCAAGCGGCACAATCCTTTTTGAACAAGGCATCCAACGAGGCATCAGGCGTGCTGTCCACCGCCCTGTCATTCCTCTCGCTGTACCGGGATCCGATTGTGGCGGCCAACACCAGTGGCTCGGACTTCACGATTGAGTCACTGATGCAACGCAGGACCAGCCTGTACCTGGTTGTCCCTCCTTCCGACAAAGACCGCTTGAAGCCCCTATTGCGGCTGGTCATCAATCAGGTGGTTCGGCGCTTGACCGAAAAAATGGAGTTCGACCAAACTGGTGCATCCAAGTCCCGATTCCCCCACAGGATGCTGCTGCTGATTGACGAGTTTCCAGCACTGGGAAAGCTGGAGATTTTTGAGGAGGCCCTGGCGTTCATCGCAGGCTACGGCCTCAAGGCTTTGCTGATCACGCAGGACCTGTCCCAGCTGACCAAGGCGTATTCGCGCGATGAGTCCATCCTGTCGAACTGTCACATCAGAATTGCATTTGCGCCCAACAAGATAGAAACGGCCGAACTGCTCAGCAAAATGAGCGGGGTATCCACGGTGGCCCATACCCAAAGAAATTTTTCGGGTTCGCGCCTGAGCGTAGTGCTGAACCACGTGAGCACGAATGAGCAATTGAGCCAGCGCCCACTGCTGACCCCGGATGAAACCATGCGGCTACCACCGGAGGACGAACTGGTGTTCGTGGCCGGGCACGCTCCCATCTATTGCCAGAAGATCATCTACTACAAGGATACAAACCTGCTCAAAAGGCAAGCGATGGGAGCCGCAAAGCTGATCGGAAATGCGGTCGTTGACGTCCGTCGCAAAGTTCAGGTCCACTGACTGGGCGCAACAGATGTCCATGCCTGATAAGAACCGGAAGTGGAACTGCGTGCCACTGGTGGCAACCATGCTGGCCCTACTGCTGCTAGCAGCGGTCGCCATAACGGCCAAGTCCTTGGGGTTTGTTCTCAATGTCACTGCATCTATGCCAGGCATCGTTTACCGATTGGGGAATGGCGAGCGCGGCAGCGTCACGGCTTTCTGCTCCCCCATACAGCATCCCTCTTTGGGTCGTGGCTCGTGCCCCGATGGCAGTCTGCCGCTGATCAAGCGTGTGGCTGGCGTTGCAGGAGATGTCGTGACTGCCACTGACGCCGGCGTTGAAATCAACGGCCGACTATGCCCCCAATCAAGACCACTGGACCTAGATTCCCAGGGGAAAACGCTTCCGCATCTGCGCGGGGTATTCGTACTCAAGGACGATGAAGTCTGGGTGGCAGGTGAGAACGAGAACAGTTTTGACTCCCGATACTTCGGGCCTGTCAAACCTAAATGATTTATGAGCTGTTACTTAATCATATTAACTGGTGTTTCTTACCGGCACCGACGATTTCCATAATGGCTACAGAAATCGACAAGCACCAACCCAGCACCTTGCGGTTGTATCCGCTAATTGCCGGCTGCAGCCTTCTTAGCCGCCGAGTTGCGGGCCGACTTGTCCTTGGGTTTGTGGTAAAGCGCAACGCCCATGGTCCGAACCTTGAAGTCTGTCCCGGAACTTTCCAACTTGTGGGTCGAATAAAACGCCAGCGTGTTGCGCGTGCAGTTCTCACAGTCATGGCCTTTTGAAGTCAGGTCATTGCGCCAAGTGCCAAGCTTCCGATTCGCGTCCGGCGTTGTGATCAAGTAGAAAATCAATCCACCTTGGTTGTGGGCGAAGTTGCCTGAGGCAGGAACGTAACGCGTGGTCAGCTGGAGAAAACCCTCATGGAAGTTGCCGTCTTTCTTGGCTTCACCAATCCAGGAGAACTCACCCATCTTCACCGACAAATCTACATGTCCACCGGTCTTGCCGTCGGCGACTGCGTCATAGCCGAGGATGCTCAAACCGCCGAGTACCTCGGCGCTCAAGCGGTCTTCGCTGTCAGTCTGTCGAAGCTCCGGGCCGCTTTGCATCCGGTAGATCAACTGATCAATGTCGTCATACAGTTGGCCGACAAACTCTTCATAGGTGCCTTCCTCGCTGATCTTGGCGCGGCGTAGAGACGCCTGGACGGCACGTTTCGAAGAGTAGCGTTCGAAGTCTTGCAATGAGATCGATGTCATTGAGCCGCCTTCTGCTGAAGGCCGGCACCCGGCGTGAAGCACACCAGGATTTCCGCTTCGTCGATCGGCTCACCGTACTCTGGGTGGATGACCTCTTCGCCTCGCGCGTAATGGTCAACCTCGTCATCGGGAAGTTCGAGAAAGCTGCCGTTGAACTCATACATCAAGCAAGTCTTTAGAACCTTTAGTTTGGGGTTGGACAGGTACAGCAGGACCTGAGAAAGCACGGTCGGGTTGTCCTGCTCGGCGAACTGCCGCAGGTCCTCAAAGGTGTAGTGGTCGAGATGATCCTTGCGCGCAGCCAACGCCCGCCAGACATGCAAGCACGCGTCTCTGACACTGGGCTCGTGTGCCCAGTCGTCCTGGATGATCCCGAAAACGTTCATTTTTTCCTTCGTGGAAGTCTGCGCAGAACCTGGTCGGCGATAAAGTCGTAGTCTGCACCATCTAAGCAACCCAGGAACTCGGCAGTGGTGACAGCCCGTAACTTGCCCGAATAGATTGCCCGAACGCTACCCTTCAGCTCCAAGTACAAGTCGCCCTTGGGAGGTTTGGCCGGCCAGGTAATACCGATCGTGTACGGATCCACCTTGTCGACGTGCTGCTTGCCGCCAACGTGGAAACTGTCCTTGCGAAAGTCTTGGGTCTTGGTCCGATGAATTTGACCATGGTTGTTCGACGAGGACGCCTTGCTCGTTGCGACGAAGCCGAGCGCCGTCACCCGTCCACAGGCAACGTCAAGGTACATCGGGTTTATGGCCGGATGGAGGTTCATCAGGCCGACGCCGACTGCGCCCTGCCCGATGAACTTGGTCGTAGCGCGGTTGAACTCGCTGATAACGCGTGAGAAGGCTGGGCTATTTTTGTCCTCAGTCATACCAGGCTGGAAGTCGATGCGGAACTCGACCAAGTCGTTGGTCGTGTCGACTACTACCGTATCGAAACACGGCACTAGGCGAGTCTTGACGCCGATGACCTCTTCATACTCCGCAAAGAGCTTGATGTGAGCCGCGCTCATCTTGGCGATGTCGAGCGGCTCACGCATAGAGTACGCCCGGGTGCTGAAGAATTGCAGGTACAGTTTGTCGCCATGCAGCTCGGCCGCGAGCAGCCTAGGTGCCGAGGTCTTGTATTGTTCAAGGTCGACTTTTCGAGTCGGTGCATTGAGGATGTCGAAGGGCCGACGGCTAATGACAGAGCGCAAATCATCCACGGCTCGCCTGAGCGCCCAGTCCAGCACTTGGTTCTTGGAGTCCTCGTTCTGCTCTCTCAGGTCGAAGAAACTGACGTGCTTGTTCCCAACGTAGGTATGCCAACGGGCTGCTGTGGAAAGTGACTTAAAGGCACCGGTCCAAATGGCATCGCTGTAGGAATCTTCTCGTGCGTTTGCCAAAGTCTCCCGCCAGCCACGGCTCACGTGGATACCCGTTGCAGAAATGATCGACCTAGCGGTCGACCACAACATCCGGGTCTCCAAAAGTTCCAGTATGCCCACGACCTGTTCGCGCGTAGCGACTGCGTCCGGCTTCGACGGCGATGTTCTCATCTTTCTCCCTGCACTTTTTTTGCAAATCTGATGATGCCATATTAGTCTAATGCCTCGAATGAACCGGTGAGGGTCATGCAGACCCTCCTTAGTGTGTGCGCCTAACTGCTACTCTGGACAGCGAGCAGCCGCCCACTTGAATCTTGAATAAGTTGGGTAGTACAAGAAGACTTTGGTGTACCGCAGATACAAAGTTCCCAGGATATTCCGTCGCACATGTTTGACAGATGTTTTCGTTAGGGCCGCACCCTGTTGAATTGGATTGCCGTGATCAAATCATCTGGCGTAATGACTTTCTGAGGGAGCCACGGAATTGAACGCGTTGGCAATTCCGCAATCACTCCGGCATCCCGCAAAGCGAAGGCAACCAACTTGGTGCAATACAGCTTTTGGCCGCCGTCGTCGAGTTCCAACTGATTGTCAAAAGGTCGCCCCAGCAGTGCCTTCGCTGCAAACTGCACTGCATCCACCTTGTCAGCAGGGATCTCAAGGACTTCGCCATCAGATGACTGATCAGCACTGAAAAACTCTTCAGGCGTTTCCAGCACGGTACCGGCACCTGGCATGGCACTTTCGATGTAAATCGGACCGTCTGGAATGATTTGGACTGCAATACCCACATGGCTCCATCGACCACCGCCCTGCCCCCACAGCACCAATCGTGTGATGGGATCCTGATCAAGCCCGCGCCTGGCCACGACGGCGCCAGGTTGCACAGCCGCAATCACGCGCGCACGCCAGTTTGAAGAATCAGCGAAAACGGGAATGGATAGCGCCACAAGCGCCATGGCGAGCACGACACCACGGGGAAATCTCATCGCGGCGCGAAACCGACGTTGGACAGGGCGATACGAACCCTGTCGATAGCGTCCCGAATGAGGTACGCCTCCTGGTCGTCCGCAGCGTTGTTGCGCATCTCCGCAAAACCAACTCGCTTGACAAACTGGGCAAGCGCAAAAGCCTGCTCATCGTCCAACTCAACCGAAATACCCACAATTTTTGAATTCATTCAAATATTACGAATGCAAAACAATTGCAAAAATCAGATCTCACAAGTGGAGTTACAAAAACCGATATTCAATATATCGAAAAAATCTTCTTACGACTTCTATCGACAAAATCCAAAATCCAGGCAGAACAAACCTGCAAACCGCCAGCCATCCTATGAAACCCATAAAAGCCAGGACGCCTCCCTGCTTTTGATCCCAGGCCAACGAACCGAACCACAGTGCACCGCCCCATACCAGCAGGGCAGCCCCAATGCACACGACCCATCGTGTGTAAAAAACCATCAGACGCCATGCAAAAACAAACGTCTCAAAGATGGCTCGTAAATATTGTCTTAATTCGATTTTCATACAAGAATTTTCATTTAAATTAATACCTGCAGACATATTAATTTTACCCGAAAGCAAATATTAAATGAATATTATTTTTGCAGTTAAGTCCAAGTCATAATTGAACATCATGATCACCATTCATATTCAAAGATATTTTGGAAAACTCTGGATTTCTGACTTTAATACCCATCGTTGCAGCCTCTCTGGTCACCATTTCCCTGAATGCGAATGACCCGGTGACGAATACCTCACCACCGAATTTTTGGGATGCCAACATGAGTCCAGCACGCATAGCTTGCAGGTCATCTTCCTGGGCCAATTCGATGCGCGGACCACTGTCGGTCAACCGCACATTGCCGCTTCCATCGACGTACTCAATACAGTGCTCTGGCGTGATCCGCATCTGAGAAGTGCGGATGTTGAAGGTATCTGCGCGGGCCTCTCCCCGGATACTGTTGCCCTGACTTGAAAGTGGTGTGGTCGGGCTTAGATCTTCCCCTTCCAAACCGGCCTTCTTCCTGTTCTGCTCCCGCTGCACGCGGTAGCGCAAGCCACGAAGCGCGGAAATGGCAACCTCATTTCCAGCAGCTGCCTGCCTCTCCAGCCATTGCAACCATTCCATTGCATTCGCATGGGTAAGCGCCAAACGCTCGCAGCGATGCCGGTCCACCAAGTCTTCCATTGCAGCCGTTCGGCGGGCAGCCCACAATGACCGCGCCACCTGGTTGCCATACTGGGCCCGCAATTCGGCTACCGCCTCTGGTTTCGCTGCTGCAAGACTGTTCAGCAAATCTGATTTTTCAGATCGGTGCTGATCGCGCATGGCACATCGTGCAGCTCTCCGGTTATCTTTGGCTGAGAGCTTTTCAGTTTTGTAATGTGCAAAAAGCGCTTCACGTGCCACCGCACGCGCTTGCCTAGCTTGATCACGCGCCTCGCCTCGTCCCGTGCGCCCAGGATATTCCTGTGAGTCCGCATCAATGCCGCAGGCCACGCGGGCAACATAGTCGTTGTACGTCAATCCATAGACTGGACCACTGGTCCCATCAGTGGGTGCCATCGCAGTCTCCGGTGGCTGGTATTCACCGAAGCGCTTTTGCAATCTTCCCAGGCTCAGTGCGTAGTGAACCGCAGACGCTTTGGTCTGCGTCACCTTGTCCAACATGGCGGATTCAAAAATCAAGCCAGACTTCACCTTGACAACTGTCAGCCCTCTGGCGGAGCAGGTCCGATGAAATTCGGGCCAGTTCTGGGTGGTTACCAGCTCCGGCGCAACCTTGTTCTTGAGCCAACCCGCCAGAGATGGCAACCCCGCTTTGACTTCACCCATCCGCGCCTTGACCGCGGGCGCATGGGGCACTGCGGATTTGTCAGTGGTGAGTCCCAATTGACGACGCAACGCGTGTGACAGGCGCTTGATTTGCCCATCAATGACGACGTACGGACCGTTGTCATGTTGCCACCCCTGCTCCATCTCGATTTCCCGGCAGGTTTTGTCCAACACGAGAAAGTCATACCGTGGGGGGCCAGTCAGCACCGTGTGTTCTGGATGAACGCGATTGGCGATGACGTGAATGTGATGGTGATGGTCTTTGTCGCGGTGAATCGCAAAAAAAGCCTGGTTGTCGGCCATGCCAACTGCATGAAGAGACTTCGCCGCCGCCGCAGTGGCCTGGTCCAGCGTGGGTTGCTCACCTGCCCTCCACGAAAGAACCACGTGATAGAAGGGATTGGTATTTGGGCGTGCCTTTGACCGCGCCGCCCAAGCTCGCGCTGTACCGTCCATCAATTTAATGATTTGCCGAAGGTCATCGGGATCGACGGGATTCAATCCTTCCAGATTGAAGGATGCGGCTTCCAGCACGCCATTGCGTACCAGGTAGTTGGCCGCATTGTCAGGAGGCAAACTGTCCCGCGCAGCGTGTTCTGGAATTGTTTTGAGATCGTCAACGACATAGTTTGCTGCACTGGCCACAGTGTTCCATGCCTTCTTGAGCATGATGACCTTAGCCAGCATGGGCAGTTGCGGCTGCCGCACCCTTTCCGCTGATTGCCATTGCTTCCAGTTTGTCAGCGCTTTCCCGCAACTCGTTGATCAGTGCCCACCATCGATTACGGTCATCATCCGTCCACCGCACGTCGACGGCCGGGTACATGTGCTTGAGCATGGCGCCCACGCGACGCAATTCGAAACCGGCCTGGGACTTTTCAAGGGTGACAAATACTGCCCCATGCAAGGCGGTGTCCCGGATCAATTGGGACACGCTGACTCCCAGGGCCAATGCACGACTGTTGAAGTGCGCGACCTCGTCGGTCGAAACCCTGAGTTTTAAGAACGTTGTGCGTTGCATAGTCAAAAGAATCATTCAACGTCTGTTCATGCCGCCGGAACCACAATGTTGCCCTTACGGTCGTCGCATTGTTTGAGAAAGCCACTTTGTGCGAACTCTTCACTTTTGACCGAACTGTTCGTCGCCAACATGGCGGACATGCCTATACAAGGCTGTCGCAAGTTTGCGTTGGCAGATGCCCAAAGACTTTCAAGTGTTTAGAAAGAGATGCCCCTAAACATGAGGCGTTCAGGCAATGTCTGCGATCTTTTCTGCGGCTTCCCTCTGCGCAGCTTGTTCATTGCAAATGGACGTTGACCTGCTCGAATTTTTCGATCCGTTCATTCGTCCAGTTTTAATCTTGCGGTCCTCCTGTATTGCGTACGGGCAATCAACAACGGAACAATTCATGACGGTAAAGGTGCAGTTTTCCGGCTTCACGACTGCAATAGGTGATCCACCACATGCTTCGGGCGAAAACCTCGAACATGCGTTTGGGCGTCAATCATGATCGGAACTCAACCCATCGGCACGATCGGTGGTGTCGTAATCAGCGCTGTTTCGCACGAAGGTCTCCGCGTCACGGTGGACGGAAAACCAGCCAGACTGGCCATCATTAGCGATGACGGTCGCGTGATTGCAGTAGGTGACCAGGTAGCCAAAGAAGCCGAAGCCGTCGCACTCAATAGCTACCGCAATTTCCTCAAGGGCCAGGGCTACCTGCGTGTGAACAGTGCCCCTATAACGAGCGACTAGATTTCCGATCCAGTATTCCATCAAGCCGATATAACACTGCATGTGCCGGCGAAGACGCCGCGCCAACCAATTCTTCACTTCTTCACTTTTTGAGGACCTTGGGGATGGCACTGGCGTCCAACACACCTCGGAGAACGCGCTAGTCAAGCGCATGAAGTCTGCTGCCCAGTCCGGGGGCATGAATATCGAGTATCACAGCCTTCCACGGCAAAGATTGTTGCGAAATATGGGCTGTAAGCACAGTGCCGTTCAACTCAAATCGTCTAAGACTTCCTCAACAATTTAGGGTGGCCAAACGCCAGGCGTTGCGTGTTATCCGCCGAAAAGTGGGCCTCGCCCAATGTCCGCCCCTTCTACCTTGCGCCATGACGGCAAGTTGAACCGCATTCGTAACGCGCCCATTGTGAGAAACAGGACGATAAGTCCAACGTACTTTTTAGACAGCGTGCAAGTACGTGATTTGTGGGCATGTCCTTGGTGCTAGTGATGTAGAGATGCGTCCGGCATCCGATCTGGCATCGCCTTGCATCCGCAGGATGCATAGGGTGCATAGCCACATGTCGGCAGCGAAGTACCAGACGCGCATTGGCATTCGATTCGAATGCAGCACGACCGCAACCTCTACGCCCATGTGGACATCGCACACGCCGTTCTTCACATCTCAGCAAAAACGTGCGAAAATAAGTCTATTCCATTTTTAAAAATTAAAATACATATGAAAATCAACAAGTTACAAACATGTTGGACGAAATGAACGAAGTTCAATCAGATTTAGCCCAGCTGATCAGGCTGGCACTCGCCGAGCAAACAGAGGACGTCCGATTGTTCGTGGCTCGGCTCGTGCGCAAGTATCGCAATACCGATCCTGAACTGGCTGAACAGATGGATCTGTATCTACGTGCGAAGGCGCCTCGCTCTAGCGCCCCCATGCGCAAGATCACGCAACCCACATTGCCGCCACAAACCTTGCCTGTCGACGACGAATCGAGACTGTCACTACTGAAGGTTTTCAAGGACGAGCCCAGTCGCGAGCAACCCCTTCTCTCACTTGACCTCGAAGAAACGTTGAGTCAACTGATTCAAGAGCGTCGTCAAATGGAGCGGCTGGCATCAATGGGCCTGAGTCCAACACGATCCGCTATTTTTGTGGGGCCGCCAGGAGTCGGAAAAACGCTCACGGCGCGTTGGCTAGCCTCGCAATTGGGCGTTCCGTTGTATGTGCTGGACCTGACCGCTGTTATGAGCAGCCTACTAGGGCGCAGCGGCAGCAACCTGCGCACCGCACTTGATTACGCCAAACGCATTCCCTGTGTGCTGCTACTGGATGAAATCGATGCCATCGCCAAGCGCCGCAGCGACGACGCCGATATCGGCGAGTTGAAGCGACTGGTCACCGTCATCCTGCAGGAGGTCGATGAGTGGCCTGCCACGGGTTTGCTGCTGGCGGCCACCAATCATGCAGAGCTGATCGATCCTGCGTTGTGGCGACGCTTCGACCTAGTGATCAACTTTAGGGCACCAGAAATGCCGGCCGTCAAACAGGCGATCAAGCGCTTTCTGGGCCAGGACTATGCGCTGTTCGGGCGCTGGATCGACATTCTGACCTTCGTCTTCAATGGCGAATCATTCAGCGACATCGAGCGGGATCTTCAGCGATTCAGGCGTGCCGTCGCATTGGGTACAGCCTCGGACGCTGACCTGATCGAAGAATTCGTCAAATCGCGCGCACTCGTCCTGGAACGTCAGGGGCGTATTGATTTGGCGGTGCTGCTGGCCAAGCAGACTCACCTTTCGCAGCACACGATCTCCGAAATCACCGGTGTGAGCCGGGACACCATCCGAAAGTACACGAGCGAGCAACCGCCCACCGGTAAAAAAACCTCAAAAAGGAAGCCTGACGCATGAGCCAAACAAATTTTCTGATCGGACGTGGCGAATTGCTGACCCACGACATCAAGGGACCAAAGCGCATGCCGGGCAAGGCAGTGGTCTACACCCTTGCGCAAGCCATGCAGCGGTTGACGCCGCAGTTTTCGGCGACAGCAACCGCGCTCGATGCCTTACCCGCACATGCCTGCCCCGGTGATTTTGGCGTTGCCCGGTTGATGATAAATCCGAGCTACATCGCCCGGTCGTTCTTTCCGGTGGCAATGCTGCGCACCGTCGGCCTGGAGTCGGTTGGTAGTCGTACCGTGAAGGTGACTCCCGGCGGCTGGACCAAGAAGGGAGCACCGCAGGAATGCACAACGACCGAATTGTTCGTCGCCGGCAAACGCCAAGCTTTTCGCCATCTCAATGACTGGACCCAGCAGATCGAGCCCGAATCCGATGAAGCGCTGGACCTGACCCACATTGAGCAATTCTCAGTATTCACACCCCATGAGCGCATTGCCTACTATGGCAAAACCAAGGATCACTTCTTCGAGGTAGGCATCCATTTGCTGCCTGATGAAAGCCGCCTGTTCGTCCAGCAAGCCTTCGTGAAATACGCCAAGGAGGTGAGTGTCAAGGTTCACGGCGACCTCGGGTTTACAGCGGGTAACCTGTGGTTCGTGCCAGTCGAAGGCAAGCATGACCACATCGAGCGGCTTGCCGAATTCGTGTTCGTGCGCGTCATCCGCCCAGTTCCCAAGCTGCGTGGCATGCGGCCCGTACACCGCACCGGCGAAGTGTCGGTAGGCTGCAACCTGCCGACCGAACAGCCGCTGTCGTCCGAGCCCAAGGTCGCCATTCTCGATGGTGGATTGCCAAAACAGCACGCAATTGGCCCATGGCTGCGCTCATACCGCATTCTCGACGAAGATGCGCAGGACGATCCAGCAGGCTTGGAGCATGGCCTTGCCGTAAGCTCCGCATTTCTGTTTGGCCCTATCCAGCCGAACGGCACTGCCGCCCGACCCTTTGCTTATGTCGATCATTTGCGCGTGCTCGACAAGGACGCAGATACGGAAGATCCATTGGAGTTGTATCGGACCTTGGGCTTCGTCGAACAGGTTCTGCTCTCACGGCAGTACCAGTTCATCAATCTTAGTCTCGGCCCGGACTTGCCGATTGAGGATACCGATGTACACGCCTGGACCTCGGTCATTGACGATCTGCTGAGCGACGGCGACACCTTGATGACCGTGGCCATCGGCAACAACGGTCAGATGGACCGCGCATCTGGCAATGCTCGCGTGCAGGTGCCTTCGGACTGTGTTAACGCGCTGGCAGTAGGTGCTGCCAACGACACCGAGGCTAGCTGGGCGCGCGCGCCATACAGCGCTGTCGGACCCGGCCGCAGCCCTGGAGTGGTCAAGCCGGACCTGATGGCCTTCGGCGGAAATGCTGGCAACTATTTCCACGTACTTTCGCCGGGAAAGAAAGCGGCTCTTTCGCCGCAACTGGGCACTAGCTTCGCATCTCCATATCTGTTGCGCAGTGCCGTCGGCATTCGCGCCATTCTGGGTGCAGAGCTATCGCCGCTGGCAATTAAGGCGCTGTTGGTCCACGCGGCGGACACTGCAACGCACGACAAACTCGAAGTGGGCTGGGGCAAGGTGCCCGAAGACTTGATGAACATCATCACCTGTCCAGAGGGCGTAGCGCGCGTGGTCTACCAGGGAGAACTGAAGCCGGGTAAATACCTGCGCGCCTCGTTGCCATTGCCCATCGGTGGCCTGAATGGCAGCATCCGCCTCAAGGCAACCTTCTGCTATGCCTCACCAACTGATCCGCAGGACGCCGCCGCGTACACGCGTGCGGGCCTGGAGGTCGTATTCCGCCCCAGCGACGAGAAGATCAAGGACGGCAAGGCCAACGCCGATACCAAAAGCTTCTTCGATATGAAGAAGTACGCGACCGAGGAGGAACGGCGTTCCGACATGGGCAAATGGGAAACGGTCTTGCACAGCGCGAAGAATATGCGCGGCAGCACCCTCAAAAATCCGGTGTTTGACATCCACTACAACGCACGCGAATCCGGCGGCCGTGCCACCGGCGCCGAGAAAATCCGTTACGCGCTGATCATCACCGTCGAAGCTCCTAAGCATACCGACCTCTATAACGAAATCTTGCGTGCCTACGCAAAAACGCTTGTGCCGATCCAGCCGCAGGTGTCGCTGCCGATCCGTGTGTAGTTCTTCAAGGCAGAAAAAGTCAATGTGCAATCGATTCAAAACATAAGAATAGATGAATCGCCCCGGGTTTCAAGGAGGCCCGTTGGGTTAAGTCAGGTCGACATCGCAGCTTGACTGGTTAGTTGCCGATAGTAATTTTCTTCAGCTTCGGCAGGGGGAATGTATCCGATGGG
>JBEEJZ010000059.1:0-7634 GCA_041168905.1 Pseudomonadota bacterium | reverse complement strand
CCGATGCCGCCGACCTGGCTGGCGGTGCCGCGGAAGTACTTCTCGACGAAGTTCTGCTCCAGGCCGATGGCCTCGAAGAGCTGCGCGCCGCAGTAGCTCATGTAGGTCGACACGCCCATCTTGGACATGATCTTGGACAGGCCCTTGCCGATCGCCTTGACGTAGTTGTAAATGGCTTTCTCGGCCGACAGGTCGCCGGGCAGCTCTTTGTGCAAGGCAGCCAGGGTTTCCATGGCCAGATAGGGGTGCACGGCTTCGGCACCGTAACCGGCGAGCACGGCGAAGTGGTGCACTTCGCGGGCGGTACCGGTTTCGACCACCAGACCTGCGGTGGTGCGCAGGCCTTCAGACACGAGGTGCTGGTGGATGGCCGACAGCGCCAGAAGCGCAGGTACAGCCACCTGGGTGGCATTGACGCCACGGTCGCTGATGATCAGGATGTTGTGGCCGCCCTTGATGGCGTCCACGGCCTCCGCGCACAGCGATGCCAGCTTGGCTTCCACGCCTTCGCGGCCCCACAGGGCGGGGTAGGTGATGTCCAGCGTGGCGCTCTTGAACTTGCCTTTGGTGGCTTGCTCGATGTTGCGCAGCTTGGCCATGTCGGCGAAGTCGAGGATGGGCTGGCTGACTTCCAGGCGCATCGGCGGGTTGACCTGGTTGATGTCCAGCAGGTTCGGCTTGGGGCCGATGAAAGACACCAGCGACATCACGATCGCTTCGCGGATCGGGTCGATCGGGGGGTTGGTCACTTGCGCGAACAACTGCTTGAAGTAGTTGTAAAGCGGCTTGTTCTTGTCGGACAGCACGGCCAGCGGACTGTCGTTGCCCATGGAACCAATGGCCTCTTCGCCGGCAGATGCCATCGGAGCCAGCAGGAACTTGATGTCTTCCTGGGTGGTGCCAAAGGCTTGTTGCAAATCGAGCAAAGCCACATCAGAAGCGGGCGCCACAGTGGCTTCGGCCACGTCGTCAAGTTTGATGCGCAGGTTTTCAATCCACTGCTTGTAGGGCTTGGTACTGGCCAAGCTCGACTTGAGCTCTTCGTCATCGATCATGCGGCCCTGTTCCAGATCAATCAGGAACATCTTGCCCGGTTGCAGACGCCACTTGCGCACGATCTTGCTTTCGGGAATTGGCAAGACGCCGGTCTCGGAGCCCATGATGACCATGTCGTCGTCGGTGATGCAATAGCGCGAGGGCCGCAGGCCATTGCGGTCCAGCGTGGCGCCGATCTGGCGACCGTCGGTGAACACGATGGAGGCAGGGCCGTCCCAAGGCTCCAGCATGGCGGCGTGGTACTCATAGAAAGCCTTGCGGCGCTCGTCCATGGTGGTGTGCTGCTCCCAAGGCTCGGGGATCATCATCATCACGGCCTGGCTGATGGGGTAACCCGCCATCGTCAGCAATTCCAGGCAGTTGTCGAAGGTGGCGGTGTCGGACTGACCCGCGAAGCTGATGGGGTACAGCTTTTGCAGGTCGGCAGCGAGCACCGGCGAGGACATCACGCCTTCGCGAGCCTTCATCCAGTTGTAGTTGCCCTTGACGGTGTTGATCTCGCCGTTGTGCGCCACATAGCGGTAGGGGTGAGCCAATGGCCACTCCGGGAAGGTGTTGGTCGAAAAACGCTGGTGCACCAAGCCCAGAGCCGACACACAACGCGCGTCTTGCAGGTCGAGGTAGTAGGTGCCCACCTGGTCCGCCAGCAGCAGACCTTTGTAGACTGCGGTGCGGCTGGACATGCTGGGAATGTAGTACTCGTTGCTGTGCTTGAGCTGCAAGGCCTGGATGGCGGCGCTCGCGGTCTTGCGGATCACGTACAGCTTGCGCTCCAGGGCATCTTGCACGATCACGTCGGCACCACGTCCTATGAAGATCTGGCGCATGACCGGCTCTTTTTCGCGCACGGTGGGCGACATGGGCATGTCACGGTTGACCGGCACATCGCGCCAGCCCAGCACGACCTGGCCTTCAGCCTTGACCGCACGCTCAAGCTCTTGCTCGCATGCCATGCGAGAGGCGTGCTCCTTGGGCAGGAACACCATGCCCACGCCGTATTCGCCAAACGGTGGCAAGGCCACACCTTGCTTGGCCATCTCATCGCGATACAAGGCATCTGGCAACTGGATCAGGATACCGGCACCATCGCCCATGAGTGCGTCAGCACCCACGGCCCCCCGGTGATCGAGGTTTTCAAGAATCTTGAGGGCCTGCGTCACGATGGCGTGACTCTTCTGACCCTTGATGTGCGCGACAAATCCAACGCCACAAGCGTCATGCTCGTTCGCGGGGTCGTACAGGCCTGTTTGTTGAATCAGATTTTTTTCGGCTGCCGTGGTCATGGCGCACTCCTAGTGTTTTTACGCAGGGTCGGGATGATAGTGCACTGCAACAAAAGTGCCAACCTTTTTAATTGGGGTCAGATCCCAATTAATTTGACTCAACTCGAATACCAAGAATAATTGGGGACAGATTCAATCGACTGTCTTTTTGCAAGGACGGCCTGCTTTGGCGGGCTGGAGGCGTCGCCGGGTTGTTTGCTGAAGTTCCCCTACAAACCCGGCGGAGCCCAAAGCCCAGCCCGACAAGGCGCTTCGCGTCAGTTGCTCTTTGTCTCTCGCCATCAAACCTGTCTGCACCAGCTCGGCATAGGCCGCCTCGCGCGCAAACGGCGTGTTTCCCAAGCCCCAGAACAGGGCATGTGGCGTCACCAATTTATCGCTCACCCGCCCAATACAGTGCCTGTGGCTGGACCATTTAAAGTCACTCGCCTGATCAACCATGCCTGCACGCACCGGGTTCAGATCGATATAGACCATGCACGCCAACAAATAGCGCTCAGTCTCTATCAGATTGCTGCGGTAGCGCCCCTCCCACAAAGTGCCGGTGCGCTGGTGCCGCAGATTGAAATAACGTACATAAGCACGCCCTACTGCCTGCATCATCTGCGGCAAGCCCTGGTCAGTTTCGGGCGTGACTAGCAAATGGAAATGGTTGTCCATCAGCACATAGGCATGGATGGCCACCTTATAGGTCTGAGCATGCTCCTGCCACAGGGCAAGTAAGCGCTCGCGGTCAGCATCATCACGCACGATCGGCTGGCGATCGTTGCCGCGCTGAATGACGTGATGCGGGTAAGCGGCGACAGTGAGCCGGGGCTGGCGGGCCATGTGATAACTCCCCAAACAAATAATTTGAGGCAGTTTAAATGGGGTCTGACCCCGATTAACACAATGAGCACATGAACGCTGATTAACCGTTGGCGCCAGTCTCCATCGCAAGGGGATACCGTTTTCCCATCGAAGCGTTTACCCCAAACTCCTCCAGCAACGCCCGCAATCGCTCTGCAGCTGCGCGCTTTTTCTGGCCGGTGTACTTGGCCAGAATCAGCTCGTTCTTCATGCTGTGTTCCCAGCCAACTAACTCAGTTACAGTGACTGAATAGCCCTGCGATTCCAGGTACAGGCAGCGCAAGACGTTGGTGAGCTGGCTGCCCACTTCGCGGGTATGCAGGGGGTGGCGCCAGAGCTCAGCCAGCGGCGTGCGCTGCAGATTCAGCGCCTTGTTCTGGTTGAGGGCGCGGGCCAGCTCGGCCTGGCAGCACGGCACCAGCACCATGTACCTGGCCTGCTTCTGCAGGCCAAAGGCGATGGCGTCGTCAGTGGCGGTGTCGCAGGCATGCAGCGCGGTGACCACGTCGATCTGCTCAGGCAATTCGGCGCTTAGCGCAGATTCAGCCACGCTCACGTTCAAAAACCGCATGCGCTGAAAGTGCAACCCTTCGGCCAGCGCTTTGGACGATTCGACCAGCTCGCTGCGGGTCTCGATGCCGTAGATCGTGCCTTGGCCCCGGGCTTTGAAAAACAGGTCGTAAATGATGAAGCCCAGGTAAGACTTGCCCGCGCCATGGTCAGCCAGCGTTGGACCACTTTCACTGGCAGGTAACTCCAGCAGCAGTTTTTCAATGAACTGGAACAGGTGGTACACCTGCTTGAGCTTGCGGCGGGAATCCTGGTTGAGCTTGCCGTCGCGCGTAAGGATGTGCAGTTGTTTGAGCAACTCTACCGACTGGCCCGGACGCACTTCGGGCGGCAAGGTCTGAGAAGGCGACGCAAGCACAGCATTGCGTTTTTTCATGGCGTAGCGCTCACATCCAAGGCCTTCCAGCCGGCCAGACCCAGCTTCTCCATCGTGGCCATATTGGCTTCAAAAATCATCTCGGCCTCAGGGAAGGCCTCTACCGCCCGGTCGATGCTGGCTTCTCGGAGGAGGTGCAGCGTGGGGTATGGCGAGCGGTTGGTGTAATTGGTCACATCGTCCGGCTCAGTGCCAGCAAATTGAAAATCAGGGTGAAAGCTCGCCACCTGAAATTCACCCTCCATGTCCAGCTCCTGCAGCACCCCATCGGCTTCGTCCAGAAAGTCATTGAAGTCAAGAAAATCGCGCAGCATCTGCGGAATGATGAGCAGCACGGTCTCTCGCTCCTCGGCGGGCGTTGACGCCAACGCCTGCAGTTGCTCGATCAACTCGTCGCGCAGCCCCTCAAGGCCCTTGGCCTCGCTGACGGCGTAATGAATTTGGCCCTTCACATGGGGTGCCTTGGCAAATGGGCACAGGTTCAGGCCAATCACGGCCCGCTCCAGCCAGCGCACCGTGTCGTTAATTTCAATACTCGTTTTGTCCATGATGTGCGGCACTCCAGGGCTCACAGTAATTTTTGACCAGTCAAACGTTCATGCTCGCGCAGGGCAAACCGGTCTGTCATACCGGCAATGTAGTCAGCGACGGCGCGGTGTCGGTCAGCACGCGCTGCAAAGTCGGGCGTCATCTCGGCAGGTCTATCGCAGTAAATACCAAACAGGCCATGCACGACTTGCTGGGCACGCTCGGTGGTGTCGATGACCTGGGGGTGTCTGTACAAACAACCAAACAAGAACCTCTTGAGCGTCGATGACTTCTGCTTCATGTCAGCACTGAAACTCACAAAAGGCGACGCTCTCCGAACCTCCTCCACAGACGTTACCGAAGCTTGTTCCAGGGCCTGGCGGGTGGTGTGTATAACGTCATAGACTTGATCGCTCAGCATGCGCCGGATACTTTCGTAGAGCAAGCGACGCGGACGCTGAAACAGCGACGGATGATCCTGCAAGGCCTGCTGGCGGTAATGTTCAAACAAGGCCACGCCCTTCAGCTGATCCAAGGTCAGCAGGCCAGAACGCACCCCATCGTCAATATCATGGGCGTTGTAGGCGATGGCATCTGCCAGGTTGCAGAGCTGTGCCTCCAGGCTGGGCTGAGTACGATCCAGGAACCGGCGCCCCACCCCGCCCGGCTCGGCAAGCTCCAACCTTTCAGCGTTTTGGCGGGAGCAGTGTTTCAGGATCCCCTCGCGCGTCTCAAAGCTGAGGTTCAGCCCGTCAAACGAGGGATAACGTTCTTCCAGTTGATCCACCACTCGCAGGCTTTGGAGGTTGTGCTCGAAACCGCCGTGATCTGCCATGCACGCGTTCAAGGCATCCTGCCCGGCGTGGCCAAACGGGGTATGACCCAGGTCGTGAGCCAGTGCAATCGCCTCGACGAGGTCTTCGTTGAGCCCCAAGGCACGGGCAATGGATCGGCCCAGTTGCGCGACCTCCAGCGAATGCGTCATGCGGGTGCGAAACAAATCACCTTCGTGGTTCAAAAACACCTGGGTCTTGTAAACCAGCCTCCGAAAAGCCGTGGAATGAACAATGCGGTCGCGGTCGCGCTGAAATGGGTTGCGCGTTGGCGCAGGCGCTTCATCAAACAACCGCCCCCGGGACCGGGCAGGATCGCACGCCCAGGAAGCCAGCACCTGGAGATCAGGCACAACAGTGGTTGATCACATCGCGCACCAGGGCATCGGGCGCACCAAGTACGGCCGCTTGTCCGGGCCCGTCAATGACGACAAACTTGATATCTCCGCCCTCGGCTTTCTTGTCGTGACGCATGAGCTCGATATAGCGGTCAGCGTTGTCAGCGTCGTTCAGAATCGGGCCGCGCACGGGCAATCCGGCGCGCACAATCAGCGCCTTGAGGCGGGCGACAAAAGCCGCATCCACCTTGCCCAGACGCTGGGAGAGTTCTGCGGCCATGACCATGCCGCAACCCACTGCTTCGCCATGCAGCCACTGGCCGTAACCCAAGCCCGCCTCAATCGCGTGACCAAAGGTGTGACCAAAGTTGAGAATCGCCCGCAAACCACCCTCACGCTCATCTTGCGACACCACGCTGGCCTTGATCTCGCAACTGCGCCTGACGGCGTGGGCCAAGGCGGCCGGTTCAAGCGAAATGAGCTCATCCACGTGGGCCTCGATCCAGTCCATGAACGCCATGTCGTAAATCGGCCCGTACTTGATCACCTCGGCCAGGCCGGCACTGATTTCTCGTTTGGGCAAGGTGCGCAGCGTATCCAGATCACACACCACCATCTGCGGCTGGTAAAACGCCCCAATCATGTTCTTGCCCATCGGGTGGTTGATGGCTGTCTTGCCGCCCACCGACGAATCCACCTGCGACAGCAAGGTGGTGGGCACCTGAACAAAAGGCACACCACGCATGTAGCTGGCTGCGGCAAACCCCGTCATGTCGCCCACAACACCGCCACCGAGCGCAAAAAGAACCGTTTTGCGATCGCACTCATGCACCAGCAATGCGTCGAAGATCAGGTTCAGTGACTGCCAGGTTTTGTACTCTTCACCGTCAGGCAAACTAACCACATGAATGACAGAGTATTTACCCTGAAGTGCTTGCTGCAGGCGCTGCAGGTACAAGGGCGCAACTGTCTGATTGGTCACCACCACAGCGGTTTTCGCCTTGGGCAATGCCGCATAAGTGACCGACTTATCCAAAATACCTGAAGAAATCAGGATGGGGTAACTGCGATCGCCCAGGTCTATGTGGACGGATTGGGTGCTGGCTTCAGGCATGGAATATTTTTGAAAAACTTGTGAGCGCTCAGCTTGCAGCCTTCAAAGGCAACACGCCTGCCAGCTCGAGCTGCATGATGATCATATTGACCAGTGAGCCTACCGATGGACGCCCGGTCTCAACCACAAAATGTGCCGTCTCACGGTACAGAGAGTCTCGCGCTGCAAACAGATCACGCAATCGGGTCAGCGGATCAGCCACCTGAAGCAAGGGTCGATTCACGTCGTGGCGAAGGCGCCGAAACAACTCGTCTGGCGTCGACTTCAGGTAAACCACATAGCCGTTCTCGCGCAAGGATTGCCGATTGGCGGGACGCAGAACCGAGCCGCCTCCAGTCGATAAAACGCCCCTGTGGTGACGGGCAAGCTCCCCGATCACCTCTTCCTCGACGTCACGAAACCGAGCTTCACCCTCGCGCTCAAAGTACTCTCGTATCGAGCAGCCCAGACGCTCTTCGATCGCATGATCAGAATCAACGAAAGGAAGCTGGAGACGCCGAGACAGTTGGCGACCGACTGTGGATTTACCAGAGCCGGGCAGGCCTACTAGAGAAACAGACAATTTATCGTCCGGGATTCAACTTCTATTGAGAACGACAGCGTACTCACCTGACAGCAGCTTTCTCAGCAATCATCTTGGGAGTAATAAACACCAGCATTTCTTGTTTGTTCGCCACTCGTCCACGA
>JBEEJZ010000058.1:0-3993 GCA_041168905.1 Pseudomonadota bacterium | reverse complement strand
CTTGGTCCATTGACTCAGCGCGGCCAGCAGCGACTTCAGTCGCTGCTCGTTCAGCATCGCGCCACAACTCACTACGGAAGAGTTTCCAACGCGAGTGCTTCCGGGTGAGGGACATGATTTGAGCTGCGGCCTCTGCGCCGTTGCCAACATTGAGTGCCTGTTCGATATTTCGCAAGACAGCTTCGAGGGCGGCATCCTCTGGATCGACTTCAACGTCGTCACCAAGTGGCTTGATCGAGAAGCTATCGCGCAGCAGGTTTGTAATGGCTTGCAGCCGCCCTGCACCATCAGTTGCTCTATCCCAAAGGCCTGCGAATTCCCGAAGCCGGACAGCGGCAATTTCTTCAATGGCCTGATAGCCACCACCAGCGGCCTTCGCCAATCGGTAGCAAATGGTCTTGTTGCAGTGAATGGCGGCGAAGCTTCCCTCTTTGCCGTCAATGCCCTCGAACAAGGCACCCAAGTCAAATGCGTCGTTGGACTGCCTGAACGTGATTCGTGGATCTGCAAGGTCAATTGGCGCACCCACCAAAAGTTTCTCGCGAGTTTCGGCAATCCACTGTCCGAGTTCTGGGTTCTTACCCGCCCAACGGTGGGGCGTTTCAAGTGTTCCCGCGAATGGGAACAGCGGATGGATGTCAGCATCCCAACTCAGAGTAGCCCCGGCGAATTCGAAGATGCCTTGCATGGGGTCGCCAAAGATCATGGTCGGGACAATGGTCGCAAGTTCGGTCGCCAACTCATGCTGCAGGTCGCCGCAGTCTTGGTATTCGTCGATCAGGATTCGGTCATAGGATGCCGCGATCACCGCGCGGACAGCAGCGACATTCAAAGCTAATCGAGCACCGCGGTAGAGCTGATCCCATTCGGGGCCTTGCGGCATTCCAGCCGGCGGCTTGGCAATGCCGGGGAATGCGTGGGCATACCGCATGGACCACCCTGCGATGGTGTCAACGGCGACTCGAGCTCGGGGTATTCCAAGGCGTTTGAGGCGAGAGCGAATGGCGTGGACGCCAGCATGCGTATGAGTCAAGATCAAAGCTCGTTGGCCCAAGGCCGCCACGTTGGCGATGATCTCGGTCTTGCCATGCCCCGCGGGCGCGACGACAGCCGCGTTTCCCAAATTGAACAGGTCTGCGGCGTCAGGCATACAACCACGCCTCGGCTTGACTGAGGGCCGAAGCCAGCGGGAAGCCAGGAGCAGCCTCCGCAATCCGCCAAACCATCGGAGAAAGGCCTCGACCAATCCGCTGGTCTTTGAACCACTTCTTGCGAACAGCCACTTCGGCGATGGCTTCGCGAAGTTGAGTGCCATCGAGCTCCGAAAACAATTCCCACGCGCTGAACGTCTCGCGGATCACAGCAAGCGTCAAATCGGGAATCTTGATATCGATGTTGTTGTCGATGGCGTCATTCCCCCGCTCCTCACGGGCGAAATTCAAGAGTTCCTGCACAAGATCGTCGGAAGCGGCGCCAAAGATCGCTTGTTCAGTATTGAGATTGCCTCCGTATTCAAAGATTTGAATGCCCGCTGCGGCCAGCGAGGCTTGCTCAGCGGGGGAAGGGGCGGTATCAGAGTCTCGAAATATGGCCGTTTGGAAGCCCAATTCGTGCAGGGCCAATGCCATGGCAGGCGCTTGCGCGCCATTGCCATCCGCAATGGCGACACCCAGTTGCTCAATGGGCTTGCCTGCGTGCCTGACAGGCCAATGTTCCCGAATGCCAAGCAGCAAACCAATCTCGGTGTTTCCTTCGGTCACGAGGATGCGCCGGGCGAATAATGCCCTTGGAGTGAATCGCAGCAACGCGCGGATGGGATCGGGCGCCGTCGGTGTTAAGACGGCTGCTTGCCGCCCCGGTCTGGTCATTTGAACGACTCTCAGGCGTTCAGGTCCGGTTTCTCCGATGGCGACATCCGAATGGGTTGTCATGAGCACCTGTCCGACGGGACGTGCCGCCGCTACCGATGCCTCTTGATCGGCCTTAAGCTGTGCGATGGCTCCGATGATCCGGTGTGGCTCCAAGCCGTGCTCGATTTCATCGACAAGCACGATGGCCCCCTCGCTTATGGCGGACTTTTGGATGGCCAATGTTGCGAGGCGACGAGTGCCAAGCCCCGCCAATCTCAATGGAACACCGTCATCGTGTAGGGCGATGGAGCCGGAGGATAGTCCTGATCGCCCGAGTTCGAGACCCGGTTCATACGAGCCTTCCACGTAGGCTCCCAATCCTTTGGCAAATCCTTCGGCCCTTTCCGCCGCGTTGGCCAGCGATTCAATCTCGTCCAGCTTTGCGTTCTCTCTGGCTGCCTTGTAGGCCTGAGCCAACCGGGTGGACGCCTCATGCGTATCGCCGGTCAAGCGGGACAGGACCGATCCTTGTCCCCATGCGAGGTGTCTAGCGTCTTCTCCGGCAAGTCTGACCAGTCCGAAAAGCGCCCGATCCCTGTTGGACAGGGTGCGTGGGTCATCAACACGGTCGCAAATCAGCTCCCAGACGGGCTCCATCGAGGCGTCCACGGACAAGCGCACGGTCAGGACGGGCTCGTCATCGTCTTCCGGCTCATCTCGCAGCTCACCCGCCGATGTCCATCCGCGAACGTAGAGCCCTAGGCGCTCATCCGATTTCAACGCCTTGGACAACTCGCCGACAGTCGCCTCGATGACGATGGGGCGAGTGGTGTCGCAAGCGAGGAAGTCTGGCTCGGTGAAGGCGAACCAGCGAGAGGAAAGCACGGCTTCGACCGCGTCTAGGACGGTGGACTTTCCCGAGTCGCCTGGCCCGATCAAGCAGCAGAAGGGCGAGCCCGGCTTCCAGTCGAGCGACTTGATTCCGCGAAAGCGCGCGACCTTGATTTGGCGTATCTGCATAAACCCCCTCATTGAATATGAATACTTATTAATGATTATCAAGTGATCGTACCTTACTTGCCTTCCTTGAAATGCGGCACTGTTGGTCTTGCCTTTGGAATGAAGCAACAGTGGATGTTCTAGTGACACAAATACGCCGTCATAGGATGCATTTACCCACTGGCCTTTAAATGTCGGCATTCGGACCCTAAGACTAACTGAGGCTACGACTTCTCTAAGTCGGTTGCGGTCAGTCACATGCGACGATTGATGGACTGCTCTCAGCCGCAAGCATTCACTCATATTTACCAAATTGAAAAACTGACAACATGGTGAATTTGGCGGCTACACCTTTGCAGAAACCACATTGAAAATTGCGGACAATCAAAAGCAACACCAACGCGCCGCCTGAATCCCCACACATGACCAACCCACCCGATCCATCCTCATCCGTTGGTTATTACAACGACCGCGCCGAGCAATTTTTCAGCTCAACCCTACGGGTGGACATGAGTCCGATTTACGAACGCTTTCTCAACGAGCTCGCCCCCGGCGCAAACATCTTGGATGCAGGCTGTGGCTCTGGGCGTGATGCACGCGCATTTGCCGATTTGGGTTTCACCGTCAGCGCATTTGATGCTTCGCAAGAGCTGGCCAAGCGGGCCAGTGAGCACTGTGGCTTTGTGGTGGATGTTCGGCGCTTTGAGGATGTGGACGAGGTGGCCCAATACGATGCGATCTGGTGTTGCGCCAGTCTTTTGCATGTGCCCCTTTCGGACATGCATAGGGTGTTGTCCAAGCTGTGGGCTGCACTCAAAGCGGGCGGTCGCATGTACGTCAGTTACAAGCTGGGCAGTGGTGAGCGCTCGCACGATGGGCGTCGGTTCACCGATGCGGACGAGCCGACCGTGCGTGCGTGGCTGGGGGCCATGCCCGAGTTTCAGCGCATCGAGGTGTGGCAGACCCAAGACCAGCGGCCTGACCGCACTGAAAGCTGGACCAACGCCTTGGCCTTTCGCGCAGCGGGGCCAGGCCAGCAGCTGGTGACGGGCGGCGACGACCATTTTTTGCCGCACCTGTCGGCCGCTTTTGCGCGATCCAACCAAGCCGATTTGGCGGTGTCCTTTGTCAAGACCTCGGGGCT
>JBEEJZ010000057.1:0-19778 GCA_041168905.1 Pseudomonadota bacterium | reverse complement strand
CCGGTAATCCAGGCGCAAGAAAGCATCGCGGATCTGGCGGTAGGGCTCCAGCAACTGGCTCCCTAGACGGCGCAGCTCGCGTTGAATTTTCCACAAAGAAACGCTCATGTATGTCCCAATGACGTCCGGCGTCCACTGGCAAGTGAAGTGCCGGTTTTTCTGTCCACCCCAAAATCAAGAGGCTGGCCCGCCGCAGCAAGGCCTGATGCATCAGCGCCGATCTATGACTAGGGCATACTAATTTCGTCCAGATGGTAGCCGTGCTTGGCGCCGCTTTTTGCATGAAGATCCACAGAAAAAAAATCAAACGCGAGCTGCTACGCGTGGTGAACCAGATCAACAGCTGGATCATGAATGTGTATGAGCCCCTCATACGCTGGCAACGCAAACGCGACGCAGGTCGCACCTTGAATGTCCAAATCAATCCGGCGCATAGCTGCTCGGACAAAGTGGCTGTTTACCTGGTGTTTCAACCCCATGGCCTGACAGCGTCAACCTTGCTGACGCTAGAACATCTTCAAAGTAAGGGCTACAGCACGCTGCTGGTGAGTAACTGTCCTCTGAGTGTTGAGGATAGCGCCCGGACTTTGGCGCTGTGCTGGCAAGTCATGGTGAGAAAAAATTTTGGCTATGACTTTGGCGGTTACCAAGATGGCGTCTTGGCGGTCATGAGATCGGACCAGCCCGTCAAGCAAATGCTGATACTGAACGACAGCATCTGGTTTCCGCTGCATCGCGACTGCGACTTACTAGACCGTATGGAAGCTAGTCCAGTTGGGTTTGTGGGCGCATTCCAGCTCGAGCCGACACGCGATCAGAAAAAAATGCGGGGCAAGAGGCGACCGTTCATGGGATCATTTTTTTGGCACTTCAAAGACCCGGTGTTAAGCAGCCCGGCCTTCAAGGAATTCTGGCGGGACTACAAGGCAACCAGTAGCAAGTTCGCGACCATACGCCGTGGCGAGAGACGCTTCACTCACCATTTAATGGACGCCGGCATTGCTTGCGATGCCATCTTCAGCCGAAGTCAGTTTGACAGTTGGCTGCAGCATGCACAAGGAACGGAACTCAGACAGGCACTCGAAGATTTGTGCACCAACGACTCCCATCTTGCAACTCGACGGCTGGCATTACTGGCCAGCTATCAAAGTCACCCGACGTGGGAAGCCAACGCTAGGGCCCTAGCCTCTGCCATCACTCGGTCCCAAAACATCATGGCGACCGCACCGCTTTTCATGGTGCGAGATTTGGGCTTACCTTTTTTGAAAAAATCTGCTGACGATGCCAACCTTCTGGCCTTGCAGGCACTCAACACATATTTCAGCAAACGTCCGGAGTTGATTGGAAAATCTGTGCTCAATGAACTTCGGCAGGTGCTCCAGCGGCATCAAGCGAAGTGACCCCCGGCCCAAATAAACCCGAGGGACCCGCTGCCAATAGGCCCATGATGCCGAATGAAAAATAAGCTTCCATAAAAAGCCAAAGCGGTCCGTGTGCCAAAGCGTCAATGAACAATATGGCCAAAAAGGCCAGAAACAGGGTTTTCTCGGCTTGGCTGCGCTGCAGGGACATCACCACTGCCCCGGCCAGGTAAGAGACAAATAAAAGCACGCCCACCAACCCGTGATCCACCGCAAAAAACAAGAACTGGTTATGCGGATGAAAGCAGCCAATCTTGCACATGGTGTCGTTAGCAAACGCCTCCTTGGCAAGCTCGTGGTAGGCGCCCGTACCGTGTCCTACCCAAGGGGCCTGCATCCACAAGTTGAAAGACGTACGCCACATTTGCATGCGTGCACCCGTAGAAGTGAATACGTCGCCTTGCTTATATGCAGCCGCCTCGCTAAACACCTGCTGCACGCGCGCGCTTGCAAGATCAGTCAACAACAATACTGCCAATGCGGCTACGCCTGCTAGCAGCGCCGTCATCATGGCCCATCGACGTGGCACGCTAAGCAGCGGCACCAGCACGGCAAGACTTAAAACAACGCCATAGCCAATACGGCTTGTAGTGAGATGGGTGATGCTGAACAAGGCGCCGGCACAAAGCAGAAATAGTGCTATGCGCAACGGCCAAACTCCGGGGCGGCGTGCCCACAGCCAGAGCACTACAGCAAACAATGCGATCACCAGACTCTGCGCGATGTAATCGATAAACACCGCGTGATCGACTCCCAAACCGAGGTTTTTTGTCTTTGACCAGGGCAGCATAAAAAAGATATTGAGGTAGGTGGACACCAGCACCACACTGCAACCGAAGATAAAGGCCCACCACATCCAACGCCTGTGTCGCTGGTCAGTGAGCAAGCTGATGATCATCAGCATTAAAAAGAATTTGCTGTACCGCTCCCAGTGTTCCAAGACATCATGCCAGGGCGCACTTGTATACAAAGCCCCCAGCAGCAACATGGTCCAGATACCCACCACTGGCCAAAACAATAAGTTTTGGCTGATGCTGAGCCATTTTTCTTTCACTCGGCCAGAAAAAATCCAACCCACCATGATCAACAGGGCAGCAATGTTGAACAAAGCACGGGAAGTGGGAATAGCAAAACCTAGCAATACACAACCCGCCACACCTACATGCAAGGCGACTGCGTTAGCACGTTGCACATGAGTCATTTTTGAAAACCAATTTGCCAGAAAGCAGACGACTTGACTGTGTGTACAAATTGAATAGAAGCAAGACCCTGCCCATAGGCTTGATCCTCGTTTGACCACGATCCCCAACACGAACTTAAAAAACGGTTAATTGCTTGTTTATCAAAAGCAGAGCAGGTCCGAACGGATTCTGCTTGCGCCCTATTGCTTTGCCTCGTCCCCACATCCAAACTCGGCAAACCTAAAAACGGCGCCTCCCGCACACCCGCACTGCTGTTGCCCACCATCACAGCCGCATTTTTCATGAGCTCCGAGAAATAGTTGAAGCGCATCGACGGAATCAATCGGAAACGTTCTTTGGGCAGGGCTTCGATGACGGCAAAGATTTCATCGGTGCCAGGATCGTTGTTGGGTGCGATCACCACAAAGTTCTTGCCACTGGCCTCGAGGCAGGCAAACAGCGATTTCGCTTGCGCCCCGATGGTGTCCACCTCTGAGGTGACCGGATGGAAAATCACAATGCCGTAGTCGGCAAAAGGAATCGCGTAACGCGCCTTCACTTCCTCGATGGTGACACCGGAGGGGCGGGCATGAGTGTCCAGCTCGGGCGAGCCGATGTTGTAAACCCGCTCCGGTGCCTCGCCTAGCGCCAGCACGCGCTGACGGGCAGACTCTGAACTCACAAAGTGGGTGGCACAGAGCTTGGTGTTGCAGTGGCGAATGCTCTCGTCAATGGTGCCAGACACCTCGCCACCTTCGATGTGGGCCGATCGGATGTAGCGCATGGCGCAAACGATGGAAGCGGCCAGTGCCTCCACCCGATCTCCGTGGATGATGACCAGGTCGGGCCGATGCTCGTGCACAAAATCAGAAAAGCCCAGGATGGTTTTGGACAAAATGAAGTCGAGCGCGTCGCCCTCACGCTGATTGACGAATTCAAAAAACTCGGCGCCAGCAAAGCGTTTGACTTCCAGCCGGGTTTCGCCGTAGCGCTTCATCATATGCATGCCGGTGATGAAGAAGCTGATGTCGAATCCGGCTTGTTGAGCTGCATGCGCCAGGGGCTCCAGCTTGCCAAAGTCCGCCCGGGTGCCCGTCACAAAAAGGAGCTTTTTGCCGGTGACGGGCGCAGCCAGATCCGTCATCGCGGCTTCTCCACGCAATCAAAATCGGTCCAGCGCAGCTGTTGATTGCGTTGGACTGCCTGAGTCAATCGGGCACCGATCAAGCGGTCAAAGTACTGCACCGAAATCTCGCCGGAACCGGGCCGCCGGGCCCAGATGTCCGCCTCGGTGACCACATGGCCGGCAGGCAGGTCGTTGTCGGCCACCACAGAGCCACGTGCAAAGCGGTAAACGTCTTCTTCGGGTGCGGTGCGGACTTTCGGGTTGTTCAGCGCGGTGTGGATTTCCTTGGACCGGTCGATCAGAAAGCGCAATTCGGCCGGGTCCATAGAGCACGAAATGTCGGGGCCCTTGCGGTAGCGGGTGTCGGTGAAGTGACGCTCCAGTATGCAGGCCCCCAAGGCTACAGCCGACAGGGCCATTTCGGGGCCGATGCTGTGGTCTGAGAAGCCGACCACAGCGTTCGGAAAGGCCTTGCGCAACTCGGTAACGCCCTGCAGGCTGACAATTTCGGGGGGAGACGGATAGAGGTTGGTGCATTCGAGCAAGGCATATTCAATGCCCGCGTCTTCAAGTATCTGTACCGACGGCTTCATGCTCTCGATGGTTTGCATGCCGGTGCTCATGATGACGGGCTTGCCCATGCGGGCGATGTGCCGGATCAGGGGCAAGTGGTTGCATTCCCCCGAACCAATCTTGAACGCAGCCACTCCGATCTCATTCAGGAAGTCGGCTGCTGCACGCGAAAAAGGCGTCGAGATGTAGATCATGCCCAGCGATTCGGCATGCTTTTTCAGCGCGATTTCGTCGTCCTTACCCAAAGCGCACTCTTGCATGACGTGCCAGATCGACTTGTCCGCATTCGGCGGAAAAATCGACTTGGCCTCATCGGTCATTTCGTCGTCCACAAAGTGGGTCTGGTGCTTGACCATTTCACAACCAGCCAAATGAGCGGCCGTGACCATCGATTTGGCCACCTCCAGGCTACCGCCGTGGTTGATGCCGATCTCGGCGATTACCAATGGCGCGTGGCGCAGAGAAATTTCCCGATTTGCAATTTTCATGATGACATTCCTTGCTTGATAGCAGCCAAAGCCGCCTCACAACGTTCAAAATCAGCGAGGGAATCGATGTCCAGACTCCGCTGTGCTGGCATTTCAATGACGCCCATGTGCTCGGTCTCAAAACCGCCTCGGCGAACAAACCACTCGGCTTGAAACACGTAAATGGCACCGTTGGGACGCACCACCGGCGGCAAACTTTGCCGATTTGAAAAACAGAACGCTGGCTCACTGAGCGGCACAAACCTGGAGCCGTCGAGCCGTCCCCACTTGAGGACTCCACGGTCCGCCTCGGTGACCGACATCACAAGCTCATAGTCCCCTGCATCAAACACACGCAAGGCAGCCATGACGTCATCACGATGGCGCAAGGGCGATGTGGCCTGCAGCAGCACCACAGTGCCCGAACTCTCCGATGCCTGCAGCGCGTGTACCAGGACCGGTGCCATGGGCACTTGGTCCCCACAGAGTTCTGGCGGTCTGGCCAGCGCCTCTACCCGGTCAGGCAATTGCGCCTCAAGAACCTGGGCAATGTCAGTCGAGATGACGACACGCGCTGCCCCTGCCGCCAATGCCACATCCACTGCATGCACGTAGAGTGGCTTACCCGCCAGGACGCGGGTGTTTTTGCCCAGCAAACCTTTGGAGCCCGCCCTCAGGGGAATGATGGCAGTCCAGGACGATGGAGTCCGATGCATCGACTAAGAGCGCGCGGTGTGGCGTAGGGGCTTCATGGAGGCGATAAGTATACTGACGCCCCGCTAGCCGCAGCACCCTGCACACCGCCCGCATCGCGCTCTTGAAATCTCATACCCCCCGACAGCCCGTGAATAAATTTCCACCATCGCAGCCCTTCCCGGCCGGCCTGGGGATGCGTCTGGCCATATCGGCCTACGAATGGCTGTGGGTGCTCCTGCTGCCGTTTCTGCTGGCGTTTTTATGGCAGCGCGGCAAGCGGGAGCCTTTGTACAGGCAATTCTGGTCTGAACGTTGGGGCCTGGCACCCACCACGCTGCACAAACCGGTGTGGGTTCACTCTGCCTCTATGGGTGAAATGCGCGGGGCAGCGCCACTGGTGCAGGCCATGCTCGCGGCGGGCTACCCGGTGCTCATCAGCACCCTGACGCCGGCCGGCCGGACTAGCGCACAAAAATTGTTTGCAGGTGCCATCGCAGCCGGGCAAGTGGCAGTGACCTATGTGCCGTTTGAGTTGGGCAGTTGCGTGCGGCGTCTCATCAAGCGCGTACAACCGCGGTGCGCCGTCATGACGGAAATCGACACCTGGCCCGCGCTTTTGACCGCCATTCGACGCAGCGGTGTACCGCTGTGCATGGCCAATGCCCAATACCCCAAAAAAAGTATTGAACGAGACACCAAGTGGGGCGGGTTCAGGGCCAAGATCTTTCCTGCCTACCAATTGGTCATGTGCAAATCTGAGACGCATGCAGAGCGCTTCAGACGTGTGGGCTGCGAGCACGTCGAAGTTGTCGGGGAGACCCGTTTTGACCTGCCGATCCCACGTGATCAACTGGCTGCCGGGGCGAGGATGGTTGAAACCTGGCAGCTGCAACGCGAGTCCCGACCGGTGCTGGCTTTTGCCAGCGCGATCGTGGGTGAGGATGAGCAGTTCATCCAGGCCATACATCAGGTCAGGCAACAGCTTCACGACCTGGGCTTAGCCAAACCCTTGATTGTTTATGTGCCACGCAGCCCGCAGCGCTTTGACACCGTCGATGCACTCTTAAAGACATCGGGCCTGAGGGTCTTGCGACGCAGCCAGGCGCTCAGCGGTCAGCTGGAAATCAACAGCAAATTCTTCAACATCGACGACATGGATGTGCTTCTGGGGGACTCGCTGGGTGAGATGTACTTCTATCTTGCGCTTGCACACGTGGTGGTGGTGGGTGCTTCGTTCGTCCCCATGGGATCTCACAATGTGATTGAACCGCTGGCACTGAAAAAGCCGGTGATGGTCGGCCCCAGCATCTGGGGGATTGAATATCCGGGCGTTGAAGCGCTGGCTGCCGGCGTCCTCCAGCAGCACATGGATATCACATCCCTGTCCCATGCTGTCGTTGAACTCTTCAGCTCGGCAGACGCTTACGCCAGGGCGATGGCAGGAGCAGAAGCTTTTTACGCAGACCATGCCGGGTCGACGGCCAAGCACATGGCGGTTTTTATTCCTTGGCTGGAGGCTCAAACGAAGTGACTCGTTCCTGGTCATTAGCGTTCTACCTGCTGGCCAGCCGACTGCTCGCACCGGTATGGCGCTGGGGATTGGCGAGGCGCTTGCGGCGAGGAAAAGAGACCCCCTGCAGCCTCGAACAAAAACTGGGGCGCAGTTTTCCTGACCGGGCCGACGGACCCCTCATCTGGGGTCACGCCGTGGGTGTGGGGGAATCGATGGCACTTGCCGGCCTGTTTGCAAGAATGGGGCAGCAATGGCCGCAGGCGCATTTTCTGATCACAACCACAGCGAGAACCTCTGGCGAAGCCTTGCAGAAATCGGGTCTGCCTCCCCGCTGTACCCATCAGTTTGCGCCGGTCGACGTGCCCAAAGTGGTAAGTCGCTTTCTCAACCATTGGCAGCCCGCTCTGGCTGTGTGGTGCGAAATGGACCTGTGGCCCGCCCTGATAGACGCCACAACCCAAAGACATATTGCGCATGTTCTGGTGAACGCCAGGCTCGATGCGAACTCGCTCAGAAAACGCCGCTGGGGGCGATGGATTTACAGCGCGCTCCTCCCCGGCTTCACTGCCATCTGGGTGCAGAACGAGGAGAGTCGACTGGGCCTGATGGCCTTGGGAGCCAGTGCGGAGCAAATGTCAGTCACCGGGACCATCAAGAATCTGGCCCCTCCGCTGGGCTGCGACCTGGCTGAACTGCAGGCTTGGCAACAGTCATTGGGAGATCGGCCCATCTGGCTGCTCGCCTCCAGTCACCCGGGCGAGGAGACGCTGGCCCTGAGCGCGCACCAGCAGTTGCTGCGCCATCAACCGGACGCGCTGCTCATCATTGCCCCTCGCGCGCGAGATCGTGGGCTTGAAGTGACCAAGACCTGCCCCAGCAGCTGCCGTCTAAGGTCCGCACACGAACCTCTGGAGGCCACCACATCTGTCTACGTCGCAGACACTATTGGAGAAATGGGCTTGTGGTACCGATTGGCGCCCATCGCTCTGATGGGAGGATCTTTCGCCGAAGTGGGCGGGCACAACCCCCACGAGCCACTGGCGCTGGATTGCCGTGTGCTGCACGGCCCCAATGTCTGGAACTTTTCCGAAAGCTATGCCGACCTCGACGACCAAGGCCTCGCCTTGAATGTCAGCAGCAGCACAGACATTGCGCAGGCGGTACTGGCGGAGTGGGCTCGATCACCCACCAGAACGCAGGCAAGCGGGCCGGAGAATCAGGCGCTGGTGAGCACATTGATTCGTCTGGCCCAGCGCCGCTGATCAGCGCATCTCGCTGAAACTCAATGCGCCGCTTCCTCAAACTTAGCGTCGGGCTTGACCTGTCGTAGCAAGGCCAGCATCTCGGCTTCGATGCGGTGCAGGGCCTCGGGGGTGTGGCCCTCAAAGCGTAGTACCAGCACAGGCGTGGTGTTGCTGGATCGCAGCAAGCCAAATCCATCGGGCCAGTCCACACGCAGGCCGTCGATGGTGTTGACCTTGGCCGACGCGTCGAACTTGGCCAGGGCCACTGCCTGGGCTACCAAGCCAGGCGCTTCTCCTTCATTCACACGGACGTTCATCTCGGGGGTGGAAAAGCTGGTGGGCAGGGCATCGAGCACGGCATTGGCGTCGGGGGCGCGGCTGACGATTTCCAGCAGGCGACAACCTGCATACGTGCCATCGTCAAAACCATACCAGCGCTCCTTGAAGAAGATGTGGCCGCTCATCTCGCCGCCCAGGGGCGAGTTCACTTCCTTCATCTTGGCTTTGATCAGCGAGTGGCCGGTGCGAAACATCAGGGCCTGACCGCCAGCCGCTTCAATGGCCGGGGCCAGACGTTGCGAGCATTTCACGTCAAACACGATGTGACCGCCGGGCACGCGGCTGAGCACATCGCGCGCAAACAAAATCATCTGGCGGTCCGGGAAGATGTTGTTGCCCTGCTTGGTGACGATACCCAGTCGGTCACCATCACCGTCGAAGGCCAGGCCTAGTTCGGCATCACTGTTTTGCAGCGCGGCAATCAGGTCCTTCAGGTTCTCTGGCTTGCTGGGGTCGGGGTGATGATTGGGGAAGTTGCCATCGACCTCACTGTAGAGCTCGGTCACTTCGCAGCCAATGGCGCGAAAGATATCGGGCGCAGAGGCACCAGCCACACCGTTGCCACAGTCCACCACGATCTTCATGGGGCGCGCCAACGTGATGTCGGAGGCTATGCGTGCCTGGTAGTCGGCAGACACATCCACGGCCCGCACCGAACCGCCGGCCTTTAGCACCCAGCTCTCGTCTTCCATCATGCGTCGGATGGCCTGGATGTCTTCGCCATAAATCGCGCGACCCGCCATCACCATCTTGAAACCGTTGTAATCCTTGGGGTTGTGGCTACCGGTAACCTGTATGCCGCTGGTGCACAAGGTGGTGGCTGCAAAGTACAGCATGGGCGTGGTGACGAGGCCAACATCAATCACCTCCAGCCCTACCGACGCCAGGCCGCGGATCAGAGCGGCGCTGAGTGAGGGACCACTCAAGCGCCCGTCGCGTCCCACCGCCACGGTCTTTTCGCCCTGGCTCAAGGCAATGGTGCCAAAGGCTTTGCCGATGCCTTCGGCGGTTTCTTCATTCACTGTGCTGGGCACGATGCCCCGGATGTCGTAAGCCTTGTAAATGGAAGCTGCTACTTGCATCAAAGTTCCCCTGGTTCAGACGCCAAAGCGGGTCTATCCCGCCAGGCGCAAATGATTGTAGATATCGAAATTGAGTGTCAGAGTGGCTGAAAAATGCCGACAGAGCTCAAACCACGTGAAGCCTGTTTCGGGCCACATGGCGATGCGCCAGAGCATCTTCATACAGCGCCAGATACTGTTTTGCCGCCGCCGCCCACGAGAAGTTTTGCGCCATGCCTCTGCGCATCAGCCGTTGCCAGTGGGCTGGCTGGTGATAAGCATGAATGGCATGGGCCATGGCACTGGCCAGTGCCGGCGCAGTGGCCGGGCCAAACATGAAGCCCGTTGCCGTGTCCGCCTGCACCGCCTCGTGAGACGCATCGACCACCGTGTCGGCCAGGCCACCCACGTTGCGTACGATAGGCACTGTGCCGTAGCGCAGGGCATAAAGCTGTGTCAGTCCGCAAGGTTCAAAACGCGAAGGCACCAGCATGGCATCCGCCCCGGCGATGACGCGGTGCGCCAGGGCCTCGTCGTAGGCAAAACTCACTGCCACACGGCCCGGGTGGTGGGCAGCGGCCTGCTTGAAAGCTGCCTCCAGCGACGCGTCGCCACTGCCCTGCACCACCAGTTGCGCCAGGTGCGCATGGTGGTCTTGCAGCAAGGCCGGCAAGGCAGCCAGCAGCAAATCCAGCCCTTTTTGAGACGTCAAGCGGCTCACCACCGCCAGCAAGGGCGCGTGGGGATCAGATTGCAGGCCCATCTCGGCTTGCAAAGCGGCCTTGCATTCGGCCTTGCCAGCCAGGGTGTCGGCCTGGTAAGTCGCGGCAATCAGGGCGTCGGTGGCCGGGTTCCAGATGGCGCCATCTACGCCGTTCAAAATGCCGGACACATCGGTGCCCCGCGCCCGGATCACACCTTCCAGGCCGCAACCGAACTCATCGGTCGCGATTTCCCGGGCGTAGTTGGGGCTGACCGTGGTCACCCTCTGGGCGTATTTCAAGCCGGCTTTCATGAACGACAGACGACCGTGAAACTCCAGGCCACCCGGAACCATCATGCGGGCAGGCAGGCCCAGCAGGTGGAAATCATCCGAGTCAAACAAGCCCTGATAAGCCAGGTTGTGTATGGTGTAAACCGTGGCCGCCGTGGTGGACGGGTGGCAGGCCAGGTAGGCACAAGCCAAGGCGGCGTGCCAGTCGTGGGCGTGCAGCACATCGGGCGTCCACTTGGGGTCCAGCTCTCCGGCGGCCAGGTGGGCCGCAACCCAGCCCAGCAGGGCAAAGCGTTGCAGGTTGTCCGGCCATTCGCTGCCGTTGGCCATCAGATAGGGATTGCCTGGGCGGCCATACAGATAAGGCGCATCCACCACATAGGCCACCAGGCCATTGTGGGCCAGACGCCCTTTTTGCAGAGTGACCCTCCCTGCGCCAAACACGGCCCCCAGCTCACAGACCTTGACCGGCTTTTCCAGGCCGTCGAGGATGGCCGGGAAGCCCGGCAAGAGTAGCCGTGCATCTGCACCCGCTGCTGCCAGAGCCTCCGGCAAGGCGCCCACCACGTCGGCGAGGCCTCCCGTCTTGACCAGCGGAAAAACTTCAGCAGCAGCGTGCAGGACTTTCATGAATTCAGAGCCCTCAACATTTCAGCGGTGACCAATGTGATGCCATTCGGACTGCGATGGAAACGGCTGGCGTCCAGCTCGGCGTCCTCGCCAATCACCATGCCCGCCGGAATCTGGCAACCCCGATCCACCACCACGCGGGTCAAGCGCGCGCCACGCCCCACCTGCACCCCAGGCATCAGCACCGACCAGCTGACGCTGGCATAAGAATGCACGCGCACGCTGGAGAACAGCACCGAACGTGACACATGACCCGAGACGATACAGCCCCCGGACACCAGGGACTCAATCGCCTGGCCTCGACGCTCATCCTGGTTGTGCACGAACTTGGCGGGGGGCAACTGGGCCTGATACGTCCAGATGGGCCAGCGCTGGTCGTACAGATCCAGCTTGGGTTCGGTGGCGGTCAGGTCGATATTGGCATCCCAGAAGGCGTCGATGGTTCCAACGTCACGCCAGTAGGGCTCGGTGTCGCCGGCGTTCGGCACGCAGCTCAGGGCAAAGGGGTGGGCCGCCACATGGCCCAGGCGCACCGCACGCGGGATGATGTCCTTGCCAAAGTCGTGGCTGGAATCGGGGTCCGCCATGTCGCGCTCCAACTCTTTGTACACGTAGCGGGCGTTGAAGATGTAAATACCCATGCTGGCCAGGGACTGGTCGGGGTTTCCCGGCATGGCGGGCGGGTCGGCCGGCTTTTCCATGAACTCGGTCACCATGTCGTTTTCATCAACCGCCATCACACCGAAGGCGGACGCCTCGCTGCGTGGCACCGCGATACAGCCCACCGTGCAGTCGCGCCCCTTGGCCACATGGTCTGCCAGCATCAGGGCGTAATTCATTTTGTAGATGTGGTCGCCCGCCAGCACCACGATGTAATCAGCGCCATACGAGGCCAGAATGTCCTGGTTCTGATAAACCGCGTCTGCTGTGCCTCGGTACCAGCTTTCTTCGTCCACACGCTGCTGCGCGGGCATCAGATCGACAAACTCATTCATTTCCGACTTCAAAAACCCCCAGCCGCGCTGGACGTGACGCAGCAGGCTGTGTGACTTGTACTGGGTGATCACGCCGATACGGCGTATGCCTGAGTTCAGGCAATTGGACAGTGCAAAGTCGATGATGCGGAACTTGCCGCCAAAGTACACCGCCGGTTTGGCACGGCGATCGGTCAGATTCATCAGGCGGCTGCCACGGCCACCGGCCAGCACCAGCGCAACAGCGCGTTTGGGCAGATTGATGCTCTGCGCAAGATCTTGGGGATTCATCGGGTCTCCTCGTTAATTTATGGGCACGCAAGTTGCATCTTAAACGCGTCTTTCTGCCCCACGGTTACCAGCAAGTTACCGCGTGCGAGAATCATTTTCAAGTTTTTGAGTGCCGCCCAGGCGGTGGCATTCCTCCGTCATACGCCCCCGAAAGGACCTCCCTATGACCCGCGTATCCAAGGCCGCTGCGCCCGCTCTCAAAGCCCAAATTCAAGAACAACTTCAAAGCCAAGTGGGCGTCTCTCCGGCCAATGCCAGCACCACAGAACTCATGCAAGCGGTCGCCCAGGTGGCACGCCAGCAACTTTCGCGCCGCTGGGTTGAAACCCAAGCCCGCGAGCACGCTGAAAAGTCGCGCCGCGTGGTGTATCTGTCGATGGAATTCCTGATGGGCCGCACGATGTCCAACGCCTTGGCAGCCCTGAATCTGACAGACGAGGCTGCCAAGGGCATCAAGGCGCACGCCCACTCGCTCGAAGAGGTCACCGACCGCGAGCCCGATGCGGCGCTCGGCAACGGCGGCCTGGGCCGGCTGGCAGCGTGTTTTCTGGACTCGATGGCCACCTTGGGTTTGCCCTCTTTTGGTTACGGCATCCGCTACGAGTACGGCATGTTTGCACAGAGCATCCAAAACGGTGCACAGGTCGAGTACCCTGACCCCTGGCTGAAAGACGGCACGCCCTGGGAATTCCCCCGTGCCGACATCACCTACCCGGTGCGCTTTGGTGGCTGGGTTGAAAACGCTGGCGGCACCTCGGTGTGGCGTCATGGTGCAGAAGTGGCGGCCAAGGCTTACGACATGGTCGTCCCCGGCCATGGCACCGATCGCGTCAGCACCTTGCGGTTATGGAAAGCCGTGGCGCCCGAGCACATCGACCTGAGCGCCTTCAACACCGGCGATTACGCCCGTGCAGCGAATTCCAAAAACGCTTTCGAAAACATTTCCTGGGTGCTGTACCCCAACGACAGCACCCCTGCCGGGCGCGAACTGCGTCTGAAGCAAGAGTACTTTTTCGTGACCGCCTCGCTGCAGGATCTGATTGCGCGGCACCTGAGCGAACACCCGAGCCTGGACAACCTGGCCGACAAAGTCGCCATTCATTTGAACGACACCCACCCGGCCATCGGCGTGGCAGAGCTGATGCGCCTGCTGTGCGACGAGCACGGCATGACGTGGGCCCAGGCCTGGAAGATCTGCGGCCAGACCTTCTCGTACACCAACCACACCCTGATGCCCGAGGCACTGGAGACCTGGCCTGTGAGCCTGATGCAGCAAGTGCTGCCGCGCCACCTCGAAATCATCTTCCGCATCAATCACGAATTTCTGCTGATGGCGGCCCAGCACCGCCCGGGCGACGACGCCTTCCTGTCCCGCCTCTCGCTGATCGACGAGCACGGCGAACGCCGCGTGCGCATGGCCAACCTGTCCATCGTGGGTAGCCACAAGGTCAACGGCGTGTCGGCATTGCACTCCGACCTGCTGGTGCAAACCATCTTTGCCGACTTTGCCGCCATCTGGCCCGAGCGCTTTACCAACATGACCAACGGCGTGACGCCGCGGCGCTGGCTGGCGCAAGCCAACCCGGGCTTGGCCGGCCTGCTCGACAGCACCCTGGGCAGCGACTGGCGTCTCGATCTGGACCAGCTCCAAGGCCTGACCCCGCTGCGAACTGATGCCAAATTTCAGAAGAAATTCATGGCCGTGAAACGCGCCAACAAAGTGCGTCTGGCTGATTACATTCAGGCCCAAACGGGTATCACCGTCAACCCGGACAGCCTGTTTGACGTACAGGTCAAGCGCATCCACGAGTACAAGCGCCAACTGCTGAACGTGCTGCACGTGGTGTGGCGTTACCAGGCCATCCTGGCCAAGCCAGATGCGGACTGGGTGCCGCGCACGGTCATCCTGGCCGGCAAGGCCGCCTCCAGCTACCACACCGCCAAGTCCATCATTCATCTGATTCATGATGTGGGCAACGTCATCAACAACGATCCACGCATCGGCGACAAGCTCAAGTTGGTGTTTTTGCCCAACTACGGTGTGTCTGTGGCCGAGGTCATCATGCCCGGCGCTGACCTGTCCGAGCAAATATCCACCGCTGGCACCGAGGCCTCCGGCACCGGCAACATGAAGCTGGCCCTGAATGGCGCTCTGACCATCGGCACCGACGACGGTGCCAACATCGAAATTCGCGAAAACGTGGGTGACGACAACATCTTCATCTTCGGCCTCAAAACCCCAGAGGTGCAGACCCTGCGCCAAAGCGGCTACCAGCCCATGCGCTATTACGACCAAACCCCCGAACTCAAGGCGGTGCTGGACGCGATCTCTGGAGGCCAGTTCTGCGCCAGCGAACCCGGTCGCTACCGTGGCTTGGTGGATTCCTTGCTGTGGGGGGGCGACCACTACCTGCTGCTGGCCGACTTCGAGTCTTACATCCAAGCCCAGCAACGCGTCGATGCGCTGTACCGCAAACCCAAGGCCTGGTGCGACAAGGCCATTGCCAACGTCGCCGGCATGGGCGTGTTCTCCTCGGATCGTACGATCGCCGAATACGCACGCCAGATCTGGAATCTGACCCCGGTGACGCGCTAGTATCTGAAGATTCGTCTAGCCCCACCTTCGAGGATTGCTCCATGTTGAACCCCCACGATATCGAGCTGATCTGCTCAGCCCGCCACGGCGATCCTTTCTCTGTGCTGGGCCCCCAGCCGGCAGGTGAGGGCCGGGTGTCCTACCGGGCTTTTTTGCCCACGGCGCTGCAGGTGCAGGTGGTCGATGGCGCCCAGGAGACCGTCCTGGGTACGCTCAAACAACATCACGCCGATGGTTTTTTTGAGAGCGAGGTCCCTGCTGCCACAAGCGCACCGCATCGCCTACGCGTGATGTGGGGAAATGGCGAACAGTCCCTGCTGGATGACCCTTACCGATTTGGCACTGTGCTGGGCGACATGGATGTCTGGTTGCTGGGCGAAGGCACTCACCTGCGTCCCTACGAGGTGCTGGGTGCCAACGAGCGAACCATGGACGGCGTGGCAGGCACCAGCTTTGCGGTTTGGGCGCCCAATGCGTCACGCGTCAGCGTGGTGGGCGACTTCAACCTGTGGGACAGCCGGCGCCACCCCATGCGCCTGCGGCGCGAGTGTGGTGTGTGGGAAATCTTCCTGCCGGGTGTGGCCTGCGGTGCGCGCTACAAGTTCGAAATTCGTTCCGGCTCCGGCGAGATCCTGCCCGCACGGGCTGACCCCTATGCACGCGCGGCCGAGATGCGCCCCGCCACGGCCAGCGTGGTGGCGCCCATGCCGCAGTTCAAGCCTTCAGAGGACAAGCGCCGCGCGGCCAACGCGCTAGACGCCCCCATGAGCATTTATGAAGTGCACCTGTCGTCATGGCGACACATCGTCTTGCCAGACGGCAGTACCCGCTGGCCCACCTGGGACGAACTGGCCGACAGCCTGGTGCCCTATGCCGCAGACATGGGCTTCACCCACCTGGAACTGCTGCCCATCAGCGAGCACCCCTTTGACGGATCCTGGGGCTACCAGCCTATCGGTATGTACGCTCCCACGGCACGTTTTGGCGGTCCGGACGGCTTTGAACGCTTTGTCGAACGTTGCCACGCGGCCGGCTTGGGGCTGCTACTGGACTGGGTGCCAGCCCACTTCCCCACCGACGCGCACGGCCTGGGCCGCTTTGATGGCACCCATCTGTACGAGTACGCCGACCCGCGCGAGGGCTTTCACAACGACTGGAATACGCTCATCTACAACCTGGGCCGCACCGAGGTGCGCAACTTCCTGATCGGCAATGGCCTGTACTGGCTGGAGCGCTTCGGCGTGGACGGCCTGCGAGTGGATGCGGTGGCCTCCATGCTCTACCGCGACTACAGCCGCAAAGCCGGCGAGTGGATACCCAACCATTACGGCGGTCGAGAAAACCTGGAAACCATTGCCTTCCTGAAGCGCTTGAACGAAGTGGTGGGCGTGGAGCGCCCCGAAGCCATCACCCTGGCGGAAGAGTCCACCGCTTTCCCGGCCGTGTCGCGCCCCACCTTTGCCGGCGGGCTGGGTTTTCACTACAAGTGGAACATGGGCTGGATGCACGACACCCTGCAGTACATGGCGCGCGACCCCATCCATCGCAAACACCACCAAGGTGAGATGAGTTTTGGCCTGGTCTATGCCTTCACCGAGAACTTTGTGCTGCCCATCTCGCACGATGAAGTGGTGCATGGCAAGGGCTCGCTGCTGACCAAAATGCCGGGCGACCGCTGGCAAAAACTGGCCAATCTGCGGGCCTACCTGGGTTTCATGTTCGGGCATCCTGGCAAAAAGTTGCTCTTCATGGGCTGCGAATTTGCACAAGAGCGGGAATGGAATTACCAGCAAAGCCTGGACTGGCACCTTCTGGACAACCCACAACACGCCGGCATCCAAAAGCTGGTGCGCGACCTGAATCAGCTGCATCGCAGCACGCCCGCCCTGCATCAGAAAGATGTCTCGCCTGAGGGCTTTGAGTGGATCGACCACTCGGACTCCGAACACTCCGTCCTCAGCTTCATCCGCCGGGGCCATGAAGCTGACCGCTGTGTCGTGGTGGTGTGCAACTTCACGCCCGTGGTCCAGCACGGCTATCGGATCGGCGTACCGCACCCGGGCACTTACCAGGAGCGCATCAACACCGACTCGGCCCACTATGGCGGCAGCAATGTGGGTACGCCCAACGGGGCTGCTACTGCAGAAGCCGTGGCCTGCCATGGCCGGGCTCAATCCATCGTTCTGACCCTGCCGCCACTGGCCACGGTCATGCTCGAATGGATACCCTGACACACTCCCTAGAAGCCGGCCAGCCCTGGCCCCTGGGCGCCAGCTGGGACGGCCAAGGCGTCAATTTCGCAATATTTTCGGCGCACGCACAAGCCATGGACTTGTGCATCTTCGACGACACCGGCACACAAGAGCTGACGCGCCTGCGCCTGCCGGCGCACACCGCCGACGTGTGGCATGGCTACCTTCCCGGTGCGCAGCCTGGCCTGATCTACGGGCTGCGGGCACACGGTCCCTGGCGGCCAGACAAAGGCCACCGCTTCAACCCGCATAAATTGCTGCTCGACCCCTACGCCCGCGAGGTGGTGGGCTCGTTTGCGTGGCGCGACGAGCACTTTGGTGGTGACCGCTCTCACCCCCTGCACCAGGATAGCCGGGACAACGCGGCCATCGCACTGAAAGCACGGGTGGTGCACGACCACTACGACTGGGGCAAGGACCGCCCCCCGCGCATTCCGCTGCAGTACAGCGTGATTTATGAAGTGCATGTCAAGGGCTTCAGCAAAACCCAAACCCAGTTGCCCGCAGAGCAGCGGGGCACCTACGCGGGCCTGGCTGCCGAACCTAGCCTGACACATCTCAAGCGCCTGGGCGTCACCTCCGTCAGCTTGCTGCCGGTGCACTACGCCGTTGACGAGGAGCGCCTGGCCAGGATGGGCCTGCGCAACTACTGGGGCTACAACACCCTGGGCTTTTTTGCGCTGAACCCTCGGCTCGCCGCCAGCACCGATGGGCTGGCGATGCGCAACGAATTCCGACACATGGTCAAAACCTTGCATGCGCATGGCATGGAGGTGCTGCTGGACGTGGTGTTCAACCACACCGCCGAGTCGGACGAGACCGGCCCGCACCTCAGCTTTCGAGGCCTGGACAATGCCAGCTATTACCGGCTGCCAGTGGATGCGCCCCAGTTTTACGAAAACCTGGCCGGCTGCGGCAACACGCTGGACATCCGTCAGCCGCGGGTGCTGCAACTGGTCATGGACAGCCTGCGCTACTGGGTGGGCGAGATGCATGTGGACGGTTTTCGCTTTGATCTGGCTCCCGTGCTGGGTCGGGGCGACCACGGGTTTGAGCGCGGCGGTGCCTTTTTTACCGCAGTGGCGCAAGACCCGCTGCTGTCGCGCGTCAAGATGATTGCAGAGCCCTGGGACATCGGACCCGGCGGCTACCAGGTGGGCGGCTTTGCCCGCGGCTGGCTGGAGTGGAACGACCACTTCCGTGACGTGATGCGCGCCTTTTGGATCAAGGCGGACCATACCGTTCGCACCCGGGGCGACTTTGCCCTGCGCCTGTGTGCCTCATCCGACCTGTACCAGGCACGCCAGCGCGCACCGGCCGAGTCAGTCAATTACGTGGTCTCACACGACGGCTTTACCCTGCGTGACCTGGTCAGTTACAACGATCGCCACAACCAGCCCAACGGCGAGAACAACCGCGACGGCCATGGCCACAACCTCAGCCACAACTGCGGTGTGGAGGGCCCCAGCGATGACCCGGCAGTGAATACCCTGCGTGCCCGCCTGCAACGCGCCCTGCTGGCGACCACCCTGCTCTCGCAAGGCACGCCGCTGCTGTGTGCGGGCGACGAGCTGGGACACACCCAGCATGGCAACAACAACCCCTATTGCCAGGACAACGATCGCACCTGGATCGACTGGTCCCGAGCCGACGACGACCTGATCGACTTCACCGCGTGGGTCATTTCCCTGCGCCAGCAAACCCTGCCCTTTGCCAATCACTGGTACAGCGGGCTCACCGACCCCAGAGGCCTGCATGACCTGGCGTGGCTGCAGCCCAGTGGGGAGCCTTTGCAGGGAGGTGACTGGCAGCACACGCAGGACCGGGCTTTGGGGTGTTTGATTGGCCGTCCTGGCCGCGCACGGGCACCGCTGCTAATTCTGATCAACCCGGAGCCCGCGCCAACGGGCTTCATGCTCCCGGCAGGGGTCTGGCAAGCTGTGCTCGACACCACCCACTCGCGTGGCGTGGCCCGTTGGCAGGGTCAGGGTGAGACACGCTACCCGGTACAAGCACACAGCCTGGTATTGCTGGTTGCGGCTGGGGTGTCTATCGAGGCCTGACAAGGCAGGCGGGCGCGCCCAATCATGCACAATCGTTGCATCGCGCCACTTGGAACGGCAAGGGGTGCATGATCACGCCATGAAAGGCGCCCCTTGGAAAACTCCATCCTCCTGACGGTCATTGCCATGCTGGTAGGCATGATGACCCTCCTGCTCTTTGCTTACCGGCGCATCAATGGGCAATTACCTGGCTTGCAGTACTGGGTGGCCGCCTACGTGGTCGGTTTTCTGTTCTGCCTGGCGGTACTTGCTCGTTTGGACCGTGCGGAGTGGTTGTGGGTTGCCCTCACCGTCACCCTGTCGGTGTTGATGCCCTACCTGAGTTTGCTTGGCTGTATCAGCTATGTCGGCAGGCGC
>JBEEJZ010000056.1:0-5276 GCA_041168905.1 Pseudomonadota bacterium | reverse complement strand
TCCCCACCGCCACAAAGCTGAGCCAAAAACCCGCCTGCAGCAAAGCCCAGGGGTCCAGTGCCACCACCACCGCGCAGGCCAGCAACCAAGTTTGGGGCCAGGGCCACTGGCGTCCGGTCAGGCGCAGCAGGCACAGGGTCAGCAACATCAGCAGGGTGCGCTGCGCTGGTATCCCCCAGCCACAAAACACGGCATAGGCCGCGGCAAAAAGCAGCCCGCCCAGCAAGGCCGCATGGGGTGCCGGGAAAGCCAGACACAGACGTACCGAGCGCCGCCAGATCGCCCCCACCAGAGCGGCAGCCAGCCAGGCAAACATGGTGATGTGCAAGCCTGAAATGCTCATCAAATGGGCTACGCCCGTGGCCCGAAAGATGTCCCAATCGCTGCGGTCGATGGCTCTTTGATCGCCCACCACCAGGGCGGCGATCAGCCCGGCGTAGCGCCGATCAGACACCGTGGCAGAAATATGGTCGCGCACCCGCTGGCGCCCTTGCTCCACCAGATGCCAATGGGTTTGCGCCAGGCGCAGCGGGGGCTCGTCCTTGGCACCGGTGCGCACATAGCCCACGGCCTGCACACCCTGCTCCCACATCGCCAGCTCGTAATCAAAGCCCATGGGGTTGCTGGCACCGTGCGGCGCCTTCAAGCGCACGGTCAGGCCCCAGATTTCTCCCGGTCTCACCTGCTGCGGGCCTGCCTGGGCTTGGGCCCAAATGTCCAGCATGCCACCGGGTCCATCACGACCGCCGTCCACGGTATTGCCGTACCAGGCCAGGTCCGCCCGTGCTGGCACAGTCACAGGCTGGCCATCCAGCGAGGCGCTTTGGGGCCTGAACCTGAAGCGCGTGCCCAGCTCGTCTTGCTGCACCATGGCCTCGACCCTGCCGATGACGCGCAAGTTACGCCCTTCCAGCCCGGGGTCCAGCGCCTGCAAGCCATAGCGCTGGGCGCGCAGGTCCGTCACCGCATAGGCCACCAGAGCCGCGCCCACCAAGAGCGCTGCGGCAGCGGCCCAACGCGCCTTGCCCCATTGATGCCACCGCCACCGCGTGGCCCACCACACCATCGCTACACCCGTTGCAGCGATGGTTGCGTCTTGCCAGGTGGACAGCCACTGCGCCTGCTGCAACTGCAGCGCCGAACCCACGACCCAGCCCAGCAAGGGCAAACCCAAGCGTGCAGGTGCGAAGCCCGAAGTTGCAGTGAGAGACATGTACACATGCTAACTGCCCCATCCACCCCGCCGCCCAGATACCTGGCCTCACGCCGGCAACGTGGCTCGGCTTTTGCTTACATTTACTGGGTCACTGCGGGCTGGCGATCGTCAACCCGCACTTTCGTGTTCAGAACCCTTAGATAAACGAGCCTCCATGTCCATCCACGCTGCCCTGAACCACGTCACCCACTACCAGTACGACCGGCTGGTGAACCTGGGCCCGCAAGTGATCCGCCTGCGACCGGCCCCCCACTGCCGCAGCAAAGTGCTGTCGTACTCGCTCAAGGTCGAGCCCACCGGCCACTTTTTGAACTGGCAGCAGGATCCGTTTGCCAACTACCAGGCCCGCCTCGTCTTTCCCGAAAAAACCCAGGAGTTCAAGGTCACCGTCGATCTCGTGGTCGAAATGGCGGTCTACAACCCATTCGACTTTTTCCTGGAGCCAGCGGCAGAGGAATTCCCGTTTACCTACGAGCCACTGCTCAAGCAGGAACTCGCGCCCTATCTGGCGGCCGATGCCCTCACTCCCCTGGTGAAGGCTTACCTGTCCAAAGTGAACCTGAAAAAGCGGCGCACCATCGACTTTCTGGTGGACATCAACCAGATGCTGCACCAGGACATCAGGTACCTGATCCGCATGGAGCCCGGCGTACAAAGCCCGGAGGAAACGCTCAAATTGAAATCGGGCTCCTGCCGTGATTCCGGCTGGCTGCTGGTGCAGCTGCTGCGGCATTGCGGTCTGGCGGCGCGTTTTGTATCGGGCTATTTGATCCAGCTCAAGCCGGATGTGAAGTCTCTGGATGGCCCCAGCGGCACCGAGGTCGACTTCACCGACCTGCACGCCTGGTGCGAGGTTTACCTGCCCGGTGCCGGCTGGATCGGGCTGGACGCCACCTCGGGCCTGCTTGCCGGTGAGGGGCACATACCGCTGGCCTGCACGCCGCAGCCCTCGGGCGCCGCGCCCATCGAAGGCGTGATGGACAAGGCCGAGGTCGAATTTGCGCACCACATGGCTGTGACCCGCATTTACGAATCACCGCGCGTCACCAAGCCCTACACCGAAGAACAGTGGGCCGACGTGATGGCCCTGGGTGCCGCTGTGGACCAGGAGCTGATCGCCGGCGACGTGCGCCTGACCATGGGTGGCGAGCCTACCTTTGTGGCGGTGAACGACCGTGACGCGGCCGAATGGAACACCGATGCCCTGGGCCCCACCAAGCGCGGCTTTGCTACCGAGCTGGTGCACAAGTTGCGCGACGAATACGGCCAGGGCGGCTTTCTGCACTTTGGCCAGGGCAAGTGGTACCCCGGCGAGCAACTGCCGCGCTGGGCCTTGAACATTTATTGGCGCGCAGATGGTCAAGCGGTCTGGTCCGACCCCGGCCTGTTTGCCGACGAACGCGAGCCATCAAACTACACCAGTGCGGATGCCGACCGATTCATCCGCGGCCTGGCCACCCGGCTCGGCGTGACCGACGCCTTCATTCAGGCCGGTTTCGAAGACGTCTGGTATTACCTGTGGCGCGAGCGTCGCCTGCCCGTGAATGTGGACCCCTTCAACTCGAAGCTGGACGACGAGATGGAGCGGGCGCGCCTGCGCCGCGTGTTCGAGCAAAAGCTGGACTCGGTGGTGGGCTATGTGCTGCCCGTCAAGGTGGCTGATCAACCTGCCCTGGCTGGACCCCGATGGACCACAGGCCCCTGGTTTTTCCGCGATGAGCGCATGTACCTGATGCCTGGCGACTCCCCCATGGGGCTGCGTCTGCCACTGGATTCGCTGCCCTGGGTTAGCCAGGGCGACTACCCCTACCTGGTAGAGCAGGACCCCAGCACCCCGCGCAGCAGCTTGCCCAGTCACGACACACTGGCCGCTCGCTATCGCGGCGCCGCTTTGGCAGCCGGCGCGTCGCCCACCGCGAACGCGGGCTACCTTGCTGGCCCCGCCCGCGCCGTGGAGGCCACGCGCAAGTTGCAAGGCGCCCAGGCGGTAGCGGGCCAGGCCGGCGAGGTGTCGACCCAGGCACGCAGTGCCCGGCAAGCCGAACCTGCGGACTTTGTGCGCGCACCAGATCGGCAGGAATCTGCCCACTGGATCACCCGCACCGCACTGTGTGTGGAGGTGCGTGACCCCCGCCGCGCCAGCGGCCCCAAGGCAGAGGCTGTAGGTCAAAAGTCCGGCGTCATGTATGTCTTCATGCCCCCGCTGGAGCGCCTGGAAGACTACCTGGAGTTGCTGGCCGCCATCGAGGCAACGGCCAAGGAGCAAGGCGTGAAACTGGTTCTGGAAGGCTACCCGCCCCCGCGCGACCCACGTCTGAAACTGCTGCAAGTGACCCCCGACCCGGGCGTGATCGAGGTCAACATCCACCCGGTCACCCACTGGAAAGAACTGGTCTACAACACCGAGTTCTTGTACAACGCGGCATTTGAGTCGCGCCTGTCGGCTGAGAAGTTCATGACCGACGGCCGCCACACCGGCACCGGCGGTGGCAACCACTTTGTGATGGGCGGCGCCACGCCCGCGGACAGCCCGTTTTTGCGCAAGCCCGAGCTGCTGGCCAGCCTGCTGCTGTACTGGCACAACCACCCGTCGCTCAGTTATCTGTTCAGCGGCATGTTCGTGGGCCCCACGAGCCAGGCACCCCGCGTGGATGAAGCCCGCAACGATCAGTTGTATGAGCTGGAAATCGCCATCGAGCAGATCTACGCCAACCGCGAGCTGTATGGCCAGTCCATGCCGCCCTGGCTGGTGGACCGCACGCTGCGCAACATCCTGATCGATGTGACCGGCAACACCCACCGCAGCGAGTTCTCGATCGACAAGATGTACTCGCCCGACTCGGCCACGGGCCGCCTGGGCCTGCTGGAATTGCGTGCGTTCGAGATGCCACCACACCCCCGCATGAGCATCGTGCAGCAGCTGCTGCTCCGTGCGCTGGTGGCGCGCTTCTGGCACACGCCCTACCAGGCACCAGCCACCCGTTGGGGCACCGAGCTGCATGACCGCTACATGCTGCCCTCGTTCATCAAGATGGACTTTGATGATGTGATGGCAGAAATGCAGCAGGCGGGCTACGCCTTCGACCCCAGCTGGTTTGCGCCGCATTACGAGTTCCGATTCCCCATGATCGGTTCCATGCAAGCTGCCGGTATCGAGCTGACCCTGCGCAACGCCCTGGAACCCTGGCATGTGATGGGCGAGGAAAGCTCGGCTGGCGGCACTGCACGCTACGTGGATTCGTCCCTGGAACGCATCGAGGTGCATGTCAAGGGCCTTAACGAGAGCCGCTATGTGATCACCTGCAACGGCGAGGCCCTGCCTCTGCACAGCACCGGCACCGTGGGCGAATTTGCCGCCGCCGTGCGCTACAAGGCCTGGAACCCACCCTCGAGCCTGCACCCCACCATCGGCGTGCATGCCCCGCTGACCTTTGACGTGATCGACACCTGGATGAAGCGCTCGGTGGGCGGTTGCCAGTACTTTGTGGCTCACCCGGGTGGCCGCAACTACGACAGCTTCCCGGTCAACTCTTACGAGGCCGAGAGCCGGCGCCTGTCGCGCTTCACGGCCCTGGGCCACACACCCGGCGTGACGCAGGTGCCACCGGCGACGATCAAGGTCGCAGGCAGCAAGGAGTTCCCGTTCACGCGTGATCTGCGTCGCGTTTGAGCCGGCGCTTCTGACAATGTCGCGGGTCTTTGTTTGCGGCATACTCGCTGGCCGTGAAAGCTGACCCCAACCTCCTCCCACCCGACCCAGCCCGCCCCTTGGCGGCGCTGAGTCAGGCACAGGCACAGGCGCAAGGGCAGACCACGCGTGCACCCAGCACGCCAGTTGAAACACCTGCGGACCCGGCGCTGGCGGGGCATTTCGACGAACTCACAAACAGCCCGGCAGGCGTGAGTGCGACGACCGCCAGCGAGGCCTGGGACCAGTTTTTCAAGCTGTCTGAAGACGATGGTCTGGGCGACCTGAACCAACGCGCGGCCAGCCTGCAACGCCAAATTCGGGACAACGGCGTCACTTACAACGTCTATGCCGACGAAGACGGCCCCCAAC